>NZ_JBUZNP010000022.1:0-3014 GCF_055326215.1 Tessaracoccus pujii | reverse complement strand
CGTTGGCGCACGAGCCGTTCGGCTGGCGGCCGACCACGTTGCTGGTCACGATCCGTCGCTACCGCTGCACCGGCTGCGGGCATGTGTGGCGGCAAGACACCAGCCTCGCCGCGGAGCCGCGGGCGAAGCTGTCACGCCGCGGGCTGCGGTGGGCGTTGGAGGGTCTGGTCGTGCAGCACCTCACCGTCGCCCGGGTCGCCGAAGGGCTGGGGGTGTCGTGGAACACCGCCAACACGGCGGTCCTGGCCGAAGGCAAGCGGGTCCTGATCGACGACCCGACCAGGTTCGACGGGGTGACGGCCATCGGCGTGGACGAGCACGTGTGGCGCCACACCCGCCGCGGTGACAAGTACGTCACCGTCATCATCGACCTGACCGGCATCCGCACCCGGACAGGGCCTGCCAGGCTGCTCGACATGGTCGAAGGGCGCTCCAAGCAGGCGTTCAAGCAGTGGCTGTCCGAACGCGACCAGGCATGGCGCGACAGAGTTGAGGTCGTCGCGATGGACGGGTTCACCGGGTTCAAGACCGCCACCGCCGAAGAGCTGCCCGACGCGACCGCCGTCATGGATCCCTTCCACGTGGTCCGCCTCGCCGGCGACGCCCTCGACCGATGCCGCCGACGCGTCCAACAAGCCATCCACGGACACCGAGGCCGCACCAGCGACCCGCTCTACTCGGCGCGCCGCACCCTCCACACCGGCACCGACCTCCTCACCGACCGACAGAAGGACCGGCTCACCGCCCTGTTCGCCGGCGATGACCATGTCGAGGTCGAAGCCACCTGGGGCATCTACCAACGCATGATCGCCGCCTACCGCGAACCCGATCGGACCAGAGGCCGGGCCCTGATGACCAGCCTGATCGCCTCGGTCAGCCAGGGCGTCCCCGCCGCGTTGAGCGAGGTGATCACACTCGGCCGAACGCTGAAGAAGCGAGCCGACGACGTGCTGGCCTATTTCGACCGGCCCGGCACCTCGAACGGTCCCACCGAGGCCCTCAACGGCCGCCTGGAACATCTCCGCGGATCAGCACTCGGCTTCCGGAACCTCACCAACTACATCGCCAGATCACTGCTCGAGACCGGCGGATTCAGACCCCGACTACACCCTGGATTGTGATGAGCCTGATTGGGATGCTCAATAGTCACTGAGTATAGTAACTTTAGTCAGCGCTGGTGAGGGTCTCTCCGATTTACTCGGACGCTGCTGCTACGCTCCCTGTATTCACGCTGAGGAGCAAAATGTCAAGCCGAAAATCACATGTCATGGGCGCTTTGATCGTTGGGTGCCTCGCCTTCGGATCTGCCTCAATTGCCGATGCTGCCTACAGTTTTTCCGGAAGGACCGTGACGCAGAACGGAGTGGAAGCGGGGAGGGCCTACGGGAACATTGCCATGGATATCGTCTACGTGCGGAACAATGCAACAGCAAAGGCCGGCGTATACAACGGTCGGGGAATCTATGTGATGGGTTACGCCTGGAACTCTGCCCAGACAGTGTCTGTGCGCAGCACGAACACGACGAGCACGTCCTACACCAGCGTCGCGAACAAGGTGAGTTACGGGGCGCCCACATACGGCCCGTGGACCGGCGCGGCGAAGACGTGCGTTGATGTCGCCTGGGCGGTAGATCCATGCGGCAGTCAGTCTCAAGGCCAGATCTAGTTGATCGGTGCTGAGGCTCTGACCGTTCGGTATCCCCGGACGAGGGCTCCCTCGGTCTCTGATGCTTCGTTTGCTCTGACCGGGGGAGTGACTGCTCTGCTGGGCGCCAATGGCGCTGGGAAGACAACACTCCTGCGCGCTCTGTCGGGGGCTCTCGAACCCACCGCGGGACGGGTCAGCGTCGATGACCTGGACCCCTATGATCGCCGTGAGCGTTTGGCGGCTCATCACAATCCAGGGTGTAGTCGGGGTCTGAATCCGCCGGTCTCGAGCAGTGATCTGGCGATGTAGTTGGTGAGGTTCCGGAAGCCGAGTGCTGATCCGCGGAGATGTTCCAGGCGGCCGTTGAGGGCCTCGGTGGGACCGTTCGAGGTGCCGGGCCGGTCGAAATAGGCCAGCACGTCGTCGGCTCGCTTCTTCAGCGTTCGGCCGAGTGTGATCACCTCGCTCAACGCGGCGGGGACGCCCTGGCTGACCGAGGCGATCAGGCTGGTCATCAGGGCCCGGCCTCTGGTCCGATCGGGTTCGCGGTAGGCGGCGATCATGCGTTGGTAGATGCCCCAGGTGGCTTCGACCTCGACATGGTCATCGCCGGCGAACAGGGCGGTGAGCCGGTCCTTCTGTCGGTCGGTGAGGAGGTCGGTGCCGGTGTGGAGGGTGCGGCGCGCCGAGTAGAGCGGGTCGCTGGTGCGGCCTCGGTGTCCGTGGATGGCTTGTTGGACGCGTCGGCGGCATCGGTCGAGGGCGTCGCCGGCGAGGCGGACCACGTGGAAGGGATCCATGACGGCGGTCGCGTCGGGCAGCTCTTCGGCGGTGGCGGTCTTGAACCCGGTGAACCCGTCCATCGCGACGACCTCAACTCTGTCGCGCCATGCCTGGTCGCGTTCGGACAGCCACTGCTTGAACGCCTGCTTGGAGCGCCCTTCGACCATGTCGAGCAGCCTGGCAGGCCCTGTCCGGGTGCGGATGCCGGTCAGGTCGATGATGACGGTGACGTACTTGTCACCGCGGCGGGTGTGGCGCCACACGTGCTCGTCCACGCCGATGGCCGTCACCCCGTCGAACCTGGTCGGGTCGTCGATCAGGACCCGCTTGCCTTCGGCCAGGACCGCCGTGTTGGCGGTGTTCCACGACACCCCCAGCCCTTCGGCGACCCGGGCGACGGTGAGGTGCTGCACGACCAGACCCTCCAACGCCCACCGCAGCCCGCGGCGTGACAGCTTCGCCCGCGGCTCCGCGGCGAGGCTGGTGTCTTGCCGCCACACATGCCCGCAGCCGGTGCAGCGGTAGCGACGGATCGTGACCAGCAACGTGGTCGGCCGCCAGCCGAACGGCTCGTGCGCCAACG
>NZ_JBUZNP010000021.1:0-5279 GCF_055326215.1 Tessaracoccus pujii | reverse complement strand
CCTTCGACAATGCCAGCGGATGTGGTCACATCTGGCCCGGATCTGCGTGGTCTCCGGGCTGGCGCCGGAACAGCTGACGGCCGCAACCTACCAACCTGCACGCGCTGCGTTCTTCGACGCTGCCCTAGCGCTGCATGACAACCCGCCCCACAAGTCCTTGTCGACGCCCTTGTTCGGCCTCGACGCGGTGATGTTCCACCGCGGGCAAGCTGAACGCGCCGAGCTACGCCGCATCTGGAACCACCGCCCCGCCGCCGAGGTCGACTGGGACCAGATCACAGCACAGGTCCCGGTGATGGCCCAGACGATGCGCCGCTACCTGCAGCAGTGCTCCGCCTCGCTACGGCCGTCGTCGGTGACCTTGTTCAACACCACCCTGCGGCAGTTCGCCGCCTTCCTGACCGCTCGTCACCCCGGCGTCACAAGAATCGCCGAGCTTGAGCGCCGCCACATCGAGGACTACCGCGCATGGCTCGACCAGCGTCCCGGATACCGCGGCCAACCCGGTCTGTCGAGGACCACCTTGGGAATGCGCATGGGGCACCTGCACACCTTCTTCACGCGCATCACCGAGTGGGACTACCCAGACCAGCCCCGCACGGGCCTGGTCTTCCGCGAAGACCGCCCGCGGCTGGACAGGCCATTGCCGAAGTTCCTCCACGACGCCGCCGCCGCAGCGTTCATGACCGCAGCCGCCCGGTTGCCCGACGAACTGGATCGGTTGATGGTCCAGATCCTGGCCCGCACCGGCATGCGTCGCGGCGAACTTCTCGGCCTGCGCATCGACGCCGTTGTCCAGATCGGCACCGGCTACTGGCTACGCACCCCAGTCGGGAAACTTCACACCGACCGCTACATCCCCCTCGACCCCGCCCTGAAGACCCTCATCGACGGCTGGATCGCCAATCGCCCGTCCTGGCAGGCCAGTGACCTGCTCCTGCTCGAACGCGGCCGGCCGATCCCTCCCACACGCGTCGACAAGGCCGTCCAGAAAGCAGCCACCACGGCCGGGATCGGGCACGTCCATCCCCACCAACTGCGACACACCCTTGCCACCCAAGCCATCAACCGCGGCATGAGTCTGGAAGCCATCGCCGCGCTGCTCGGACACACCGACCTGTCCATGACCATGGTCTATGCCCGCATCGGCGACCGCACCGTCGCCGACCAGTACTTCCAGGTCACCAGCAAGATCGAAGCCCTCTACCACCAGGCCCAACCCACGCCCGCCACACCCGTGCTACCCGCCGACGCCGCTGGTCCCGCCATGACCGCCCTCCACGCCGAGGTAGCCAAACGCCTACTCGGCAACGGCTACTGCCGCCGGCCCGTCGAGCTCGATTGCCGCTACGAAACCATCTGCGAGACCTGTCCCATGTTCTTCACCACCCACGAGCACCGCCCCCTCCTGCAAGCCCAACGAGACGACGCCTGCGCCAAAGGCCAAACCCGCCGCGCCGAGGTCTACACCGGCCTACTCGAACGCCTGGATCAAGCCACCGCTTGACACCGATCACCCACATAAGCCGAGGCCGACCTCAGTATCGCGTTCGCTCGACGGAGCTCCCGGTTCTCCTTCTCCAGCTGCACGAGCCGAGCATGCGGATCGGTCTCCACCGCCGACGACCCGACCCCCAGCCCGGGGGCCCGCAGCCAGTTCCGCAGCGTCGATCCCGGGATCCCCAGCTGCTCGCCCACCTGGTTGCAGGCGCGCTTGGCCGGCATCCCCGGGTTCTCCCTGATCGTCTCGTTGACCGTGCGGACCGCACGCTCACGCAACTCGTCGTTGTACTTCCTTGGTGCAGGCATGACTCCACTCTCCTGAAGCGGTCAAGACCCTCCACTAAACCCGGGGCGGTTCAGTCCGCACGATCTTCTGGTTGGCCTGACCGAGCCAGTCGGTGAACTGCTCGTTGAAATCGGCCGGCGGCCTGAACTCGCGGCCCGGCATGAACGACGTCTCGAACCAGCCGTTGCGGCGTTCCACGATCCCCTTCGACTCCGGATCCCTCGCCTTGAGCAGCACCAGGCTCGTCGCGAGGGTCCCCATGAACGACTCCACCCCCGCAGCCCTGGAGGCACCGCGGCCGATACCGCGTTCGTTATCCCAGATCAGCCGCGAGGAACCCTGCCCAACGCCTGCAGGAGTGCCCACATGCCCAGCAGCAGATCCTCGGTCGTCTTCGACGGGATCATCCGGCCGACCGTGAACGGGAGAACGCCGCGGTCATCACCAACACCGGCAACAACACGCCCGTCCCGGTCCCGACAGGGATCCTCGCAGGCGGGAACCACAGATCACACTGCGCCGCGTCCCCGGCGTCCCAGACGAGCCGGTCAGCCGGATCCGGGCGCCGCTGCTCCGGTCGTAGCCGGGCCACGTTCTCCCGGAACTACGACTCCGATCCCGTCCAGCCGACCCTTTCCGCGATCACCGATGCCGGCATCTCCGGACACCCGGCCAGCAGCGTCTTCACCCTGGGCTCGAACACCGCGAACGAGGTCCCGGTCGGGGTCCTCACATAGCGCGGTGGCGCATCGGAGGCGACCGCCTTGACCACCGTCGTCCTCGAGATCCCCAACCTCGCCGCGATCCGCGCGTTCGGCACACCCTCCGCGGCAAGCCTCCTGATCAAGGCCCAATCCTCCATAGTGATCACTCTCCGATCGTCGTGGGAGTGTCCACTTTTCACCGTCGAAAGTGTTCAGTTTTCAACCGTCGTCGACAGCCGACGGTTCCGATCGAGGGCGTGGCGCCGATGTCTGCGAGGGGTTCGCCGTAGCGAATCGAGGTGAATTGGGCGAGTTCAACCGGTCGATGCAACACCGCGGATTCTCGTGCCGGGCGCCGCGGGACCAGCGGGCCATCTCGATCGCGTTGAGGACCATCTCGGTGCGTATGTGCGATGCGACCCGCCACCCCGCGATCATCCTGCTGAACGCGTCGATGATGAAGCACACGTAGGCGACGCCCGGTCCAGGTCGTCACGAATGTCAGGTCGGTGACCCAGAGCCGGTTCGGTGCGGTCGCGGTGAACTCCCGCTTCACCAGATCAGGGTGCCGCGCCGACGCCGGGTCCGGCCTCGTCGTCTTGATCCGCTTCGAACCCCTCACGCCCTCGATCCCCGCAGAGCGCATCAACCGGGCGGTCAGGTCTCCACTGCTGCGGCCTTCTCAGGGCGCTTCACGACAAACACGCCATCGTCTGCCGCGCGGCCGTCGTCCTCAACGCCGTCATCGCCTGGGTCAAGACATTGTCAGACACGCCCTAGGTCAGAGTGCGGCGGCTCCGGCCTCGGCTACTGTCTGGTCCTCTTCGATACTGCCGGTGGACACTCCGATGGCACCGACGATGACACCGTCGCGGACGAGCGGAATGCCTCCGGGGAACACGACGATGCGGCCGCCGTGAGCATCGTTGAGACCGTACAGGTCGCCGGTCGGGCGTGTTGCTCCCGTGAGGTCTTTGGTCTGGGTCTGGAAGGCAATGGACGTATACGCCTTATTGATAGCGATGTGGATGCTGCCGATGTTCGCA
This sequence comes from Tessaracoccus pujii, assembly GCF_055326215.1. NCBI lineage: Bacteria > Bacillati > Actinomycetota > Actinomycetes > Propionibacteriales > Propionibacteriaceae > Tessaracoccus > Tessaracoccus pujii. The sequence continues at coordinate 1,740 of NZ_JBUZNP010000021.1, read as the reverse complement.
GTATCCATCCGCACGTGTGCCTTGAGGTTGCCTCCGGCGTCCACGACGGCGATGTCCTGGGGCTGTCCGATCTCCTCAGCGCGCGCGATGGCGGCATCGATGACGCGGAGTGCGTCCTCAAGGGTGATGGTGTCCTGAATCTTGGGGTTCGACATGGTGTCTCCTCTTCATTGAAGGTCAGGTGTTGCGGGTGTTAGGCGTCGCATGAGCGACGACTGGGGTGGAGCCTCGGACGGTCCCGATCATGACTTGAAAGACAGTGGACCGACCGAGGGCTAGGGGTTCCCGTCAGATGACAGGAAGCAGTGCGATGGACAACCCGGTGGCGAGCGCGCCTCCGATGAGCGGGCCGGCCACGGGCACCCATCCGCGGACGTCTGTGTCCGCGGAGGTCAAACCGCGGGCTCGGATTGAGCGTGGTACAAGGGATGGTGTGCGTGCGAGCGGCGCCGGGTGGACAGTCGAGGGCCAACCGCGGCCCACCCGGGGATTGCTCAGTGTGAGACTGTGCGGCGCAGCGTGACCTGCGCCGCACAGCGGGGGGCTCCTTAGAAGGTGCGGATCGGGATCTCCGCGGGAGCCTCGAGAAGTTCGCGGATCTCGTCGTCAAGCTTGACAAGCGTGATGGACGCGCCCGCCATGTCCAGCGAGGTGCAGTATTCGCCGACATAGCTACGGGTTGGGGTAATTCCTTGGGCCGCGAGCTTCTCGTGTGCGATGCCGTACAGAAGGTACAGCTCGCTGATGGGCGTGCCACCGAGACCGTTCACCATCAGCGCGACGTCATCGCCGCTGCTGTAGGGGATGTCGCTCACGATGGGCTCCAGAAGCAGGTCGACGATCTCGTTCGCCGGGACCCACTTCTGACGTGCACGGCCGGGCTCACCGTGGATACCGATGCCGACTTCGATCTCGTCGTCGCCGATCTCGAACAGCGGCTCGCCCTTGGCGGGCGGGGTGCAGGCGGTGAGCGCCACGCCCATGGTGCGGGTGACGGCGTTGACCTTCTCGCCGATCCGGACGATCTCGTCGAGATCCTTGCCGGCCTCAGCGGCAGCGCCGACGGCCTTGATGACGAAGAAGTTGCCAGCGACGCCGCGGCGACCGATGGTATACAGCGAGTCCTTCACCGCGACGTCGTCGTCGATGAAGAGGGTGCGCACCTTGATGCCCTCTGCGGCAGCGAGCTCTTCTGCCATTTCGAATGCCATCTTGTCGCCGGTGTAGTTGTTCACCAGCAGCAGCACACCCTTGTCGCTCTTGACGCGGCGTGCGGCCTCGACGACGAAATCGGTGGGCGGGGCGGCGAACACGTCACCGGGGCAGGCGGCGTCCAGCATGCCCTTGCCGACAATCATCACGTGTGCGGGCTCGTGGCCAGAGCCGGAGCCCTGGATGATGGAGACCTTGTCGTTGTTGGGCGCATCGGCGCGGACGATGAGGTTGTACTTCGGGTCGTACGTGAGCGTGTCAGGGTTCGCCAGGGCCAGACCCTTCAGCATCTCCGGAACGAACGCCTTCGGGTCGTTGATGAACTTCTTCATTGTGTTCTCACTTCCTTGTGTGGGATGGGGGTGGAGGGAGGGTGAGTCGTTACCAGGTCTCGGCGACGCGCTCGGCGAGCACTGCCATCGCGATGGCGCCCGGGTCGGGGGAGCCGATGCTGCGCTCACCGGTGTAGGACGCGCGGCCACGATGTGCCTCGAGCTTCGCGGTCTCTTCGGCGGCGGCGCGTGCGAC
>NZ_JBUZNP010000020.1:0-5366 GCF_055326215.1 Tessaracoccus pujii | reverse complement strand
TGTGCCACCTGCACCAACTGTTGCTGGAACTGATCCCGGGCGGGGCGAAGAAGGACCTCTCCGCCGCCCAGGCCCGCCGACTCCTGAACGCCGTGCAACCATCCGACCTTGTCAGCGTCACCCGCAAGAGGGTCGCGATGGAACTGGTCGAAGACCTCGAGCGGATCTACCAGCGGAAGAAGGACGCGAACAAGGAACTGGTGGCCCTGGTCAAGGCCACCGGCACCGGGCTGCTCGACCTGCACGGCATCGGCCCCTCCGGCGCGGCCCGGCTCCTGGTCGAGGTCGGTGACATCACCCGGTTCCCCGACAAGGCCCATTTCGCGTCCTGGACCGGGACCGCGCCGATCGAGGCCTCCTCCGGTGACCACGTCCGGCACCGGCTCTCCCGCGGCGGGAACCGCCAAATCAACCGGGTCCTGCACCTCATGGCCACCGTCCAGCTCCGCAACCCCACCGAAGGCCGCGCCTACTACGACCGCAAGAAAGCCGACGGGAAGACCTCCATGGAAGCGATGCGCTGCCTGAAACGACGGCTCTCCGACATCGTCTACCACAGCATGCTCACCGACTACCTCACGCTGCAGGCGACGGGCCCGGGAGGACACCGGGGAACGACACTGACATCCAGCGCGGCCGACTCACATCCCCACACCGGCTCTTCGGATCAGTCACTTCCCGGACCCGTCACCCACCAGCCTAAGACACCCCAACCCGCCACCGCCTGACCACCGACAACAAGACCGGCCGGCATGCTCACACCGCCGCCGGTTCCTCCACGGCTGCCCACCTGCCGGAGCGCAGGCGCGGTCAAGATGGAGCCCCCCACCGGAGGAACGATCTTGACCGCGCCGAGCACCGGCACACCATCAACAGCGGAGGAACCGAAAGAGCTCCATCCGGACCTTGACACAGAAGGGAGCCAGTTGCGGATGTTCGGCAATTGCTCAGTTCTCTGCCTCTGCGGCAGGAGACTTCAGGGCGGCGTGGTGGCCCTCATCCTCGGCCCGGCGCCACTCGTGAAATGGGGTCAATGAGACCTTGCCGCGCGTCGGTGACAATTTCCCGCTTGCCAACTGACGCACGACGTAGTCCAAGTAGGTGATGCTGATGTCCCACCAATATGGGTCGTGGGGGGAACGGGGTTCGTCCCTCAGGTGAGGGCTGAGAGCGTAGCCCGCTGCACCACCGAGGTAGTTACCCGCGGCTTCCCGCACGGAGTGGCCGACGGCTCCAAGGGCAGGGATGGTGCCGGCGTACCGCCTGCACTCACGGTCGACGCTAGAGATCCGTTCCGAGATCGCCTCGGGATCCGGATCTTGGCGAGCAGCAGCCCAAACCGCAGTACGCAGGTCTTGGATGGCGTCAACGACTGCATCGGTCGCCTCTGCTGTCCGGTCCAAACGCCTGGCCCAAAGATGCTGGCGCGCGGACACGATGAGGGAGCCGAGAGAAACGACGGCCGAGAAGGCCGAGACGGCTAGTGAGAGATCCACGTCTCTAGCGTGCCCCCGGGGACTGACAATCCTCGCAATCGGGGGGCGCGCTGCGCCTCTAAGGGCGGCAGATGAGTGCGTTACGAGCAGATTAGAGGACGCCGCCGAGACTCTGCACCAAGGAATCTTGTCCTCACTAGAGCGGCGTACTCGCGTCTCGCGGACCAACCGTTGAGAGGAAGCCTCCGACTGGAGAACACTCTCTTCTGATGACCTGGCCTTGAACGAGAGCTTGGACAGAATTCAACAACTGGCATGACCATCGGGCACGTTGGCCGAGCTCACTGAGCCATTGGCGCCGATTCTCGTACCACGACCTCAAGGCCTGTACCCCCTCCATCGATGACTTTACTCGTCGTCGCTTGTGGGAGAGCAGGTGATGTCTCCGATTGGTTGATCGGGTTGTCCTTGGTGCAGTGCATCGGCGGTGAATTCCTCGGTGACCAGGACGTCGACGATGGCGTCGTTCCGGCTCAGCTCGCCGCCACCACCACCAAACCAAGTGCCCACCAGTTCTATCTCCCGGTGCTGATTGCTGCCGCGAAGGATGATTGGGCCACCGAGGCTCTTAAGCGCCTTCTCGCCGGTCACCGTTACCGCGAAGCCTGCTTGTCGCAAATGCGCCGCGGCGGCGGCAACGGCCGTATCGTCGCCGCCCGCGGAATAGACATGCACCTGGACATCTGCGGTGGTCTGTCGCGGCGGCCGGACGCAGTGGCCCGTGGCGACGATCTCGGACCGCATCCGTTCGAGCAGCTCGGGGCTCGGTCGCCACTCCATCAGTCCCTCGCCCGTCGGCTCGTACCAGTTGAACCTGCCGTCTTCGACCGAGCCGACGAGTGAACGGACATCCCCAGCAGCAGTGCGCAACGCGAGGCCATGCGCGTTCGTGGCCGAGATGCCTGGTAGCAGTCCGAGAAGAAAGGCATTCATCTGCAGCTCTGACACAATGTCGACAGTCAGGTCACTTGAGAAGGCCACCTGCACAAACGAGGTGCCGCCGGGGTTCTCCGAGACACAGAAGAACGCGCCGGTGACATCAGGTAGCACTGCTACCGTCTGCTTCCACTCCACGCGGTCAGCGCAGGCGGTGACCGACGGCTCTGAGGTCGGCGTCGCTTCGGCCGGTTCAGTGGTGGACTCGGCGGGGGTGGCCAGGATCGTCGGCTGAGGGACATTGAGGAGGAGCATTCCTACGCCGACCACTGCTACCGCAGCCGCGCCCGCTACGACACCGGATGTCCGCACGCGACGACGACGGTGCTCCGTTCGCACCTTCGGGCCCCACCCCGACGCCTCGGGCGGCGTTGGCACCAGCCCGTCCAGCTCATCGGCAAGGTTGTCTCTGGTCATGAGTGCATGTCCTGTTCCAGTAGGTGTGGTGACCGCCGGAGGGCCACGAGGCCCCGACGTGCGTGGGATTTGACGGTGGACGTGGGCATCTGGAGGAGTTCCCCCACCTCGATCACCGTCATGTCTTCGAAGTAGCGCAGGACCAGTACCGCTCGCTGAGAGCGTGGCAGGCTGAACAGCGCCCGGCGGAGGTCCGACGCCTGCATCGGGGGGTCGTCGCCGACGTCGGCAACAGTGTCCGGTTCAAGCACGCTGGGCATCTCACTGCGCCAGTGGCGCCGCCGCCGCCAGGAGACGAACGTGCGGAAGAGCGTGGTCCGCACATAAGCCTCGAAATGCCGTTCGCTGTCGAAGGCCGCAAACCGGCCATACGTGCGGAGCAAGGCGGCCTGAACCAGATCCTCAGCATGGTGGACATCCCCAGTCAGCAACCATGCGGAACGCCAGAGCTCGCCGCCGCGTTCAGTGACATACGCGTCGAAACGTGCGGCGGCATCACTCGAAGGGGGCCCATTGTCTGCCTGCATGCTTACCTAGACGCTTTCATGACACCGAAGGGTTGCACGCGAACGCGTTCAGCGCACGCCACGCGTGGTCAGTGGGCTACCGCCGATCAATCGGAGTCACGTCGCCACGCCGCGGCGACCGGCCTATGCCGGCCCTCAGCGCCTTCGCGGATGTGGAGGCAGAAGCCAAGTCAAAAGAGTGCACAGGAGGGCAAGTCGATGTTGCTTGCGTCATGCTCTTGGTACACCAAAGCGATAGCTCGCAGGCATTGCTCCGTCTTCAACAGCCGGGTCTGCTGCGTGGACAGATAACAACCTCAACTGGCCCGCGCGAGCTGTCCCAACAACCTTGGCGTCTGCCGCTCGCGCACTCGGTGTCGAGATTCTGCACCATCCGCAGATCGGCATGAGCGCGCGAGCCGGCTCATGGCTCTCGGCTGGCGCGGGCGGTTCTTGAGGCTAACCGAGCCCGCGAGGGTGGTGTGGTCAGGGGCTACAAGGATCTGCTGGAGCCCATGGGCCGCTCAGCAGCAGTTCGGGTCGCGGGACAGAGCGGATCGGGACGCTGCGCGCGTGGAGGAGGAGAAGTGCCAGAGCCGGTTGTGTGGTGCCGGGAGTCCGCGAATCGTCTGGCTCGTAGCACACTCGCAGCACGGCGCTGCCTTCTCCTCGGTAAGCTCCTAGTCAGCAGCGTTTAGACAGGGGTTCGAGTCCCCTATGCTCCACTCCTCATCCGCCCTTGTCAGGCCCTTTTCTCGAGGACTTCGGTTGGCGTTTCGGGAGCGACCTGGGTCCCGTCATCACCCACCCTGGTGACTCGCATTGCGCACGATGTGGCCACCCGGGGGCGAGTGCCGGCCGTGAGTGACGACCAGGAGTTAACAGGCTCATCACAATCCAGGGTGTAGTCGGGGTCTGAATCCGCCGGTCTCGAGCAGTGATCTGGCGATGTAGTTGGTGAGGTTCCGGAAGCCGAGTGCTGATCCGCGGAGATGTTCCAGGCGGCCGTTGAGGGCCTCGGTGGGACCGTTCGAGGTGCCGGGCCGGTCGAAATAGGCCAGCACGTCGTCGGCTCGCTTCTTCAGCGTTCGGCCGAGTGTGATCACCTCGCTCAACGCGGCGGGGACGCCCTGGCTGACCGAGGCGATCAGGCTGGTCATCAGGGCCCGGCCTCTGGTCCGATCGGGTTCGCGGTAGGCGGCGATCATGCGTTGGTAGATGCCCCAGGTGGCTTCGACCTCGACATGGTCATCGCCGGCGAACAGGGCGGTGAGCCGGTCCTTCTGTCGGTCGGTGAGGAGGTCGGTGCCGGTGTGGAGGGTGCGGCGCGCCGAGTAGAGCGGGTCGCTGGTGCGGCCTCGGTGTCCGTGGATGGCTTGTTGGACGCGTCGGCGGCATCGGTCGAGGGCGTCGCCGGCGAGGCGGACCACGTGGAAGGGATCCATGACGGCGGTCGCGTCGGGCAGCTCTTCGGCGGTGGCGGTCTTGAACCCGGTGAACCCGTCCATCGCGACGACCTCAACTCTGTCGCGCCATGCCTGGTCGCGTTCGGACAGCCACTGCTTGAACGCCTGCTTGGAGCGCCCTTCGACCATGTCGAGCAGCCTGGCAGGCCCTGTCCGGGTGCGGATGCCGGTCAGGTCGATGATGACGGTGACGTACTTGTCACCGCGGCGGGTGTGGCGCCACACGTGCTCGTCCACGCCGATGGCCGTCACCCCGTCGAACCTGGTCGGGTCGTCGATCAGGACCCGCTTGCCTTCGGCCAGGACCGCCGTGTTGGCGGTGTTCCACGACACCCCCAGCCCTTCGGCGACCCGGGCGACGGTGAGGTGCTGCACGACCAGACCCTCCAACGCCCACCGCAGCCCGCGGCGTGACAGCTTCGCCCGCGGCTCCGCGGCGAGGCTGGTGTCTTGCCGCCACACATGCCCGCAGCCGGTGCAGCGGTAGCGACGGATCGTGACCAGCAACGTGGTCGGCCGCCAGCCGAACGGCTCGTGCGCCAACG
>NZ_JBUZNP010000002.1:0-464825 GCF_055326215.1 Tessaracoccus pujii | reverse complement strand
ACCGGGCTGCCATCGACAGCTTCTCCTCAACCTCCACACCCCATCGTGGCCAGCCTCCACGTTCGCGGGGAAAAGTGTGTGAGGCACGGCCCCTACGTACGCGGGGACTATGTGTGAGTCTCGTCGCTGATTTGCCCAGCCGCGCCCCCGCATCGTAAGCTTGGTAGCTGTTGCGCGCCGTGTGGCCAGTGCGGCTCCTTGAGCCGACGCCGCCAGTGCACTCCACAAGTTTGTTTGGAAACGAATGGAAGTTGGTCTCGTGTCTACGTACACCCCAAAGCCGGGCGAAATCGCCCGGAACTGGCATGTGATTGATGCCGAGGACGTCATCCTCGGGCGTCTCGCCGTGGCCGCTGCCACCCTGCTCCGGGGCAAGCACAAGGCCACCTTCGCCCCCCACGTCGACGGTGGTGACTTCGTGGTTGTCGTCAACGCCTCGAAGATCGCCCTCTCCGGCAACAAGCGCAAGGACTCGAAGCGGTACACGCACTCCGGCCGTCCGGGTGGTCTGACGACCATCTCGATCGGTGACCTGCTCGAGAAGGATGCCCGCAAGGCCGTCGAACGCGCCGTGTGGGGCATGCTGCCCAAGAACAAGCTGAGCCGTCAGCTGATCAGCAAGCTCAAGGTCTACTCGGGCCCCGAGCACCCGCATGCCGCGCAGCAGCCGCAGGCCTACGAGATCACCCAGATCGCCCAGTGAGCGAGAGCGAGACGCACCCCATGACCCAGACTGATATCGACGAGACCACCGTCGAGGAGATCACCCCCTTCGTCGACGACGAGAACCGTGAGATCGCCTACCGCTCGGACGCCAACCCGGCCGCCGCCGCCGGCGCCGACGTGCGTCCGGCGATGGTCGCCCCGATGGGCGCCACCGGCCGCCGCAAGGAGGCGATCGCCCGCGTGCGCATCGTCCCCGGCTCGGGCTCGTGGATCATCAACGGCCGCACCCTCGAGGACTACTTCCCCAACAAGGTGCACCAGCAGCTGGTGAGCGATCCGTTCGTGACTGCCGGCGTCAACGGCTCCTACGACGTGATCGCCCGCATCCACGGCGGCGGCATCACCGGCCAGGCCGGCGCGCTGCGCCTCGGCGTGGCCCGCTGCCTCAACGCGGTGGACACCGAGGCCTCCCGCCCCGGCCTCAAGAAGGCCGGCATGCTGACCCGCGACGCCCGCATCAAAGAGCGCAAGAAGGCCGGCCTCAAGAAGGCCCGCAAGGCGCCCCAGTACAGCAAGCGCTGATCCCAGCACTGTCGTCGAACGCCCATCCCCACTGCGGGGGTGGGCGTTCGTCGTCTGCCGGGGGATTCGTCCAGCCGGATCGGGCGGCGGTATTGTCGCCTGCGTGGCACGACTCTTTGGTACCGACGGCGTCCGTGGCGTCGCGAACAGTGAACTGACCGCCGAGCTGGCGCTCGACCTCTCCGTCGCGGCGGCGCACATCCTCGGTGAGGCCGGTGTGTTCGAGGGGCACCGTCCATTGGCGCTCGTCGGCCGCGACCCTCGGGCCAGCGGCGAGTTCCTCGAGGCCGCCGTCATCGCGGGCCTCGCCTCGGCGGGGGTGGACGTGATCCGCCTCGGCGTCCTGCCCACCCCGGGGGTGGCGTTCCTGGTCAACGATCTCGACGCCGACCTCGGCGTCATGATCTCCGCCTCCCACAACCCCATGCCGGATAACGGCATCAAGTTCTTCTCCAAGGGCGGCGTGAAGCTCGACGACTACCTGGAGGACGCCATCGAGGCCCGGATGGGCGAGGGGTGGACGCGCCCCACAGGGAGCGCCGTCGGGCGCATCCGCAGCGACCTGGGCGCCGTCGAGGCCTACGTCGCGCACCTCGTGGGGTCCCTGGGCGAGGACGCCTCGCTGGCGGGCCTGACGGTGGTCATCGACTGCGCCAACGGCGCGGCGTCCACCACCGCGCTTGAGGCGTTCGCGGCGCAGGGCGCGCGGATCATCCCGATCCACGCCGAGCCCGACGGCCTCAACATCAACCAGGACTGCGGCTCCACCCACATGGGTGACCTCATCGAACGCGTCAGGGCGGAGGGCGCGGACCTCGGCATCGCGCTCGACGGCGACGCGGACCGGTGCCTCGCCGTCGACCATGAGGGCAACGTCATCGACGGCGACCACATCCTGGCGATCCTCGCCATCGCCATGAAGGAGGAGCACCGCCTCCACTCGGACACCCTCGTGGCCACCGTCATGAGCAACCTGGGGCTGATCAACGCCATGCGCGAGCACGGCATCCGGGTGGACCAGACGAAGGTGGGGGACCGCTACGTGCTGGAGTCGATGGCCGCGAACGGGTTCGCGCTGGGGGGCGAACAGTCCGGCCACGTCATCATCAACGAGTTCGCCAACACCGGCGACGGCACCCTCACGGGCCTGCACCTGGCGGCCCGGATGATGTCCACCGGCAGGTCTCTTCAGGACCTCGCCTCCGTGATGACCGTGCTGCCGCAGGTGATCATCAACGTGCGCGGCGTGGACAAGCTCCGCGCGGGCGTCGACACGGAGGTGCAGAGGGCCGTGGCGGCGGCCTCGCGTGAGCTGGGCACCACCGGCCGGGTGTTGCTGCGCCCCTCCGGAACCGAGCCGGTGGTCCGTGTGATGGTGGAGGCCCCCACGGACGAGCAGGCCACCCGCATCGCCGAGGACCTGGCGCAGAAGGTCAAGAGCCGCCTCGCGCTCTGAGCGGACCCGCGCGGGAGGGCCGGCGGGTATCCTGGGGCGCACCCAACTGGATAAGGATTGTCCGAATGCTCGCAGACCCCGCCGATCAACGCACGCTGCTCACCCTGGCAGACCTCGATTCCGAAGTGGCGCGGGTGCAGCACGCGGCCAGGGTCCTCCCGCAGCACAAGGCCATCGCCGAGCTCATGGCCTCGCGCCAGCAGGCGACGGATGAGTTGATCTTCTCCACCACGGAGGTCGACGACCTGCAGGTGGCGGTGGCCAAGGCGGAGGCGGACCTCGCGCCGGTGCGCGCCCGCCTCGAGCGCGACGAGCGGCGCATCATCGACGGCTCCGTGTCCGACGGCAAGATCCTGCGCTCCCTGCAGGACGAGGTCGAGCACCTCAAGCGCCGGATCTCCGACCTGGAGGACACCGAACTGGAGCTGATGGGCAGGCTCGAGGACGCGGCCGCCCACCGGGACAGGATCGTGGCCCGCCGCACCGAGATCGAGGTGCGGCTCCGCGAGGAGGTGGCCACGCGCGACGAGCAGGTGGCCAGGCTCAGCCAGGAGGCGAGGGACCTCAGCCTCACTCGGGCGCCCCTCGTCGGCCGCCTGCCCGCGCCGCTGGTGGCGCTGTACGAGAAGATGCGGGCGTCGTCGGGTCTCGGCGCAGCGCTCCTCAAGGCCGGCCGCTGCGGCGGCTGCCAGCTGCAGCTGACCGTCTCAGACCTCGACACCTACCGCCGCGCCTCCGAACATCAGGTGCTGCGCTGCGTGGAGTGTGACCGCATCCTGGTGCGCACGGCGGAATCGGGTCTCTGATGCCGGCGGCGCATCTGGACATCCGCAACATCCCGGCGGAGGTGCGTGAGGCGCTCACCGCGCTGCAGGCGCGCCTGGAGCTGCCCCGCTCCTTCGCGCCGGAGGTGCTCGCCGAGGCGGAACTGGCTGCCGGGATCCCGCCGTCGGAGCACGTGGACCGCACCGACATCGAGTTCGTCACCATCGATCCTGAGTCCTCGACGGATCTGGATCAGGCGCTGCAGATCGAGCGCGACGGACCTGGCTACCTGGTGCGCTACGCCATCTCCGACGTCGCCCACTTCGTTCGCGTGGAGACGCAACTGGAGGCCGAGACGCATCGCCGCGGGCAGACCTTCTACGCGCCCAGCGCCCGCGTGCCGCTGCACCCTCCGGTCCTCGCCGAGGGCGCCGCCTCGCTCCTGGCCGACGGCACGCCACGGCCCGCCATGCTGTGGGAACTCCGGCTCGACGCGGCCGGGGAACTGCGCGACGTGGCGCTGACGCGAGCGCTCGTCCTCAGCCGGGCCAAGCTGAACTACGAGGGCGTCCAACGGGATCTCGACCGCGGCGCGCCGCACCCCAGCATCGCCCTGCTGCCCGAGGTGGGGCAGCTGCGCCAGCGCCTGGAGATCGCCCGGGGCGGTATCTCGCTCAACCTGCCGGAGCAGGAGATCGTCGAGCACGACGGCTCGTGGGAGCTGGAGTTCCGGCACCTGGTGCCGGTGGAGGACTACAACGCGCAGATCTCGCTGCTGACCGGCTTCACGGCGGCCGGCATCATGATCGACGGCGGCGTGGGGATCCTCCGCACGCTGCCTCCCGCCGAGGACTGGTCGCTCGAGAAGCTGCGTCGCGCGGCGAAGTCGCTCGGTGTGTCCTGGCCCACGACGATGAGCTACCCCGAGTTCGTCAGGTCCCTCTCGCCGGAGAATCCCCGCGAGCTGGCCGTGCTGACGAAGTGCACGATGCTGTTCCGCGGCGCCGGCTACCTGGCCTTCGACGGCGCGGTGCCGGACGGACACCTGGAGCACTCCGCGCTCGCGGCGCCCTATGCGCACACCACCGCGCCGCTGCGGCGGCTCGTCGACCGCTACGTCCTCGAGGTGTGCCACGCGCTGGTCAACGGGCTGGAGGTGCCGCAGTGGGCACGCGACGGACTGTCGGTCCTGCCGCAGGAGATGGCCGAGTCCAGCCGCCTCGCGCGGGCCTACGAGAACGAAGTGATGGACCTCGCCGAGGCGTTGGTCCTCCGCGGCGAGGTGGGGCGCATCTTCACCGGGGTGGTCACCGACGTACACCCCAAGACCGGCATCGGGACGGTGCAGGTGCCTGACCCGGCCGTCGAGCTGCGGGTCAAGGCCTCCCAGAAGGAGGTGGGCTCGGAGATCCGGGTCCGCGTGGACAAGGTGGAGGTGCGGACGGGGCGGGTGACGCTGTCGCGGCCGAACTGACGCCACCGTCGAGGCGGTAGGATGGTGCGTGGACGAGTCGGCCAGATGATCGCGGCTGCTTCACGGCAGCTGAGGAAAGTCCGGACTCCACAGAGCAGGGTGGTGGGTAACGCCCACCCGGGGTGACCCGCGGGACAGTGCCACAGAAAACAGACCGCCTGGTGACAGGTAAGGGTGAAACGGTGGTGTAAGAGACCACCAGCGCTCCGGGTGACCGGAGCGGCTAGGTAAACCCCACCCGGAGCAAGACCAAGAAGGTCGGCCACGGCCGGCTGCGGACGCCGATCGAGCGCTGCTCGCGCGAGGCGTCCGGGTAGGTTGCAGGAGCCCGGCGGCAACGTCGGGCCTCAGATAGATGATCATCCTTCGACAAAATCCGGCTTACCGGCCGACTCGTCCCCCAACCGGCCGGCGCCGTGGAGCGCTAGGGTGGCGGGCGTGACAGCCGAGGCAGCACCGACCACCGAGGTGGCCGCCTATCGACGGCGGCTGACCGCGGGATGGGACGAACTGACCTCCGGGGCCGGGACCGGGCCCGCGCAGAGTCTCGTGGCGGACGCCATCGAGGCGCTCGGGCTTCCCGGGCTCCTGGACGCCCGCGACGAGATGGCCCGCCTGGTCCGCGACGAGGGCATCCTCTACGGCGGTGAGGCGGGGCGCAGCTGGGTGGTGGACCCGCTGCCGCTGGTCCTCGGGGCCGACGAATGGGCGGCGCTCGAGGCGGGGCTGGAGCAGCGGGCGCGCCTGCTGGGGCTCGTCCTGCGGGATCTCTACGGCGAGCAGCGCCTGCTGTCCTCGGGTGCCGTACCCCCGGAGATCGTGTGGGGGCACCGGGGATTCCTGCATCAGGCCAGCGGGATCGACACGCCCAGCCACACCTGGCTGCCGCTGGCCGCCATCGACCTAGGCCGCGACGCCCAGGGCACCTGGACGGTGCTGGCCGATCGCACGGACGCGCCGTCGGGCATGGGGTACGCCATGACGAACCGGCGCCTGACCTCGCGCGTCATGGCGGGCCTCCACCACGACGCCCGGCCGGCCCGCCTCCGCAGCTACTTCTCCGCCATGCGCGCCGGGCTCCAGCAGCTCGCGCCCCGCCCTGGCCACACGCCCAAGGGCGTCCTTCTGTGGGCCGGCGCGGCGGGCGAGACCGCCTACGAGCAGGGCTTCCTCGCCACTCTGCTGGGCTACGCCCTCGTCGAGGCCGAGGACCTGGTGCTGCGTGACGGGCAGGTATGGGTCGACTCCGCGGAGGGCCGCGCCCTGGTGGACGTCATCCTGCGGCGCGTGGACTCGGACCTGTGCGACCCGCTGGAATTCCGCAGCGACTCCCAGCTAGGTGTGTCCGGCCTCGTCGAATCCGTGCGCCTCGGGAACGTGGCCACCCTCAACCCGCTCGGCAGCGGCGTGCTGGAGAACCCCGCCCTGCTCGGGCTCCTGCCGGGACTGGCGCCCCAGCTGCTGGGCGAGGAACTGCTGCTGCCCTCGGTGCGCACGTGGTGGTGCGGCGACGATCTGCAGCGCGCGCACGTGCTGGCCAACCTGGACTCCATCGTCCTCAAGCCGCAGGGTCGCGGCCTCGGCAGCGCCACGCTGGCCGGTTGGGAGCTCGACGGGCGCGCCAAGGAGGAACTGAGGGCCCGGATCGCCGCCGAGCCCTGGGCCTGGTGCGGGCAGGAGCCGCTGGAGCTGTCGACCAGCCCGGTGGTCACCGACGCCGGCCTGGAGCCGCGGCGCGTCGTGCTGCGCTGCTTCGGCGCCCAGGTGGACCACTCGCACGTGTTCCTCGCCGGCGGACTGGCGCGCGTGGCGTCACACGACCGGTTCCGCATCACGACGATGAGCGGTGCGCTCGCCAAGGACGTGTGGATCCTGGACCCCACGGAGGTCCAGGAGACCTGGACGCCGACGTTCGACGGCGGCCCCATCGCCATCCAGCGTGTCGCGACACTCGCGCCCCGCGTCGCCGACAACCTCTACTGGTTCGGCCGCTACACCGAGCGGGCCGACGGCACGGTCCGGCTGCTGCGTCTCGCCCTGGACCTCGCCGCGGACCATGGCCGCAGCCCCGGGACACGCGGCGGCCAGGTGCTCGCCGCGATGCTGTCGGCCGCGGAGGGCATCACCGATCTGGACCTGTCGAGTTCGGACATCGGCGGCGCGCTGGCCCGGCTGCGGCCGGCCGTCGTCGACGGTGACGCCCCCGGCTCCGTGGCGCACGCGGTCGCACGCCTGGCAGCGGCCGCCCACGAGGTGCCAGACATCATGTCCTCCGACCTGTGGCACGTGTTGAGCCAGCTGGAGCGCCTCGTCGCCGTGGCCACCGGGCGCGCGGACCTGGCCGGCGTGCTGGACGAGCTCGTCGCCGGCACCCTCGCGGTGGCCGGCATCACGGCGGAGAACCTCACCAGGGACGTGACGTGGGCCTTCGTGGACGCCGGGGTGCGGATCGAGCGGGCTCAGCGCACCCTGGCCCTGGTGCGCCACACGCTCGGCGACGACCGGGCCGCCGTCGTGGAGAACCAGCTCTCCGACGCCATCCTCGAGGCGGGGGAGTCGTTGATCACCCAGCGGCGCAGGTCCGCCTCCGGTGAGGGGCCCCGTCGCCCGGCGCTCGCCGCGACCCAGCTGCTTCTCAGCGACCGCTCAAACCCCCGCTCGGTGGCCGCACAGCTGGACCGGCTCGTCGAGGACCTCAGGCTGATCGGCGACGACACCCTCGCGGCCCGCTGCACCGACCTGGTGACGGTGTTCGCCAACGCCGACCTCGTGGGGTTGTTCGCCGGTCCGCGCGCCCTGGTCGGCGGGTTCGCCGCGGCCGAACTCTCGGAGTTGCGGGCGATCTCCGACGAGCTCACCCGCCGCCACCTCGCCAGGCAGGCCCCCCGCCGGGCGACGCTCGGCGAGTGGAGCCCTGGGGCGTACCTGCGGGAGGACACGTGAGGCAGCGGCCCGAGAACCTGACGCCGCGGCGCTACTACGTCAAGCACCGCACCAGCTACGAGTACCCGGAGGCGGTGACGCTGTGCTACGAGCGCGGCTTCCTCACCCCGCGGGCCACCGCCTCGCAACGGGTGCGCGCGCACGGCACCCGGGTGCTGCCCCACCCGCTGCTGCAGACCGAGCATGTGGACCGCTTCGGCAACACCAGCCACTATCTGGAGATCCACTTTCCGCACACCCACCTTGAGGTGATCAAGGAGGCCATCGTGGACGTCGAGTGGCCGCTCATCGACGTGGACCCGCTCAACCAGTGGACCCTGGCGTCGGCCCGTCGGGCCGTCGCGGGCAACCCCGCCCACCGGATGGACCGCGCGATGTTCGGGCTGCCGACCAAGCACGTGGCGGTCTCGTCGCCGGAGCGGCTCGCGGCCTACGCCGACACCATCCTGGCTCCGGCCCTCGGCTTCGGGGACGCTCTGGTGGAGCTGACCACCGGCATCCGGCGGGACTTCGCCTACCGGCCGGGCGTCACCTCGGTGCGCACCACCGTCGACGAGCTGTTGGACCTGCGGGGCGGGGTCTGCCAGGACTTCACCCACCTGGGCATCGCGATCCTGCGATCGCTGGGCATCCCCGCGCGCTACGTCTCCGGCTACATCGAGACCGCCACCGCACCCGGCCAGCAGAAGCTGGAGGGCGCCGACGCCTCGCACGCGTGGATCTCGGTGCTGTCGCCCGCGGGGACGTGGATCGACATCGACCCCACCAACGCCCAGTTCGCGGACTCCCGCTACATCGTCACGGCGTGGGGCCGGGACTTCGCCGACGTGAGCCCCCTGCGCGGCGTCATCGTCACCGATGCCGCGACGTCCCGGCTGTCGGTGGGCGTCGACGTCGTGGCCATGCAGGGCGACGAGGCGCCTCAGGTGAGCGTCTTGAAGCTGAAGTTGTCGTCGTAGGGGAGGGCACCGTCGACGCCGGCGTCGACCCTCAGCCGGGTGAGGGCAGTGCGTCCGCCGAGGGTGGTCATGAACGCGGTGTCCGCGGCGTCGCGCCCCGTGCAGATCCGCACCATGGAGGTCCGCGGGGCCAGTCCGGTGGCGTCGAGCAGGTACCAGGTCCCGTTCCAGTAGGCCTCGGCGACGGCGTGGAAGTCCATCGGCACCAGGCCCGGCGCGTACACCGACACGAGCCGGGCCGGCATGTTGAGCCCCCGCAGGAACGCGACGACCAGGTGCGCGGAATCCCGGCACACACCCGCGCGGCTGAGGTAGGTCTCCAGCGCGCCGTCGACGACGCGGCTCGAGCCCGGCCGGTAGATCACCTTGGTGCGGACCCACTGGGTGACCGCACTCATCAGCTCGAACCCCGTCAGGCCCGCGAAGTGCGTGTGGCTGAGGTTGGCCAGGCGGTCAGAATCGCAGTAGCGCGACGGGCGGGTGTAGAGGATCTCGTCGATGCCCTGGATGGCGGACTCGGGTGCCGGGGCGAGGACGCGCGCCGCGTAGTCCACGTGGAGGGTGCCGACGGGGGTGTCGCGGAGGCGGTGGAGCCGGCTGCCCGACGGGGCGATCAGCTCCTCGGCCTGCACCTCGTCGTCCCCGACGCGGAAGGTGAGGGTCTCGTCCACCTCCGGGTAGTCGCTGCTGACGGCGACGGAGAAGATCAGGTCAGCGGGGGCGCTGACCTGCACTTCCAGGTGGCTGGAGGCGTGGCGGACGCTCACGCGAGGTCGCCGGGAAGCGTGAGGATCTCGGCGCCGTCCGCGGTGACCACCAGGCTGTGTTCCCACTGCGCCACCCGTGACTTGTCCCTGGTCACGACGGTCCAGTCGTCGTCCCAGAGGTCCGTCTCGTGGGTGCCGAGGGTCAGCATGGGCTCGATGGTGAAGGTCATGCCGGTCTGCATGACGGTGTTGACCCGCGGCTCGTCGTAGTGCAGGACCACGAGGCCGGAGTGGAAGGCGGTGTGCACGCCGTGGCCCGTGTAGTCGCGCACCACGCCGTAGCCGAAGCGCTTGGCGTAGGACTCGATCACGCGCCCGATCACGGAGATGGGGCGGCCCGGGCGCACAGCCTTGATCGCCCGGTTGAGGGCCTCCTGCGTGCGCTCCGTCAGCAGCCGCGACTCCTCGTCGACGTCACCGCAGTAGAAGGTGCCGCAGTTGTCTCCGTGGACGCCGTCCTTGAAGGCCGTCACGTCGATCTTGACGAGGTCCCCGTCCTCCAGCGGGCGGAGATCCGGGATGCCGTGGCAGACCACCTCGTTGACGGAGGTGCAGATGGACTTGGGGAACGAGCGGTAGCCCAGCGCCGACGGGTAGGCCCCGTGGTCCAGCATGTACTCGTGGGCCACCGCGTCGAGGTGATCGGTGGTGACGCCGGGGGCGATGGCCTTGGCGGCCTCGTGCATGGCGTTGGCGGCGATCCGCCCGGCCACCCGCATCCGCTCGATCACGTCCGCCGGCTGCACATCGGATCCGGTGTAGCGCTGCGGCGCGGGCCGGCCCACGTACTCGGGGCGCGCGATGCCGCGCGGGACGTCGCGGAGGGGGGTGAGATCGTGGGGTGTCACTGGGGTCACAGTGCCGCAGTCTACTTCGCCGCGCCTCACCCGTCGTAGCGGAGCGTGGCCAGCGACACGTCCACCTCGGCCTTGTTCTCGTCGTGCCCGATCGTGACGCAGGAGACGTAGACGGCGAAGCGGTCCCTGTCGTCGGTGGGCACCAGGATGATGTCGACGACGTCACCCTCGATGCCCAGGTGCTCCATGTTGCCGACGTGGATGTTGGACGTCAGCCGCCACCCGATGCGGTTGGACACCACGTAGTCCTCGTTGATGAGGACCTCGCGCTTCTCGAAGTCGCGGAACATGCCCGAGGACGCCATGCAGGTGACGAACTGCTCAGCGGCCCTGCTCATCACGCCGGAGAAGCCGTCGGAGACCAGGATGTAGCCGACGTTGACGTTGCTCATCCATCCGGGGGCGATGTCGCGCGTCATGCCGTTGTTGTCGTGCAGCCAGTCGATCCACGCCCCGCGCTCCTCCCACAACGGGCCCGCGGGCGGTTCGATGGACAGGCCGCCGCCGTGCAGCCGCCCGTCGCGGATGTCGCTGCGGGGGACGTCGGCGATCGGGCAGTCGATGGGCTGACCGAACCCGGACTCGACGGGGGTGGGGCTGGGGGTCTCGCTGGGCACCAGCTCGTTCCACTGCGTGCCGGATGGGCGGGCCGAGCGCGCGTCCTCGGGGGTTGCGGCGAAGGGATTGGCGGCGCCGGGGAACAGGATGATCGCGGCCACCACGCCGCCGACCACCAGCAGCGCGATGACCAGCCACAGGGCCGTTCCGGGGCCCTTGCGGTCTGGCCCCGAGCCCATCCAACGCCGGCCGTCCCAGTAGCGACGACCCTGCGGCGCCGTCGGATCCGCGTACCATCCGGGCTCTGCCATGGGGCCAATAGTAGGCGCCGGCGAGGGGACGGCCGCCCCTCGAATGCGCGGCCCCACAGGGTCGAACGCCGCGGGTCGTCATGCGCCTGAAACAAATCACGGGCAGACTGGGGCCCATGGATAGGCAGACTGAGTTCGTCCTGCGTTCAATGGAGGAACGGGGCATCCGGTTCGTCAGGCTCTGGTTCACCGACGTGTTGGGCTCGTTGAAGTCCGTCGCGATCGCTCCGGCTGAGGTGGAGGGCGCGATCGCCGAGGGCGTCGGGTTCGACGGCTCGGCCATCGAGGGCTTCGCGCGCGTCTTCGAGTCGGACATGGTGGCGCACCCGGACCCGTCGACCTATCAGGTGCTGCCCTGGCGGCAGGCGGGCCGCTCGACCGCCCGCATGCTGTGCGACATCAAGCTGCCCGACGGCTCACCCAGCTTCGCGGACCCGCGGTTCGTGCTGAAGCGGGCGCTGCAGAAGGCCGGGCAGATGGGCTTCACGTTCTACATCCACCCCGAGATCGAGTTCTTCCTGCTGCGCTCCCTCACCCCGCCCGTCCCGTTGGACGAGGGCGGCTACTTCGACCACACCACCCTGGGCGACGGCACCGACTTCCGCCGCGACGCCATCACCATGCTCGAGCAGATGGGCATCTCGGTGGAGTTCAGCCACCACGAGGCCGCCCCCGGGCAACACGAGATCGACCTGCGCTACGCGGACGCCCTGACCATGGCGGACAACGTCATGACGTTCCGGGTGGTGGTCCGCGAGGTGGCCGTCAGCCAGGGGATCAACGCGTCGTTCATGCCCAAGCCGTTCTCCGAGCATCCCGGGTCCGGCATGCACACCCACATGTCGCTGTTCGAGGGCGACACCAACGCCTTCTACGACGCCTCGGACGAGTACAACCTCTCCAAGACGGCCAAGCAGTTCATCGCCGGGCTGCTGCGCCACGCGCCGGAGATCACCGCGGTGACCAACCAGTGGGTCAACTCGTACAAGCGGCTGATCGGCGGCGGCGAGGCGCCGTCGTACGCCTGCTGGGGCAGGGCCAACCGCTCGGCGCTCGTCCGGATCCCGCAGTTCACGCCCGGGAAGACCTCGTCGGCCCGCATCGAGTACCGCGCCGTCGACGCCGCCGTCAACCCGTACCTCGCCTACGCCGTGATGCTCAACGCCGGCCTCAAGGGCATCGAGGAGGAGTACCCGCTCCCCGAGGAGACCGAGGACGAGGTGTGGCGCCTCACGGACCGCGAGCGCCAGGCCATCGGCATCCAGGAGCTGCCGCGCAACCTCGACGAGGCCCTGCGTCTCATGGAGGCGAGCGAGCTGGTGGCCGAGACCCTCGGCGAGCACGTCTTCGAGTACTTCCTGCGCAACAAGCACGAGGAGTTCGCCGCCTACCGCAAGCAGGTCACGCCCTGGGAGCTGGAGCGCCACATCCGCGTGATGTGAGCCCGGCCGGTGTCGCTGCAGGGGGGTTGGCGGGGGCCGGGCGTTGAGCCGATGGATGGGTTCGCGGAGCGTCCCCGCGTGGCTTGAGCGTGGCGCCCGCCGCGAACCCATCCATCGGCTCAAACCGCGGGGCCGGGAGGCCAGGGCTCAGAGGGGGAAGACGCGCGCTGCCTCGGCGGCGTGCACCCCCGACGCGCTGACCCGCGCGTCGTGCCAGGCCAGGCGGCCGACGGCGAGGGCCACGAACGTCTCCGGCGGCATCTCCACCACGTTGGGCGGCGTGCCGCGGGTGTGCTTCGGGCCGGTGTCGAAGCCGATCTGCACGGCCGCGAACGGCGGCACCCGCACCTCGATCGACGCCCCGGGGTGCCGCTCACCCAGCAGTGCGCAGCCGGCCCGGCAGACCGCGGCCGTGAGCTCGCGGGGCAGCGGCCTCGGGTCCGCCGCCGCACGGAGCAGCACGGCCGTCAGGTCCGGGCGACGGCGGGCCAGCTCAGCCTCAAGCGCCGGGTCCGCGCCCAGGCGCTCCCGCAGCGCCGCTACGACCGTCGGGGTGGGTTTGAACATGATCGGGCCAGGATATCCGCCCCGCCGCGACACCTGCGCCCCCGGTGGGCCGCGGCGTGACGAGGACTCACCCGCCGGCGGTCCCCCGTCGATAGTCTGGGCGCGTGGCCAGGTATCAGTCGCAGCCGGGGGAGTTCGCCCGCCGCGGGTTCGACTCAGCGACGGCGAGCGCGCGCGTCTGGGAACGCTGGCAGCAGCGGCTGGGCGCGGATCCGCCCGTGGATCTTGCGGTCTTCGAGCCGGTGGCGGACCGGGACCTGGCACTGGACTGCCTGGAGCGCCTGTCCGCGGCCGCGCCTGAGATGTTCGCCCGCATCGTCGACGAGGACGCCTGGCTCCGGCGGCTGGTCCTCGTGCTCGGCGGCTCGTCGGTCCTCGCCCAGACCCTCGTCCGTCACCCGGAGGAGGCCGAGAGACTCCGCGGGGACCCGCGCCCCCGGGGTCGCGGCGGGTGGCGCGAGTTCTTCGCCACCCGAGTCGGCGTGGTCGACGGCGTGGCGAGCGGGTCCGGGGACGCCCTCCGGCTCGCCAACCGGGTGGCGCTGCTCGAGATCGCCGCGCGCGACCTCAGCGCGACCGACCCCTTCGCCATCGCCGACGACATCGCCAACGAGATCGCCTACGTCGCCGACGCGGTGCTGGAGATGTCGCTGGCGCACGCCAGGGCCGAGGTCCCCGGATGGGAGAAGGCCCGGGTCGCGATCCTCGCCCTCGGCAAGACCGGCGCCGAGGAGCTCAACTACATCTCCGACGTCGACGTCGTCTACGTGGCCGAGCCCGCCCCGGGGGCCACCACGGACGAGGCCATCACCGTCGCCACCAGGCTGGCAGCCGCCCAGGCCAGGCTCTGCTCCGCCCACACGGCAGAGGGCACGATCTGGCAGGTCGACGCGGCCCTCCGCCCCGAGGGCAAGGCCGGTCCCCTGGTCCGGACGCTCACCAGCTACCGCTCCTACTACGAGAAGTGGGCGAAGAACTGGGAGTTCCAGGCCATGCTCAAGGCCCGGCCCGCCGCCGGCGACCTCGCGCTCGGCCAGGACTTCGTCGACATGGTGTGGCCGATGGTGTGGCAGGCCGGTGAGCGGCCGGAGTTCCTCGCCGAAGTGCGCGCCATGCGGGAGCGGGTGATCTCGCTCATCCCGGCCAAGCAGGCGGACAAGGAGATCAAGCTCGGTTCGGGGGGCCTGCGCGACACGGAGTTCTCCGTCCAGCTGCTGCAGCTGATGCACGGCCGCGCCGACGAGCGGCTCCGCGTGCGGGGCACGTTCACCGGGCTGAAGGCGCTGGTCGGTAACGGCTACATCGGGCGGGCCGACGGCGCCGAGATGATCGCCGCCTACCGGTTCCAGCGCGTCCTGGAACACCGGGTGCAGCTGAGGCGGCTGCGCCGCACCCACCTGGTGCCCGACGAGGAGGTGGCGGTCCGTCAGGTGGCCCGCTCGCTCGGACTCACGGGTGAGGAGCTGCTCGCCCGATGGCGGGACTCCACCCGCCGCGTCCGCCGGCTGCAGCAGCGCATCTTCTTCTCACCGCTGCTCGACGCCGTCAGCCACCTGCCCACCGATGGGCTCAAGCTCACGCCGGAGGCGGCCAAGACCCGCATGCGCGCCCTGGGTTTCGCGGATCCGCAGGCGGCGCTGGGCCACATCCAGGCCCTCACCCGCGGCGCCGACCGCGGGGCCGAGATCCAACGCCAGCTCCTGCCGGCCATGCTCGAGTGGTTCGCAGAGGGCCCCAACCCGGACTTCGGGCTGCTGGCCTTCCGGCAGCTGTCCGAGGCGCTGGGCACCTCGTCGTGGTACCTGCGGGCGCTGCGCGACGAGGGCTACATGGCGCACCGCCTGGCGCGGGTCGCCTCGTCGAGCCGGTACGTGGTGGACCTGCTCAAGCGCGCCCCGGACCACATCCAGATGCTGGCCGGCACCGACGAACTGCGCCCCCGCTCCGTCGAGGAGCTGACCGACGCCATGACGCGCGCCGCCAGCCGGCAGGATGATCCGGACAAGGCCATCGCCTCCGTGCGGGCGCTGCGTCGGGCCGAGCTGTGCCGCATCGCGTTGACCGACGTGCTCGGCAGCGCAGACCTGGCCACGGTGGGCTTGGCGCTGAGCGACCTCGCGTCGGCCACCATCGACGCCGGCCTGCTGCTGGCGCGCCGACGCGTGGACGCGCCCGAGGTGGGCGTCATCGCGCTGGGCCGCTGGGGCGGACGCGAGATGTCCTACTCCTCGGACGCGGACTGCATCTTCGTGGTCCCCGACGGCGTCGAGGGGGAGGACCTGACCCGCGCCACGGAGCTGGTGCGGCACCTGGCCGACATCGTCGGCAAGCCGGGCCCGGATCCGGCGCTGGTGCTGGACACGGACCTCCGGCCCGAGGGCAAGGGCGGGCCGCAGGTCCGCACTGTCTCCTCCTACGCCTCCTACTACGCCAAATGGGCCTCCACCTGGGAGGCGCAGATGCTGCTCAGGGCCAGGCCCGGCGCCGGGGACAGAAACCTGGCGGCCACCGTGGTGTCGGGCATCGACGGCTTCCGGTATCCGGACGGCGGGCTGCGGCCAGCGCAGGTGGTCGAGATCCGGAAGCTGAAATCCCGCATGGAGAACGAGCGGATCCCCAAGGGGGTCCCGCGGGAGCGGCACCTCAAGCTCGGCCCCGGCGGGCTGTCGGACGTGGAGTGGACGGTCCAACTGCTGCAGTTGCAGCACGCGCACGCCCACCCGGGGCTGCGCACCACCTCGACGCTGGACCCGTTGAGGCTCCTCGCCCGCCTCGACCTGCTGCAGGACTCCCAGGCCGCCCGGCTCGAGGCGGCGTGGGTGCGGGCCAGCGCGCTGCGTGACGCGATCATGCTGGTGCGTGGGCGCGCGGGCGATGCGCTGCCCGCGGACATCCGGGAGCTCGCGGCCATCTCCGTGCTGCTCGGGTACGGCCCAGGGGAGGCCTCCCGGCTGGTCGACGACACCCGTCGCCTCCTCCGCCGCGCCGGCGACGTGGTGGAGACCGTGTTCTGGGGCGGTTGAGACACCCCGTCGGGGGCCGCGGGGCCCGGTGCTACCATCGGAGGCAAACGTGTTCCGGGGTCGGTGCAAGTCCGAACCGGCGGTGACAGTCCGCGACCCCCGAGGCCCAGCAGGGCCGAAGGGTTGACTCGGTGGAATTCCGAGACCGACAGTCAGAGTCTGGATGGGAGGAACACGCGCCACGACGGCGCGCGCACGTCAACTGCGCGCACTCACGCCGTCGTCCCTGCGCGTACCCCGGGACCTGAATCGAAGGACCGGGCAGATGACCATCCAGGAGCGGCGGCGGGCGCGCACCCTCGCGCATCTCGGCGTGTGGTCGGCCTACCCTGCCCGCACCCGCCCCGCGGTGGGGGGCTGGAGGACCACGGTCGCGGCCTTCGCGGCCGTGCTGCTGCTCTGGTGGGCGGTCACCGCGGCCGGGCTCGTCGCCCCGCTCTACCTGCCCAACCCGGTCGACGTCGCGGCCCGCCTCGTGACGCAGGCCACCACCGGCGTCGCCTGGCGGTACCTTGCGCCCACGCTCGGGGCGGCGCTGCTGGGCGCCGTCCTGGCCATCGCCGTGGCCATCCCGCTCGGCGTCGTCATCACCCACTCCCGCCTCCTGGCGGCCGTGGTCGAGCCCTTCGTCGCCATCTCCCAGACCGTCCCGCTCGTGGCCATCGCCCCGCTGCTGGTGCTGTGGATCGGCTACGGCACCGTGCCCATCGCCGTGCTGTGCGCCATCATTGCGTTCTTCCCCATCGTCACCACGACGGTGGTGGGCCTGCGCTCGCTCGACATGCGGGTGGTGGAGAACGCGCTCCTCGACGGGGCCACCGCGTGGCAGCGCCTCGTGCACATCGAGGGACCCATGGCCGCCCCGGCCATCCTCGCCGGCGTCCGCGGAGGAGTGGTGCTTACCATGACCGGCGCCGTCGTCGGCGAACTCGTCATGGGCGGCGCCGGCCTAGGCACGCTCCTCACGCTCACCAGGGAGGCGGCAGACACAGCCGGACTGTTCGCCGTCGTCGCCTGGATCAGCCTCACCGCACTCACCCTGCACGGCCTCGTCCACGTCGCGGAACGCGCCGCCGTCGCCAGACTCCAAGGAGAAACCTCATGATCGCTCGTCGTTGCCTGCTGCTGGGCGGGATCGCCGCCGCCGGCGCCGTCGGACTCGCCGGATGCAGCCGGCCCGACGCCCGCCTGGCCGACGGCGCGCTCACCGTGGGACTCACCTACATCCCCAACGTGCAGTTCAGCGCCTTCTACCTCGGCGTCGCGCAGAGCATCTTCGCCAAGCACGGCCTCGACGTGACCCTGCGGCACCACGGGCAGCAGGAGGATGTGTTCGGGGCGGTGCTGGCGCGCGAGGAGCACGTCGTGTTCGCCTCCGCCGACGAGGCGATGGTGGCCGCCGCCAACGGCCAGGACCTGCGCACGTTCGCCACCAGCTACCAGACCTACCCGTTGGAGGTCATGGGCAGCGCGGCCCTCGGATCGGCCGACGACGGACTGGCCGTGCTGGCGGGGCGCAGACTCGGCATCCCCGGGCACTACGGCTCCAGCTACTACGCGGCGTTGGCCGCCATTCACGAGGCGGGCCTCACCGAGGGGGATGTGACGCTGATGGACATCGGCTACACGCAGCTGAGCGCGCTGGCCGCGGGCCAGGTGGACTTCATCATGGGATTCCGCAACAACGAGCTCATCCAGCTCCAGGCGCAGGGGGAGCCGGTGCTCTCCATCCCCATCTCCGACCCGGCGTCGCCGCGGCTCGTGGGCCCGAGCCTCGTCACTGTCGGGACGGAGGTGTCCGAGGACGTGCTGGCCGCGGTCGCGGCGGCCATGAAGGAGGCGGAGGAGGCGGTCATCGCCGACCCGGAGGCCGCGCTCGACGCCACCGCGGAGGAGGTGCCCGCCCTGGCGGACCCGGCCCAACGCGAGTCCGCCGCCCGGGTCCTGGAGGCGACGACGGCGCTGTGGACGCGCGACGGGGCGGTGGACGTGTCGCTGGACGTCGCGGCGTTCGGCCGGATGGCGGAGTTTCTCGTCGAGGTCGGCGTGATCGAGCAGGCCCCGGCCAGCCCCTACGTGGACCTGGCCTGACCTCGGGATCAGGGGGAGCGGTCAGATCTCGACGAGGGTGCGCCCGTGGCGCCGGCCCGCCAGCAGGTCCTCGCCGGCCGCGATGACTCCGTCGAGGCCGATGCGCGTGGTCATCGCGTCCAACAGGTCGACGTCGACGCCCCGGGCCAGCACCCGCCAGGCGTCGGCGCGGTCGTCGATCTCCGCCCACACCGAGTCGATGCCCGCGAGAGTCACGCCCCTCAGGATGAACGGCAGGACGCTGGTGGGCAGGTCCGCCGAACCGGCGAGCCCGCACGCCGCGACCACGCCGTGCGGCGCCGTCTGGGCGATGGCGTTGGCGAGGATCTGGCCCCCGACCGAGTCGATGACGCCACCGTAGGCGGCCTTCTGCAGGGGCCGGCCGGCGGCGCCCAGCTCGTCGCGCGGGACGACGGTGTCCGCGCCCAGCTCCCGGAGGTAGTCGCCGAGCTCCTCCGGCCTGCCGGTCACGGCCGTCACGTCGAAGCCCGCCGAGGCGAGCAGCATCGTCGCGATCGACCCGACGCCGCCCGTGGCCCCGGTCACCAGGACCGGTCCGTCGCCGGGGGAGACGCCCTCCATCACGAGCCGCAGCACGGCGAGCGCGGCGGTGTAGCCGGCGGTGCCGAGGGCGGCGGCGCGCTCGGGGGTGAGGCCGTCGGGGACGCGGACGGCGAGGTCGGCATCCGCTCGGGCCAGGGTGGCGTACCCGCCGTGCCTGGTCTCCGACAGGCCGGCGCCGTTGAGGACCAGCCACTCGCCCGGTGACCAGCGCTCGTCAGGGGATTCGACGACGCGGCCCACCATGTCGATGCCCGCGATGAGCGGCTTCTGCCGCACCACCCCCGGGCGTCCGGTGACAGCGAGGGCATCCTTGTAGTTGAGGTCCGAATAGACCACCTGCACCAGGACACCCTCGTCGGTCAGCAGCTCCTCGCAGCCCTCCTCGAGGGCCACACCGTCATCTCGCACCACGATTCCACGCATGGCACCACCCTACGGGGTGCGCCCGGGGAGGGACCTGCGATCGGAGTCGAGTTTCGCGGGCCACCAGATGGCGGGCCCGATGTCGTGGCTGAGCGCCGGCACCAGCAGCGTGCGCACCAGGAAGGTGTCGATGAGCACGCCGAACGCGACGATGAACGCCAGCTGCAGCAGGAACAGGATGGGCAGCACCGCCAGGGCCGCGAAGGTCGCGGCGAGCACCAGCCCGGCCGAGGTGATCACACCGCCGGTGACCGCGAGGCCGCGCGTGATGCCCTCCCGGGTGCCGTGCGCGAGCGACTCCTCCCGCACCCTTGTCATGAGGAAAATGTTGTAGTCGATGCCCAGGGCCACCAGGAACACGAACCCGTACAGCGGCACCGACGGGTCGGCCCCCGGCAGGTCCAGCACCCGGTTGAACACCAGCGCGGCGGTGCCCATCGCGGTGCCGAACGACAGCACCGTGGTGATGATCAGCACCACAGGGGCCACGATGCTGCGCAGCAGCAGGATGAGGATGAGCAGGATCACGACCAGCACCAGCGGGATGATGACGTTGCGGTCGCGGATGGACGTGTCGCGGGTGTCGATGTTGGTGGCGGTCTCGCCGCCGATTTGCGCGCTGCCGTCGAGCTCCGCGCGGAGCGCGCGCACGGTGTCGGCGGCCTCGTCGCTGTCCGCGCTGTCGGCGAGCGTGGCCAGCAGCATGACCTGGCCGTCGCTGACCGTGGGCGCAGGCGCGGGTGTTCCGGGCGGGCCGAGCGGCTGCACGCCGTCGGCGGTCACCGGGGCCGTGCCGGCTGGGGAGTCCGCGGCCACGACGGAGACGGAGTCCACGCCGTCGCCGGCGAGGAGGCGGTCGGTGACCTCCTGCAGGCGGGCCTCGTCCGTCAGCACGCGGGCGGGGCTGCCGGAGCCGGCGGGGAAATGCTCCGCGAGCTCGGCCTGGCCGTCGCGGGCCTCGGACCGGCCGAGGACGAACTCGCTCGGCGGCACGCCGTCGGCCTTGAGGGTGGGCACGAACGCCGCGCCGAGGGCCAGGAGGAGGGCGGAGACGATCCACACGGTCCGCGGGCGCCTGGCGACCAGGCCCGCGGCCTTGGCGTAGACGCCGGTGGTCATCTGGGTGTCGTCGCCGCGGTGCGGGTCGAAGCGGGGGCGTCGGGGCCAGTAGGAGGCGCGGCCCATGAGGTAGAGCATGCTCGGCAGCAGGGTGAGCGCGGCCAGCATCGCGAACACGATGCCGATGGCGGCGACGGGGCCGAGGGAGCGGCTGGATCCGAGGTCGCTGAGCAGCAGGCACATGAGCCCGGCGATGACGGTGCCGCCGGAGGCGAGAACGGGCTCGACGACGCCCTTGATCGCGGCCCTGGTGGCCTCCGCCCTGGACGCGCGGCGCTTCAGCTCCTCGGCGTAGCGGGCCGTGTAGAGCAGCGAGTAGTCCGTGGCGGCGCCGATGACGAGGATGAACAGGATGCCCTGGGTCTGCCCGGTGAGCGTGACGACGCCCGCCTTCGCCAGCCACCAGTTGGTCAGCAGCGCCACGCACAGGGCGAACAGGCTGGTGGCCAGGACCGCGAACGGCAGGACGAGCGAGCGGTACACCACCAGCAGGATCACCAGCACCACGGCCAGCGCGACGATGAGCAGCAGCCCGTCGATGCCGCTGAACGCCTCGGTGATGTCGGCCGTGAAACCGGCCGGGCCGGTGACGTACGTATTCACGCCGTCGGGCAGGCCCTCGGGGAGATCGGTGCGCAACTGCTCGACGATCCCCGCGATATCACCCTCGGAGTCCACGCCCGCGAACACCTGCGCTGCCATGCCGTCCTCCGACGGGATCAGCGGCGAGATGCTCTCCACGCCCTCGACGTCGACCAGCGCCGCCGCGCGGTCACCCAGCTCGGCCAGGGTCTCGGCCGAGAGCGCCTCGTCGGAGCTGAACAGCACGATGGCCGGCACCGTCGAGCTGTCGACGAAGTCCAGGTAGCGGTCGCCGACGATCGTGGCCTCCGCACTGGTGGGGAGGAACGTGGACTGGTCGTTGGTGGCCACCTCGTCGATCCGGCCGAAGTAGGGGCCCCCGATCCCAGCGCTGACGAGCCAGATGAGGATGAGGGTGAGGGGGATCGCGATGCGCGCGAGTCTGGTCTTGGGCACGGGCTCAGCCTAGGGTCGCGAGGCTGAGCGGTGGAGGGTCGCAGGGTCGGCCGAACGGTTGATGTCAACGCCAGCGGTCCCCGGCCCTGCACTGCTGCAGGGCCGGGGACCGCCGTCTGGTCTCACATGTCAGAGCGCGTAGTACAGCTCGAACTCGTGCGGGTGCGGCCGCATCGCGATGGCCTGGATCTCAGCGCGCTTGAGCTCGATCCACGTCTCGATGAGGTCCGGGGTGAACACGCCGCCAGCCAGCAGGAACTCGTGGTCCGCCTCGAGGGCGTCGAGCACCGCGCCGAGCGAACCCGGCACCGTCGGCACCAGGGCGTGCTCGTCCGGGGGCAACTCGTAGAGGTCCTTGTCGATCGGGGCCATGGGCTCGATGCGGTTCTGGATGCCGTCGAGGCCGGCCAGCAGCATGGCCGCGAAGGCCAGGTACGGGTTCGACGACGGGTCCGGGCAGCGGAACTCGATGCGCTTGGCCTTCGGGTTGGATCCCGTGATCGGGATGCGGATGCACGCGGAGCGGTTGCGCTGCGAATAGACCAGGTTGACCGGGGCCTCGAAGCCGGGCACCAGGCGGTGGAAGGAGTTCACCGACGGGTTGGTGAACGCCAGCAGCGACGGGGCGTGCTTGAGCAGGCCGCCGATGTACCAGCGGGCCATGTCGGAGAGCCCGGCGTAACCGTTCTCGTCGTAGAACAGGGGCACGCCCTCGTTCCAGATGGACTGGTGGCAGTGCATGCCGGAGCCGTTGTCACCGAAGATGGGCTTCGGCATGAAGGTGGCCGTCTTGCCGGCCTCCCACGCGGTGTTCTTGACGAGGTACTTGAACTTCATCACGTCGTCCGCGGACTTCAGCAGCGTGTCGAACTTCCAGTTGATCTCGGCCTGGCCGGCGGTGCCGACCTCGTGGTGGGCGCGCTCGACGATGAGACCGGCGTTGGCCATGTGTCGCACGATGTCGTCGCGGAGGTCACCGAAGTGGTCCACGGGGGCGACGGGGAAGTAGCCGCCCTTGAACTTCACCTTGTAGCCGCGGTTGCCGCCGTCCTCGACGCGGCCTGTGTTCCATGCGCCGGCCTCGGAGTCGATGTGGTAGTACGACGAGTTCGCCGTCGTCTCGAACCGGATGTCGTCGAAGACGTAGAACTCGGCCTCGGGGGCGAAGTAGGCGGTGTCGCCGATGCCGGTGGAGGAGAGGTACGCCTGCGCCTTCCGCGCGATGTTGCGCGGGTCGCGGGAGTAGGGCTCCTTCGTCAGCGGGTCGTGCACGAAGAAGTTGACGTTGAGCGTCTTCGACTTGCGGAAGGGATCCACGTAGGCGGTGGTGGGATCGGGCATCAGCGACATGTCCGACTCGTGGATCTTCTGGAAGCCCGTGATCGACGAGCCGTCGAAGTTCAGCCCCTCCTCGAAGACCTCGGGGCCGAAGAACGCGGCCGGGACGGTGAAGTGCTGCATGACCCCGGGCAGGTCGCAGAAGCGCACATCGATGGTCTCGATGCCTTCTTCCTTGACGTAAGCCAGCAGGTCGTCTGCGCCTTGGAACATGGGCGGATCATTCCTAACGTGTCGGTGTAGTGGTGCTGACGTTACTGTGGCATCTTTGCTCGGCAGTTGCCGGTGGGTAACAGCACTGTTACAGCTTCGGCGAGGGCGGGGCGGTGCGGGGACCGGCGTCAGCGGGTCTGGCGGGGCATCGACGCGGCCGCCAGGATCAGCATGCCGACGACGAGCCCCGCCAGGAGCCCGATCCCCACCCACGTGCCGGACGCCACCTCCGCGTTGCCGGTCAGATCCACCACGGCATCGGCGGCCCACGTCATGGGCAGGACCCGCGCGACGGCGGCCAGCGCGTCGGGCATCTGGTCCACGGGAGCGAAGAGCCCGGACAGGAAGATCTGGGGCCCGATGAACATCGGCATGAACTGCACCGCCTGGAACTCGGTCCGGGCGTAGGCGCTGGCCAGCAGCCCGAAGGACACCCCGACGAGGGCGTCGAGCAGGGTGATCACCAGCAGCACCCAGAGGGGACCCTCGATGTCCACGCCGAACACGCCCAGCACGAACGTGGCGAGCAGCGAGGCCTGGGCCACGCCGAGCACGCCGAACACCAGCCCGTAGGAGGCCAGCAGGTTCCAGCGGCTCAGCGGTGTGGTGAGCAGCCGCTCGAGGGTTCCGGTGGTGCGCTCGCGCAGCATCGCGATGGACGTGACCAGGAACATCAGCATCATCGGCAGCACGGCCAGCATCGTCGGCCCGATCCTGTCGAACGCCGTCGGCGCCCCCGGCGGGGTGGGCAGGTCGATCATCACATAGTACAGCAGCGAGATGAACACGAGGGGCAGCACCATCACCAGGCCGATGGTGCGCGGGTCCGCGTGCAGCTGGGCCAGGATCCGGGCGACGGTGGCCAACGGTGCCATGCGGCTGCGCTCCGCGGCGTGCCGCGGCCCGCTCATGCCGCGACCTCGCGTCGGACGAGCGCCAGGAAGGCGGCCTCAGGGGTCGCGGCGCCGCTGGCGGCCAGGAGTTCGTCCATGTGCCCGCTGGCCAGGAAGTGGCCCTCGCGCATGAGCAGGACGGAGTCGCAGCGGGTGGCCTCGTCCATGACGTGGCTGGAGACCAGCAGGGTCGTCCCGCCCGAGGCGAGCTTCCGGAAGTGCTCCCACAGCGATTCCCGAGTCAGCGGGTCGAGTCCGACGGTGGGCTCGTCCAGGATCAGCACCTCCGGCTTCCCGACGAGCGCGCAGGCCAGGGACGCCCGGCTGGCCTCGCCGCCGGAGAGGGTCTCGACGCGCCGGTTCGCCAGGGCCGCCAGTTCGACGTAGGAGATCGCGTCGTCGGCGGCCTCGTCGGGGGCGCCGTGGAGGCGGGCGAAGAGGAGGACGTTGGCGCGCACGGAGATGTCACGGTAGATGCTCAGGGCCTGGCTGGTGTAGGACACGCGACGGCGCAGCTGCGGATCCCCGGCAGGGAGGCCGAGAACGTTCAGCGTGCCGGACGTGATCTTCTGGACCCCCACCATCGACCGCATCAGGGTGGTCTTGCCGCACCCGGACGGGCCGAACAGGCCGGTGACGGAGCCGGGGGCGAGGGTGAAGTCGATGCCGTGCAGGATCTCGTTCCTGGCCCGGTGGACGACGAGGCCGCGGGCCTCTGCGGCAGGATGCGCCATGCCCAGGAATCTACTCCTGGCCCGATGTCCCAGGCCCTGGGGACGCATGGCGCGCCGACGCCCCGCCTCCGTGCGGGGGCGGGGCGTCGGCGGTTGTTCAGGCGCTGAACTGCGGCCGGGCGTCGTAGACGCCCTGGTCCAGGATGCCCTCGCGCTTGCCGACGATCGCCGCCACCAGCGCCTGGCCGGTGACGTTGAGCGCGGTGCGCCCCATGTCGACGATGGGCTCCACGGCCAGCAGCAGTCCCACGCCGGCCAGCGGAAGGCCGAGCGTCGACAGCGTCAACGTCAGCATCACCGTCGCGCCGGTGGTGCCGGCGGTGGCGGAGGACCCGAGCACCGCGACGAACGCGATGAGCAGGTAATGGGTGAGGTTGAGGTCGATGCCGTAGAACTGGGCCACGAAGATCGAGGCGAGCGCGGGGAACACCGCGGCGCAGCCGTCCATCTTCGTGGTGGCGCCCAGCGGCACGGCGAAGCTGGCGTACTGGCGCGCGACCCCGAGGTTGCGCTCGACCACCTGCTCGGTGACGGGCATGGTGCCCATCGACGAGCGGGTCACGAAGCCCAGCGAGATGGCCGGCCAGACGTTGCGGTAGAACTGGCGAACCCCGAGGCCGTGCAGCCTGAGGATGGCGGGGTAGACGACCACCCACACGATGATCAGGCCGATGTAGAGCGCCACGACGAAGGATCCGAGCGAGGCCAGCGAGGTCCACCCGTAGGTGGCCACGGCCTTGCCGATGAGCGCCGCGGTGCCGACGGGGGCCAGGCGGATGATCCACCACAGCACCTTCTGGATCACGGCAAGCGCGGACTCCATGAAGCCCACGAGGGGTGCGGCCTTGTCGCCCACCTTGACCGCGGCGATGCCGAAGAGGATCGACACCACGAGGACCTGCAGGACGGAGAAGTTGGGCGCGGCCGTGAAGCCGGCCTCGGCGTCACCTGAGACGCGGATGCCAAGGCCGAGGATGTTGGACGGGATGAGGCCGAGCAGGAACGCCGACCAGGACCCGACACGGCCGGGTTCGGCGGCGGTCTCGGGGTTCACCCCGGCGGTCAGCCACGGCCCGGAGACCAGGCCGACGGCGATGCCGACGACGACGCTCGCGAAGGCCGTCACGGCGAACCAGATGAGCGTCTGAACGGCCAGCCGGGCCGCGTTGGTGACCTCGCGGAGGCGGGCGATGGACGAGATGACGGCGGTGACGACGAGCGGCACCACCAGGAGGGTGAGCAGGCTGACGTACGCGCTGCCCACCTCGGACAGGAGCGTGGCGAGCCAGTTGCGTTCCTGGCCGGCGGGGCCGATGGCGACGGCCACCAGGCCGAGGATCAGGCCGACGACGAGGCCGACGCCGATCTGGAATCCGAGGTTGGCATAGAAGGGTTTGCGGGGCTGCGGCGTCGCCTCAAGGGCGCGCTCAGAGGTGGCTGTGGACATGATGGGGTGTTTCCTTTGCTGGGGTGGAGGGGCCGGCGGAGCGAGGTCAGCGACAGCCGCTGACCTGGACGCGGCAGAGGTCCACCCACAGGCGGACGACGAGCAAAGGCATGCACCCACCTTCCCACGCCGTGCCCGTGGGGAGCAAAAGCGTTCGCCACCGGCGGATCGGGCGCTGCTAGGCTGCCGCGCGTGACCACCACCCCCGCTGAGTACCCCGGCTCCACCCTCGGCCTGCGCGTCTCCGGGCCGGGCTCGCTGGCGTCGTGGCGGGCGCGCGTGGCGGCGATGATCGGCGACTGGGCCGCCAGCATGGTCGTGGCGATCGCGCTGTTCGGCATCGAGGTGATGACGGCATCCGGCTGGAAGTCGTTCATGATCCTGGCCGTCTACTTCGTCGAGGCGAGCCTCCTGACGGCACTGGCCGGGGGATCCTTCGGCCAACTCATCGCGCGGATCGGCATCACGAGGACCGACGGGGGGCCGCTGGGCTGGTGGCGCCCCGTGGTGCGCACCGCGCTCAAGTGCCTCGTGGTCCCCGCGATCGTGGTCGGCGCGGAGCGCCGGGCGCTCACCGATCTCCTCCTCGGCACCGTGGTGGTCAACCGCCGTTGACCGCCTTCAGCGGCGGCCCCACTCCCAGGCGGGCCGGCTGAGCATGCCCTGGCCGTCGACGATGGTCTCACCCAGGTCCTTGACCAGCTCCACCACCTCCAGGTCCTCGTCCGGCACCGCATCGGTGAGGGCCCCCACCAGCGCCGCGGAATGCGTGACCACGACGATCTGGGTGTCCGCCGACGCCCGGCCGATCAGCCGCGCGAGCGGCGCCACGAGGCTGGGATGCAGGCTGTTCTCCGGTTCGTTGATGGCCATGAGCGGCGGCCGGACCGGCGCCAGCAGCGCCGCCAGCCACATGAGGTACCGCAGCGTCCCGTCCGACAACTCGGCGCCGCGGAGGGGACGGAGCATGCCCGGCTGCTGGAGCGTCAGCTCGAACACGCCGTCGCGCACGTCCACGCGCACGCGGCTGCCGGGGAACGCGTCCGCCACGGACTCCGGGAGGGGCTCCTTCCCGCGCTCGACGATGGTCTGCACCGCCGCCGCGACGTCCGAGCCGTCGGAGGCCATCGCCCACGTCCTGGTTCCGACGCGCGGCTGGCGGGCTGGGGCGTCGGCGTCTGTACGCAGCGCGTCGTAGAAGCGCCAGGCGGCGAGGTGATCGCGCAGCGGGCGGAGCTCCGGCGCGTCCGCCAGCATGGAGGCGTGGGTGGGCAGCTGGAAGGGCAGCTCGTGCCAGGGGCCCTCGTCGCGGACCTCGACGGCGGAGCGGCGCCGCCTCGCCACCATGGTGCCGGGCCGCATCACGGGGCCGCCCCAGGCGGCCTCGCGCTTGATCTCCGGGTCCCGGCCGAACGCCGTCGAACAGTCCGGCGTGGGGAGGCCGAGGTCGATGAGGTAGGACAGCGCGTCCGCGCCGACGCCGAGCCGCAGCGACACCGGGCCCACCCGTCGGGTGCCCTCGACGGCGTGCCCGCGGCGCGCCCCGGCCAGCGACTCGGGCCCGGCCCACAGGGCGGAACTCAGACCGCCCTCGCGGGCCAGCGAGCCGACCGCGTCTCCCAGCGCGCAGCCCGCCAGCAGGCGCAGCGCGCGGTACAGGCTGGACTTGCCTGAGCCGTTGGCGCCAGTGACGACGGTGACGCGCCCGAGGCGGACCACTACATCCCGCAGTGAGCGATACCCGGCGACGGCGAGGGTGCGATACATGCCGGCCACCCTAGGCGGCCCCTCCGACGCTTCTCAGGGCTGCCTGCTGGCTGGGGCATCGAGTTGAGCCGATGGAGGGGTTCGACGGCTGGCCCCCGCGTGACCTGAGCGCGACCCTCGCCGCGAACCCCTCCATCGGCTCAACGCACGACCCTCGCCGCGAACCCCTCCATCGGCTCAACGCACGACCCTCGCCGCGAACCCCTCCATCGGCTCAACGCGCGTGCCCGACGGTGGGGTCAGTCGGCCGTCTCCAGCCACGCCTCTTCGAGCCGCTCGTACCGGGCCTCGGCCTCGCGCAGGGCCTTGTCCAGGTCTCCCAGCTGGCCGAAGTCCGTGGCCGCGTCCGCCATCCTGGCGTGCAGGCGGTCGATCTCCGCAGCGGTCTTCTCCAACTGGCCCTCGATCCGGGACAGGTCCTTCTTCCGCTGCCGCTCCGTCGCGGCATCCGATCGCGCGGCCGGGCCGGCGGAGGAGGCCGCCTGGCCCGCCGTGGACTTCGCCCGCCTGCGCCGGTCCAGGTACTCCTCGACGCCGCCTGGCAGCAGCGCGCAGGAGCCGTCGCCGAGCAGCGCGTAGGTGTAGTCCGTGATCCGCTCGAGGAAGTACCGGTCGTGGCTGACCACGATCAGGGTGCCCGGCCAGCTGTCGAGGTAGTCCTCGATGATGGTGAGGGTGTCGATGTCGAGATCGTTGGTGGGCTCGTCGAGGATCATCACGTTGGGCTCGGTGAGCAGCAGCCGCAGCAGCTGAAGGCGCCGACGCTCGCCGCCGCTCAGATCACCGATCCGGGCGACCAGCTTGTCTCCGGTGAACCCGAACTCCTCGAGCAGAGACGACGCCGTGGCCTCGCGGCCGGTGGCGAGCTTCGTCTCCTCCTTGAGGCGCTTGACCGAGTCCAGCACGCGGTCCGCGTCGTCCAGCTCGCCGACGGTCTGCGACAGGTAGCCCAGCCGCAACGTCTTGCCGCGCTTGATCCTGCCCGACTGCGGCTCGCGGTCCCCCGAGAGCAGATCCAGCAGGGTGGTCTTCCCTGCGCCGTTGACGCCGACCAGCCCGATCCGGTCGCCGGGCCCGATGGACCACGTCAACCGGTCCAGGAGCGTGCGGTCCTCGACGGCGTAGGTGACGTTGGTGAGGTCGAACACGTCCTTGCCGAGCCGGGTCACGGCGAACTGCTGCAGCGCCATCTTGTCGCGTGGCTCGGGCTCGTCGGCGATCAGGACGTTGGCGGCGTCGATGCGGAACTTCGGCTTCGACGTGCGCGCGGGCGCGCCCCTGCGCAGCCACGCCAACTCCTTGCGGGCCAGGTTCTTGCGCCGCGACTCGTTGACCGATGCCTGCCGCTGGCGTTCCACGCGGGCGAGCACGTACGCGGCGTATCCGCCGTCGTAGGCGTCGATGACGCCGTCGTGCACCTCCCAGATCCGCGTGCAGATGGCGTCGAGGAACCAGCGGTCGTGGCTGACCACCAGCATGGCCAGCCCCGCCCTGGTGCGGGCCTGCAGGTGGGTGGCGAGGAAGGCGATGGCCTCGACGTCGAGGTGGTTGGTGGGCTCGTCGAGGACGACGAGGTCGTGGTGGCCGAGCAGCACCGCGACCAGCCCGACGCGGCGTCGCTCGCCGCCCGAGAGCGTGTCCAGGCGCCTGTCGAGCTCCACGTCAGCCAGCAGCGCCTCGACGACACCGCGCTTGTCCGCGTCCGCCGCCCACACGTGGTCCGGTTCGCCGTCGACGATCCAGTCTCGCACCGTCTGGGCGTCGTCGCCGACGGTGGTCTGGGTCAGCACGCCGATGGAGGAGTTGGTGGCCACGGTGACGCGCCCGGCGTCCGGCTCGAGGTCGCCGGTGAGGATGCGCAGCAGCGTGGTCTTGCCGTCGCCGTTGCGGCCCACGACGCCGATCACCTCGCCGACGCCGAGGCCGAGGGAGACCGAGTCGAGCAGGATGCGGGTCCCGAAGCCGTGCGTGACGGCCTCCAGGTTGACCAGGTTCGCCACGCGTCAGCGGCCGCGCATGGCGGACCGGGCGCCCTTCATCTGGATGGGGCCCTTCGGGATGGGGGCCTTCGGGCGCATGGCGTCGAGGGCGCGCAGGCGCTGGCTGACCTCGGTGATCTTGGCCGGCGTGAGGGTCTTGGGGAGCTTCTTGATCTCGGCCGCCAGCTTGTCCAGGGGCACCTGGCCGGCACCCTTGCCCATCTGGATGACCTTCACCGCGACCCCGAACGCGACCTGCTCGTGCTTCTTCTTCTCCGCCGCCAGCAGGGGCTTCAGCCGGGCCGGCTCGCCCTCGCCGATCAGGACCAGGCCGCCGGGGCCCAGCGTGCGGTGCACCGCGTCGAGGCTCCTCGTCGCGGTGATCACCGGCGTGGAGATCCACTGCTTGGGCAGCATCTGCAGCGCCACCTCGGCCGAGCCGGCCTGGCCCTCGAAGCGGCGGTAGACGGCCTTGCGGGCACGCCACGTGAACACCGACATGGCGCCCAGGACGCCGGCGGAGATGCCGACGATGCCCCAGATGAGCCAGGCGTCCAGCACGATGCCCAGGATCAGCAGCGCGGCGAACGGCACGACGAAGCCGCCGAGCATGAGCCACGGGAGGACCTTGTCGAACTGCGATGTGACCTTGTAGGTCTCGCGCAGCTGGCGCCACCAGCCCCAGTCCTTGGGGTCTGTGGAGTTCTTCTTCGCCAGTTTGGCGGCTTTCAGTTCAGCCTTCTGCTTCTCCGCTAGCGCCTTGGCTCTCTCGCTGGCCATCGTGTCTCCGTCTCAGCTGATCTTCATGCGGGCGTCCATCGCCGTCCGGTAGAGGCGGCCCGCCCGATACGACGAGCGGACCAGTGGCCCGGACAGCACGCCAGAATATCCGATGCCGCGCGCCTCATCGGCCAGGGCCTCGAACTCCTCCGGCGTGACCCACCTGTCGATGGGGTGGAGGGTGGCGTTGGGTCGCAGGTACTGGGTGATGGTGATGAGCTCGGTGCCGGCGTCGTACAGGTCGCGCAGCGCCTGGCTGATCTCCTCACGCGTCTCGCCCATGCCGAGGATGAGGTTGGACTTGGTGACCAGGCCGGCCTCGCGCGACATCGTCAGCACCCGCAGGGACCGGTCGTAGCGGAAGCCGGGACGGATCCGCTTGAAGATGCGCGGCACCGTCTCGACGTTGTGGGCGAACACCTCCGGGCGGGCGTCGAACAGCTGCTGCAGGAGCTCGGCCCTGCCGGAGAAGTCCGGGGCGAGCATCTCGACGCCGACGCCAGGATTGACGGCGTGGATCTGGCGGATGGTCTCCGCGTAGAGCCAGGCGCCCTCGTCGGGGAGGTCGTCGCGGCAGACGCCGGTGACGGTGGCGTAGCGCAGCCCCATCTTCCTCACCGACGCCGCGACGCGCAGCGGCTCGGACGGGTCGTAGCTCTCGGGCTTGGCGGACTCGATCTGGCAGAAGTCGCAGCGGCGGGTGCACTGGTCACCGCCGATGAGGAAGGTGGACTCCCGGTCCTCCCAGCACTCGTAGATGTTGGGGCAGGCCGCCTCCTGGCAGACGGTGTGCAGGTCGCCGGAGCGCACGATGTTCTGCAGGTCCGTGTAGTTGGGCCCCATCCTCGCGGTGGTGCGGATCCAACTCGGCTTGCGTTCGATCGGGGTCTCGGCGTTCTTCGCCTCGACTCGGAGGAGGCGTCGTCCATCGGGCTGCACTGCGGTCACCCGGACAGCCTACCCGCTGCGGGCCGGGGGTCCCCGGTCGTGGCGGTAGTCTGAGCCGGTGCTCACGCGCCCTGCCCCCTCGACCCCTCCGGTGACCGCTGGTGTCGCGGCGCTGGTGGTCGCCGGCATCGCGTGGGGCACGTCCGGCACGCTCGGCACTCTTCTGCGCGGCACGTCGGGGCTCGGATTCCTAGCCGTCGCGGGGTACCGGATCCTCGTGGGCGGGCTCCTGCTCATGCTCGCGGTGGCGCTGACCGGCCGCGTGCGGTGGCCGCGGCGTCGCTCCGGGTGGACCCGGGTGGCGGCCATGGCCGCGTGCTCGGCGGTGTACCAGTTCGGGTTCTTCAGCGCGGTGGGGTTGCTGGGCGTGTCCATCGCCACGCTGGTCACCGTCGGCTCGGCGCCCGTGCTGGTGCTGATGGTGGACCTCGCCACGGGCCGGCAGCGCCTCACGCAGCCGTTGGCGTTGGCGCTGGGTTTCACCGCCGTCGGTCTGGCCCTGTTCATGGGCGCACCGCCGCAGGGGGCCTCGGCGGCGGATGCGCTGTGGGGGGCGGGGCTGGCGCTGGTGGCGGGGGCGGCGTTCGCGGTCATGAGCCTGCTGGGCGCCAGGCCGGTGCCGGACTACCACGACGCCACCGGCTCGGCCCTGGCGTTCCTCCTCGGGGGCGCGGTGGTGCTGGTCGCCGCCGCCGGCGCGGGCCAGAGCGTCCGGTTCGATCCGGCGCCCGCGAGCGTGGCCCTGGTGGTCGCGCTCGGGCTCATCCCCTCCGCCATCGCCTACCTCGCCTACCTGCGGGGCCTGCGCACGCAGAGCTCGACGACAGGGGTGATGGTGGCGCTCCTGGAGCCGCTCACCGGTGCCGCGCTGGCGTTCCTGGTGCTGGGGGAGCGCCTCAGCCCCGCCGGGCTCGTCGGCGCGGCGCTGCTGCTGGGTGCGGTGGTGCTGTCGTCGCGGCGGGCGGCCGCGCCGCCCCATGCCGTCGAGTGATCAGCCGAGAAGTGGGGCCAATGCGCTCGCCAGCGGGGCCCGAAGGTCGTCGGCCACGCCCTTGACGCTCCACTGGCCGGGCAGTTCCTCGACGATGGAGGTCACGCCCGCGTCGGCGATGCCGCAGGGGATGATGTTGCTGAACCGCTCGGCGGAGCTCAGGACGTTGAGCGCGAAGCCGTGCATGGTGGTGCGCCGTGCCACCCGCACGCCGATGGCGCAGATCTTGCGCTCCGGCCTGCCTGCTCCGGCGGGCAGCCACACCCCGGTGCGGCCCTCGACCCGTCCGCAGTCCAGCCCGTATCCCGTCAGCAGGGTGACGACGGCCGACTCCAGCGTGCGCACGTAGTCCACCACGCCGACGCCCTCCCGCAGCCGCACGATGGGGTATCCGACGAGCTGGCCCGGCCCGTGGTAGGTGATCAGCCCGCCGCGGTCCACGTCGATCACCGGCGTGCCGTCCACGGGGCGCTGGTCCGGCGTGGTGCGCCTGCCCGCGGTGTAGACCGGGGAGTGCTCCACCAGAAGGATCCGCCCGGGAGCGCCCGCCGCCACGTCGTCGTGCAGGGCGCGCTGCCGGTCCCAGGTCTGCTGGTAGTCGGCGAGCCGCTGGCCGAGCCCCTCGTCGTCGTAGGTGAGCATGTCCACGATGCTATCCCGGGTCAGAACAGGGCCGCGGTGAGCGAGACCAGCGGGGGAGCGAGCAGGAGGGCCGGCAGCAGATCCCCGACGGGGATCTGCTTGAGGTTGAGCAGCCGTAGCCCCAGCGCCAGCAGCACCACACCGCCGGTGGCGGTGAGCGCGTCCACCTGGGCGGTGCTCAGCACGTCGCCGGCGAAGTAGCCGACGGCGGTGAGCGAGCCCTGGATCAGCGCCACCGCGCCCGCGGAGGCCAGCACCCCCCAGCCCAGCGTCGAGGCGAACGCCATGGCGGCGAAACCGTCGAGCACGGACTTGACGAGCAGTTGGTCAGCGCCCCGGCCGAGGCCGTCGGAGAGCGAGCCGAGGATGGCCAGCGGGCCGACGCAGAACAACAACGTCGAGGTGACCATGCCGTCGACGAACCGCGACGCGTCGCCGGAGGCCGTGAACCGCCCGCGCAGCCAGGCCGCGCCCTGCTCGAGTCGGTCCTCGACGCGCAGCCAGGAGCCGAGCAGCGCGCCCAGCAAGAGGGCGGCGAGGACGATCAGCATGGCGGCGCCGTCCACGTCCGCACGGAGTGCCTCGGAGCTCATCGCCATGACCGACATGCCGCCGAGCACGATGGTGATGAGCCCCAGGACGGAGGTGACCGTGTCCTTGGTCTTCTCGGGGATGCGGTTGCCCAGCGCGATGCCGATCAGCGAGCCGACGACCACTGTGATGACGTTGACGACCGTCCCGAGCCCGATGAACACGTCCGCCATCCAATCAGATCGCCGCATCCCGGGACGACTCGGGTCCATCCGTGGCAGCGTAGGGGCGTGTGGCGTCAGGCCACCGCGCGGCTTGTTCAAACTTTGTAGAACCTTTAGGGTGGGGTCACCGACGGGAGAAGGGGGGCACCGTGCGCCGACTACTGGGCGAACCGCGCGCCTTCCTCGCCGCCGCCCTGATCAACCCCGTGGAGAGGGTCCGCACCGAGACGCCCGGCATGCGGCGCCGTCGCAGGGTCGTGGTGGGCATCACCACGGCGCTGGGCGCGGTCGCGCTGGGGCTGGCGCTGTCCATTCAGCCGGGAGCCCCCGAGTTCTACGCCGCGACACTGGGTGTCGCGGGGCTGTGGATCGGCGGCGCCTTCCTCTCCGGGCCGCTCTACCTCGGCGAGGGCCGCACCCGCGACGGCGGCCGCAGCAGGGGCGTGCTGCAGGGCTTCGTGCTGGGCCTGATCCTGCTGGCCGTCTTCGTGGCGGGCGCCCTGGTGGTGACCCGGATCCCGGCGCTGGCAGCACCCGTCGAGGACCTCCTGGACCACGCCCGGTTCGGGTCGCTGTGGCTCGTGGCGCTCATCACCGCGATCAACGGCGTGGCCGAGGAGTTGTTCTTCCGTGGCGCCGTCTACGCCTCGCTGGACCGACGATTCAACGGGATCGGCTCCACCGCCCTGTACGCGGCGTCCACACTGTTCACAGGCGTACCTCTCCTGACGTTCGCCGCGGTCTGCCTGGGCCTGCTCACGGCGGCGCAACGCCGCGTCACCGGGGGTGTCCTGGGCCCGATCGCGTCGCACCTCACCTGGTCCCTGGGCATGCTCTTCCTACTGCCGCCGATCCTGAGCCCTGGAGGCTGACATGACCACCCGCACGGCTCTCGTCACCGGGGCCACCGGCCACGTCGGGGCCCAGCTCGTCCCCGCCCTGCTCGACGCCGGGTGGAGCGTGCGCGTCCTGGCCCGCAGCCCCCAGAAGCTCGACCGCGCCTGGCGCGACCGCGTGGAGGTGGCCACCGGCGACGCCACCCGCCGAGGCGACATTGTGCGCGCCCTCGACGGAGTGGAGGTGGCGTACTACCTGCTGCACTCCATGGACGGCCGGGGCGACTACCGGCGCCGCGACCTCGCCCTCGCCGAGACCTTCGCCGAGGCCGCCCGCACGGCGGGTGTGGAGCGGATCGTCTACCTGAGCGGGCTCCATCCCGACGGCGAGCTGTCCGAGCACATGGCCTCGCGCGTCGAGGTGGGCGAGGTGCTCATGGCCTCCGGCGTGCCGACGGCGGTCCTGCAGGCCGGCGTCGTGCTGGGCGCCGGATCCGCCTCCTTCGACATGCTGCGCCACCTCTCAGAGCGGCTGCCGGTGGCCGTGGGGCCCAAGTGGCTGCGCAACCGCATCCAGCCCATCGCCATCGACGACGTGATCCACTATCTGGTGCGCGCCGCCGATCTGCCGGCGGAGGTCAACCGGTCGATCGACGTGGGCATGGACGAGGTGCTCACCTACGTCGAGATGATGCGCCGCTACGCCACCGCGACGGGGCTGCAGCCGCCCATGGTGGTCACGCTGCCGGTCCTCACGCCCAACCTCGCGTCGCTGTGGGTGGGGTTGGTGACGCCGGTGGACCCGGGGGTCGCGCGGCCGCTGGTGGGCAGCCTCATCCACGACGCCATCAAGCGGGATTCGGACGCGGCGCACCTCCTCGGCGA
This sequence comes from Tessaracoccus pujii, assembly GCF_055326215.1. NCBI lineage: Bacteria > Bacillati > Actinomycetota > Actinomycetes > Propionibacteriales > Propionibacteriaceae > Tessaracoccus > Tessaracoccus pujii. The sequence goes on along the minus strand of NZ_JBUZNP010000002.1, from coordinate 429,012 downwards.
CCCGGAGGGAGGCATCACGGGCTTCGACGAGGCCGTCCGGCGCGCCACCGCCGCCGTCGACCCGGCGGGTCCGCGGCGATGGTACGCGCGGGTCGGCTCGGTGCTGCTGGGGGTCGCGCTCCTCGTCGTGGCCGTCAAGGCCGTCCGGGCCTGGACGGGCCGCTGACATGCATGACCGGTACCCGCGGCTCCGCCGCTCCACCACGGCGGACGCCTTCGACCGCGGCGCGAAGCGCTACGACCTCATGGTGGCCCTCAACCCCGGCTACCACCGCGAGCTGCGGCGGGCCGCCGCGGCGCTCGTCGGACGGGTGGGGGCGCGGGAGGGACTGACGCTGATCGACCTGGCCTGCGGCTCCGGCGCCTCGACGCGGGCGCTGGTCGACGCAGCACCCCCGGGCACCACGGTCCTCGGCCTCGACGCGTCCCGCGGCATGCTCGCGGAGGCCACCGGCAAGCGGTGGCCGGCGGGGGTGAGCTTCGCGCAGGTGGTGGCCGGGGAGATGGACCTCGACGAGGTGGGCGGCGGCCGCGACGGCATCCTGACCTGCTACCTGTTCCGCAACGTGCCCGAGGACGCGCGGGACCGGGCGGTCGCGGAGACCTTCGCGCTGCTGAAGCCCGGCGGCTGGCTCGTCGTCCAGGAGTACTCGGTGGCCGGCGATTCCCGCGCCCAGCGCGTGTGGGACGCGGTGTGCCACGCCTGCATCATCCCCCTGGGCGCCGTCGTCGACCGCAACGTCCGCCTCTACCGCTACCTGTGGCGCAGCGTCCGCGAGTTCGACTCGGTGGCGCGTTTCACCGGCCGGCTCGCCGCCGCCGGTTTCACCGGCATCGAGCACCGCACGGCCGCGGGATGGCAGCGCGGCATCCTGCACACCGTCGTCGCCCGCAAGCCCGAGGAGCCCGCATGACCCCCCGCCCGTACCCAGGCCGCGACCCTCGCGCCGTGCGTCACCCCGGCCCCACCGGATCGTCGAGGGTGGGCGACGCGCGCAAGGTCGCGGTGGTGGGCGGCGGCATCGCGGGCCTGGCGGCCGCCGTCGGGCTTGCCGAGCGTGGGGTGGCGGTGACGCTGCTGGAGTCGTCGGACCGGCTGGGCGGGCGGGTCGCGGCCTGGCCCCTGGGCGACGGCCGCACCATGAGCCGCGGGTTCCACGCCTTCTTCCGGCAGTACTACAACCTGCGCGCGCTCCTGCAGCGCATCGACCCGGCGCTCGGCATGCTGGTGCCCATCGAGGACTACCCGCTGCAGCGGCCCGACGGTATGCGCGATTCCTTTACGGGGTTGGCCACCACGCCGCCGTGGTCGGTGATGCAGTTCGTGCTGCGCAGCCCCGCCTTCACCGGGCGGACGCTCGCGGGCGTGAACGTGCCCGCGGCCGTGGAGCTGTTGCGGGTGAAGTTCCCCGAGACGTACTCGGCCTACGACGGCGAGTCCGCGGCCGCGTTCCTCGACCGGCTGCGCTTTCCCGAGGCCGCCCGCGACCTGGCGTTGGAGGTCTTCGCACGGTCCTTCTTCGCCGATCCGTCGCAGTTCGGCGCCGGCGAGCTGGTGGCGATGTTCCACACCTATTTCATGGGGTCGGCCGAGGGCCTGCTCTTCGACGTGCCCGACGACGACTACGACACGGTCCTGTGGGCGCCGCTGGGCCGCCACCTCGAGCGCCTGGGCGTTCAGGTGAGGACGGGTGCGCACGTGGAGGCGATCGGGACCGGGCAGGGCGCGGCCACGGTGGTGGTCGACGGCGAGGCCGGCCCGTTCGACGCGGTGGTGCTGGCCACGGACCCGCGCGCCGGCCGGGCACTGATCGCCGGCCTGGAGGGGCCGGGTCTCGAGCCCTGGCAGCGCCGGGTGGCGGGCACCGTCAACGCCCCGCCGTTCGTGGTGGTGCGGTTGTGGCTGGACCGCGCCGTCGACGCGGCGCGCCCGGCGTTCGTGGGCACGTCGGGGTACGGGCCGCTGGACAACGTCTCGGTGCTGGAGCGCTTCGAGCGGGGCGCCGCGGACTGGGCGCGGCAGCACGGCGGTTCGGTGGTGGAGCTGCACGCCTACGCGGCCGACCCGGCGGTGTCCTCGGATGCGGCGGCGGGCGAGGTCGCGGCGAGGCTGGAGGCGGAGCTGCACCGGATCTTCCCGGAGACGGCGTCGGCCGTCGTGTTGGAGCGCGAGGTGCTGGTGCGCGACGACTGCACGCTCATCGGCCCGGACCGCTGGGCCGACAGGCCGGGCGTGCGGACCCCGTCGCCCCGGCTCGTCGTGGCAGGAGACTGGGTGCGCTGCGACTACCCGGTGGCGCTGATGGAGCGGGCCGCGACGACGGGCTTCATCGCGGCCAACACCCTCCTCGCCGGCTGGGGCGCGGCGGGCCACGACGTGTGGACGGTGCCGATGCGGGGCCTCCTGGGCCGCTGGCCCCACCGCTGAGCCCTGTTCGGTCTCAGGGGACGTTGGGTCGGGGCAGCCGCCCAGCGACCGCCCTCGCCGCGACCCACAGCTTCTCCCGGGTCGGCACGCGGATGCGACCCGAGAACACGTCGTAGTCCGCCGCCTCGATCCTGTCCAGGATCCGGCTGTACAGCACCAGGGCCGTCCCGACGCAGCGCCGCGACGCCGGCGGCAGCAGGTCCAGCCCCCGGGCCCCCTCGGCGTACAGCTCGCGGTTGCGCGCCACCTGCTCGGCCATCATGGAGCGCCACTCGGGCGTGACCCGACGAAGGCGCGGGTCCGCGCCGTGGCGAGCCAGATCCTCCTGCGGCAGGTACACCCGCCCGCGGTCGAGGTCCTCGTCGACGTCGCGCAGGAAGTTGGTGAGCTGGAACGCCTGCCCCAGCGCCCGCGCCGGTCCCATCGCCTCGGGCGTCAGGGGCTCCAGGACCGGCAGCATCATTTCGCCGATCACCGCCGCCGACCCCTCCATGTAGCCGTCGCGCAGATCCTCCCACGTGTCCCACGTCGACCGGGTGAAGTCCGAGGCCATGGCGTCGAAGAACCGCTCGAAGCACTCGGGGTCGGTGCCGCGACGGTTGATGCTCTCGACGATGGCCGCCATCACCGGCTGATCGGCCGTCCCGCGCGCCAACGCGTCGAAGAAGGAGGCGCGGAAGGCGGCCAGGCGCTCGTCCGGCGTGCCGTCGCGGGGGACGGCGGCGTCGTCGGCGTCCACCTTCTCCGGCTCGTCGACGATGTCGTCGGCCAGCCGGCACAGGGCGTAGACCGTGAACACGTCCCTGCGCTGGGACTTCGGCAGCAGCAGCGCCCCCCAGTAGTAGGTGGTGCCGTGGTCGCGGGTCAGCTCGGCGCAGCGGCGGTAGCCCGCCTCGAGGGACGCGCTCACCGGCCCATCTCCGCGACGCGCGCCGCCGCCAGCTTGCCGGAGACCAGCACCATCGGGATCCCGACGCCCGGGGTGGTGCCGGAACCCGCGAACACCAGCCCCGGCACCCGCCGGTCGATGTTCTTCGGCCGGAACGGCCCGGTCTGCGGGAACGTGTGGGCCAGCGCGAACGGCGTGCCCGCGGCCATGCCCTGACGCTCCCAGTCCGCGGGCGTGACGAGTTCCTCGGTGACGATGTCGGTGGGGTAACCCAGGCGCTCCAGCTCGCGCAGCATCCGTTCCCGCAGCAGCGGCCCGTCGACGTCCCAGTCCAGCCGGCCCACCTTGAGGTTGGGCACCGGCTCCAGGAAGTAGAGCGTGTGGCAGCCCTCGGGAGCCGCGCCGGGATCGTCCATCGACGGGACGGACAGGAACCGCGACGGGTCCGTCATGGCCACGCCGTCGTCGAGCAGTTCGCGGAACGACTCGTCCCACGCCTTGCCGAAGTGGATGTTGTGATGCCCCACGCCCTCGGGCAGCTCGCCGCGGACGCCGACGTGCCACACCAGGGCGCTGGGTGAGTAGCGGCCCTTCCGGGCCACCCTCGGCGCCGGCAGGCCCGGCAGGAGCGTGTCGTAGGCCACCGGCAGGTCGGCGGTCACCACGACGGCGTCCGCGGCCACCACCTCACCGTCGGCCAGCCGCACCCCGGCGGCGGACCCGTCGGCGCGGCGCTCCACCCTCGCGACGGGCGTGGAGTAGCGGAACTCGACGCCCGCGTCGGTGGCCGCCTGAGCCATGGCCCGCGGGACGGCGTGCATGCCGCCCTCGGGGAAGAACACGCCCTCGATGGAGTCCATGTAGGTGATCACCGCGTACAGCGCCAGCGCCCGCGCCGGCGCCAGGCCCGCGTACATCGCCTGGAAGCTGAACACGCGGTGCAGCCTGTCGTCGTCGAACCGGCGGGCGACGGAGGGGCCGAGCCGGCCGAAGCCGCCGAGCCGCACCAGCTCCGCGGCCGCGATCGGCGAACGGAACAGGCTGAGCGGGGAGTTGAAGTTGGCGTCGATGAAGTGGGGCAGCTCGACGTCGTTGAGGCGCTTGAGCCAGGCTACGAACTTGTCGAACGCCGCCGCGTCCTTCGCGCCGCTCTGTGCCGCGATCTCGGCGCGCATCGCCTCGTGCCCGGGCCGCACCAGCAGCGTCGACCCGTCTGCGAAGTGCGCGTGGTAGGCGGGGTCCAGGAGCTTGAGGTTCACGTGGTCGGCCACGCGGCTTCCGACGGCGTCGAAGGCCTCCTCCAGCAGCGAGACCATCGTGAAGACGGTCGGGCCGGTGTCGAAGCGGAAGCCGTCGCGCTCCAGCGAGCCGTTGCGCCCTCCCGGAATGGCCTCGCGCTCGATCACGGTGACCCGGTGCCCCGCGCCGGCCAGGTGCATCGCCGCCGCGAGCCCCGACAGCCCGGCCCCCACCACGGCCACGTGCCGCCTGCCGCCGCGGGGCGCGCCGGTCGCGGTGCGACGGCGCCCGATCATGATTCCCTCCACGCCAGCGAGCGGGCGGCCTCGCGGAGTCCGGCCACGCCGCCCTCCACCAGAGTCAGGGGGTCGAGACAGGCGAGGCCTGAGGTCACTTCATCTCCGATCATCGTTTCCAGCTCGTCGGCCACGCCGACGGCGCGGATGGCGTCGGCGAGGCGGTCCACGTCGTCGCGGCTGAAGTCCTGCCCGCCGAGCCGGGCGATCAGCTCGGCGTCGGCGCCGGTCAGCCGTTCCTGAGCCAACGCCAGGAGCACGGTGGCCTTGGCCTCCAGCAGGTCATCCCCTGCGGGCTTGCCGGTGACGGCCGGGTCCCCCCAGACGCCCAGGTACTCGTCGCGCAGCGCGAAGGCCTGCCCCAGGTGGTCGCCGCACGCCATGAGGGCGGACTGGACCGCGGGGCCGGCGTTGGCGGCGGTGGCGCCCAGCTGCAGGGGGCGCGCGACGGTGTAGCGGCCGGTCTTGGCTCGCGCGATGTGCTCGGCGTGCGCGCGGTCGCGGCGGGCCGCCGCGGCTCCCGTGAGGTCCGCGCGCTGGCCGGCGATCAGCTCCACCGACAGCGCGTACCAGACCTCATGCAAGGGCTGGGGCAGGCCGTCGACGAGGCGGTCGGCGATGGTGTGTGCTAGGTCGCCGAGCAGGACGGCGATGTTGCGGCCGAACAGCTCCGGCTCGCCGCTGGCGCCGGCGGCCCGATGCCAGGTGGAGCCCTCGACGTGTGCCGAGGGGCGCCCGCGCCGCGAGTCGGACTCGTCCATCACGTCGTCGTGGATGAGCGCGAACAGGTGCAGGGTCTCCAGCGCGGCCGCGGCGCGGATGAGGTGGCGGTAGCCGGTGGAGCCGTGGGTCCCGCCGGTGGCGATGAAGCCCCAGTAGGCCAGCGCCACCCTCAGGCGCTTGCCGTGCCCGACCAGGAGGGTGCCGAGCCACTGGGGCAGGTCCGCCTGGAGCACGTCGAGCTCGAGGTCCCCGGCGTAGCTCTGCCACTCCACCGACAGCGTGTTGACCTCGGCCGACAGCAGCGCGTCAACGTCGGCGATGGCGGCGTGGACGTCGACGGTGGGGGGCGCCGGGCGCCACGCCGCGTCGGGGTGGGCGGTGGCGATGAGCGGCACCTGGAGGGCGGCCCACGGGCTGTAGACGTGGGGGGTCGCGGTGATCGCGGCCGACAGGTTCTCCCAGGGCACCCACGCCCACTCGGCCACCTCGTCGGCGTTGGGGACGGGCTGCTCGTCCGGCACGAACGCGGCGAACACGGGGCAGATCTCGTTCTCGACGATGCCGGAGGCGTCGACGGCGCGGTAGCGGAAGTCCGGCAGCAGGCTCACCAGGGGACCGACGCTCATCCCGAGCTCCTCGCGGATGCGGCGGCGGGCCGCGTCCTCCAGCGATTCGCCGGGCTTCGGGTGGCCGCAGCACGAGTTGGTCCACACGCCGGGCCAGGTCTTCTTCGCCAGAGCGCGGCGGGTGACCAGCACCTCGCCGCGGGCGTTGAACACGTAGGTGGAGAAGGCCAGGTGCAGGGCCGTGTCCGTGGTGTGCACTGCCACGCGGTCTGCGCTGCCGATGGGCGTGCCGTCGTCGGCGAGGAGGACGACCTCGTCGCGGGCGGCCGCGTTGCCCCTCAGCCTCGGGGATCTCGATTCAGCGATCATGAGCTGTCCAATGTTTGTCTAAGCTTGTGTCGACGATAGCGGGAGAAGGCCGCCGGTGCAACGTCGTGCACAAGGTTTGTTCAATGTTTGCTAGCGTTGACCCTGCACGGACGTTGAGCCGGGGAGGACGTGGATGTACACAGTCAAGCAGGTTGCCTCGCTGACCGGGGTGGCCGAGGCGACCCTGCGGGTCTGGGAGCGCCGCTACGACGTGGTCCGGCCCTCCCGCACGCCCGCGGGGTACCGGCTCTACGACGACGCCCAGGTGGCGGCGCTGCGCGAGATGGCCGCGCTCGTCGAGGCCGGCGTGCCCGCTTCCCGGGCGGCCGAGGCGGTGCGGGGTCTGGCGGGCACGAGGGTCGCGGCGGGGGCCTCGGTGAACGGGTCGGGGGCGCGGGAGCCGTCGTCGGAGCTGCCCGGCGAGGACGCCCTGGTGTCCGCCGCCGAGTCGCTGGAACCGGCCAACCTGGCCGACGTGATGGGCCGCGCCTTCTCCGGCGGTCCGTTCGAGGAGGTGGCCGATCGTTGGATCCTGCCGCAGCTGACCCGCATCGGCGAGGCGTGGGAGTCGGGCCGGTTGTCCGTGGCCCAGGAGCACTTCGCCAGCGCGGGACTCATGCGCGCCATCTCGGCGGTGTTCGACGCCGCCCCCACCGCCCCCACCGGGCCGACGGTGCTCGTCGGCCTGCCGCCGGGGGACCGGCACCAGATCGCGCTGTTCACCTTCGCCACGTGCCTGAAGCGTCGCGGCGTCAACGTGGTCTACCTGGGCGCCGACATCCCCGTCGACGAGTGGGTCCGGGCGGCCGACGGTCGCGGCGCGCGCGGCGCCGTCATCGGGGTGACGGGGGAGCGGTTCGTCGAGCGCGCCCAGACCGTCGTCGACCAGCTGGCCGCGGTCACGCCGCCGCTCTCGGTCTGGGTGGGCGGGTCGCGCCGCGACGCGGTCTCGGGCGTGCATCATCTCCCCGACGCCGTCGCCGAGGCCGCGTCGATCCTCCACGTCAGCCTCGCCGCCGGCCGCATCTGACCCGCCCGCCCGCGTGTCCGCCCCCGCGCCCGTACCCGTCCCCGGGCTGGGAGCGGAGTTGAGCCGGACACGGCTCTCGCGGGGACACCTTGAGCCGGACACGGCCTTCGATGCTCGATCTGGTCGCTTTGAACGATCAAGACACGATTGAGAGCAGTTTCCGGCTCAAGTTGGCCCGCCGGCACGCACTCGCACCACGACGCGACAAGGGGGCGCCACCCCGCAGGATGGCGCCCCCTTGTCGTCGATCAGTGACTCAGAGCCCGAACTCGCCTCCGAAGTCCCCGTCCTCCAGCCGCGCCTTGACGGCCGAGAGGAACCGGGCCGCGACGGCGCCGTCGATGAGACGGTGGTCGTAGCTGAGCGACAGGTACATCATGTGCCGCACCGCGATGGACTCCTGGCCGAACCGGTCCTCGATCACGACGGGCCGCTTGACCAGCGCGCCGGTGCCGAGGATGGCGGCCTGCGGCTGGTTGATGATGGGCGTGTCGAACAGCGTGCCCGCCGAGCCGTAGTTGGTGATGGTGAACGTGCCGCCCGAGAGCTCGTCCGGCATGACCTTGCTGGCCCGCGTCCGCGCGGCCAGATCCGCGATCTTCTTCGCCAGGCCGGTGAGGTTGAGGTCACCGGCATCCTTGATGACGGGAACCAGCAGGCCCTTCTCCGTGTCCACCGCGAGGCCGATGTGCTCGCCGTCGGCGTAGGTGACGGTGCCCGCCTCCGTGTCGATGGTGGCGTTGACGATCGGGAACTGCTTGAGCGCCTCGACGGCGGCCATCGTGATGAACGGCAGGTAGGACAGCGAGGCGCCCTCGCGCTTCTTGAAATCGTCCTTGACCTGCGCACGGATGTAGCTGATTGCGGTGACGTCCACCTCGACGGTCGCGGTGAGCTGGGCCGAGACCTGCAGCGACTCGACCATGCGGGTGGCGATGGTCTTCCGCAGCCGCGACAGCTTCTCCGTGGTGCCCCGCACCTGGGCCGCAGCGGGCGCAGCCTTCGGCGCCGCCGGAGCAGCAGCAGCCGCCGGAGCCGCGGGGGCAGCGGCAGCCTTCGCAGCCTCCGCCTTCGCGGTCTCCGCCGCGGCGATCACGTCCTGCTTGCGGACGCGGCCACCGACGCCGGTGCCCTTCACCGCGGAGAGTTCGACGCCGTGCTCCTTCGCCAGCTTCCGCACCAGCGGGGTGACGTAGGTGCCGTCGGTTGACGCCTCAGCGGCGCGACGCGCCACGGCGGCCTCGACGGCGGGGGAGTGCTCCGGCTTCGGCTCGGCCTTGGCGGGGGCCGGGGCGGGAGCTGGGGCTGGCTCCTTCTTGGCCGGGGCGGATTCAGCCTTCGGTTCGGCCTTCGGCTCGGGCTTGGGCTCCGCCTTCGGGGCGGGCTCGGGCTCAGGTGCCGGCTCAGGGGCAGCCTCAGCCGCCGCGGCGTCGCCGATGATGGCCAGGACGGCGCCCACCTCGGCCACCTCGTCCTCCTTGAACCGGATCTCCAGCAGCGTGCCGGCGGCCGGGCTGGGGATCTCGGTGTCCACCTTGTCCGTGGAGACCTCCAGCAGCGGCTCGTCGGCCTCGACGGTGTCTCCGATCTCCTTCAGCCACCGCGACACCGTGCCCTCGGTGACCGACTCGCCCAGCGCGGGCAGCGTCACCTCGACACCGGAGGACGACGCGGCGGCCGACGGCGCGGACGCGGGTGCGACCGCGGGGGCCTCGGCCGCGGGCGACTCCTCGGCCTCCTGCGCCTCGACGGGCTCCTCCTCCGCGTTCTCCTCCTCGGGCACCGGCTCGGGCTCGGGAGCGGCGTCCTCAGCGGGAGCGGCGGCGGGCGCGGAGCCCGACTCGTCCGCGTCCCCGATCACGGCGAGGACGGCGCCGACCTCGGCCACGTCGTCCTCCTGGAACCGGATCTCGAGCAGCGTGCCCGCCACGGGGCTGGGAATCTCGGTGTCGACCTTGTCGGTGGAGACTTCGAGCAACGGTTCGTCGGCTTCGACGGTGTCCCCAATAGCCTTCAACCAGCGTGAAATGGTGCCTTCGGTGACTGACTCGCCCAGCGCCGGGAGAGTTACTTCGGTTGACATGTGAGATGGCTCCTTTGCAGACCGCGGTAGTTCCCCCAGCCTATAGGTGAATCAGGCGTGCATGTGCAGGGGCCGCCCGCCCAGAGCCCAGGTTGCTTCGGCGAGTGCCTCGCTGAGGGTAGGGTGAGGATGCACGATTCCGGCCAGGTCCTCGGGCGTGGCCTGCCACCCCACGAGCAGGCCGCCCTCCGCGATGAGCTCGGCCACGTCCTCACCGACGGCGTGCACCCCGACGATCGCGCCCTCCCGCCCCCGCACCATGCGCACGACACCGATCTCCCGCTCGCCGGGGGCCCTGAGGATCTGGGCGCGGCCGTTGCCGGTGAGGTGGTAGTCCACCACCTCGGCCTCGGGCCCGGCCTGCTCCGCGGTGAGCCCGACCGAGGCCACCTGCGGGCTGGAGTAGGCCACCCGGGGCATGTCCGAGTCGCGCGGCAGGATCGGGCGCTCCGAACGCCTGCCCTGCAGGTGCGCGATCCGCTCGGCCAGGAAGAGTCCGTGCGCATAGCCGCGGTGCGCCAGCTGGGGCCCGGCCACCACGTCGCCCGCCGCGAACACGCCGCGCACGGCGGTCTGCAGCTGGTCGTCGACGACGACGTGTGCGCCGTCGCTCACCTCGACGCCCGCCTCCACGAGCCCGAGCCCGTCGGTGACGGGACGACGGCCCACGGCCACCAGCAGGACGTCCGCCCGCAGCGTCTCGCCGCCGAGGTTCACCGCGACCCCGTCGTCCCCGGTCTCCGCGCCCTCGACGGTGGCGCCGAGCCGCACGTCCACGCCCCTGCCCCGCAGGGCCCGAGCCAGGATCCTCGAGTGGCCCGGCTCCTCCGCCGGCAGCAGCCGGTCCATGGCCTCCACGAGCGTCACCGCGACCCCCAGGTCCGCCCACATCGACGCGAACTCCACCCCGATCACCCCGCCGCCCAGCACGACGGCGCGCTCCGGCAGCCGCTCCAACCGCAGCGCGTGGTCGCTGGTGAGGATTCGTCGACCATCCACGGGGAGGCCGAGGGTGGCCGGGGCGGCCCCCGTCGCGACGACGACGGCCCGCGCCCGGTGCACCACCGCACCCGTCTCGATGCCGGGCCCCCGGTCGTCGACCATCAGCCGGCCGCGCTCCCGGATCACGGTGATCCCGCGCTGCGCGATGAGCCCCTCGAGCCCGCGGTGAAGGTTCGCCACGACACCGTCGGCATAGCGCCGCACGGCGCCCGCGTCCGTGGCGCCGAGCTGCGCCTCGATCCCGAACGACGGTGCCTTCGCGACGGTGCGGCGCACCTTCGCGGCCTGCAGCCATGCCTTGGTGGGGATGCAGCCGCGGTGCAGGCACGTGCCGCCGAGGGGGGTGTCGTCGACGAGGGCCACCCGCAACCCCAGCTGCGCCGCCCGCAACGCGCAGGCGTAGCCGGCCGAGCCGGCGCCGAGAACGGCCACGTCGAAGGCATCAGTCATGCGCCCCAGTCTCCCACGGCGCACCCACCTTGCCGCCGCTCGGCATAATGGGCGCGTGGGGTGGTTTCGACGGCGACAGCGCGAGGCACAGGTGGCCCGGGAGGACCGCCAGGTGCCCGATGCCCTGCGCGACCACCTGAGCCAGTTCGTCGCCACCCGTCGAGGCGTGGAGGCGTGGGTGGAGCAGCCCACGTCGTTCAACAAGCCGTCGCTGCTGCTGGTGGCCGCCGACGGCGAGTCAACCCGGCGCGGCCTCCCCAGCGCGGCCTACGGCTACGAGTTCGCCGCCCGCTGCAACATCCCCTGCTACGACGCCGGGGTGGTGCCGTACCCGAAGCGCATGCGCGAGTACGGCCTGCGCGCCAAGCGCGCCCGCCAGGCCTGACCCCGCCGGGCAGACCCCCGCCGGGCCGGGCCTCAGCCCTGCAGCAGCTTCGCCAACGCCACGAGCGTCCGGACGCCCACCCCGGTGCCGCCCTTGGGCACGTACCCGTACGGCGCGTCGGCGTTCTCCGCGGGTCCGGCGATGTCCAGGTGCGCCCAGGCCACGCCGTCGGCGACGAAGCGTTCCAGGAACGCCCCCGCCACCAGCGCGCCACCCCAGCGGTGACCGGCACCGGACTTCATGTCCGCGACCGTGGACTTCAGCTGTTCGCGCGTGTGCTCCGTGATGGGCAGCTCCCAGAAGTCCTCGCCCGCCGCCTCGGCCGCGTCGAGCAGCAGGTCCGAGGTCTCCTCGCCGTTGGTGAGCAGGCCGCCGGTACGCATGCCCAGCGCCACCATGCAGGCTCCCGTCAGGGTGGCCACGTCGACGATGAGGTCCGGCTTGTCCTGCCCGGCGCGCGCGATGGCGTCGGCCATCACCAGGCGGCCCTCGGCGTCGGTGTTGTAGTTCTCCACCGTCTGCCCGTCGACCATGGTGAGCACGTCGCTGGACCGGTACGAGGTGCCCGACGGGAGGTTCTCCGCCAGCGCCGCGTAGGCGGTGACCTTGACCTTGAGCCCGAGTGCGGCGATGGCGCGCGTGGCCGCGACCACGGCGGCCGCGCCGGACATGTCGTACTTCATGCCCGCCATCTGGCCGGCGGGCTTGATGTCCAGGCCGCCGGAGTCGAACGTGATGCCCTTGCCCACCAGCGCCAGGTGTGTCACCGCGCCGCGGGGGGTGTAGCTCATCCGCACCAGCCGTGGGCCGCGCGCCGAGCCGCCGCCCACGGCGAGGATGCCGCCGTAGCCGCCCCGCTCGAGCGCCTTCTCGTCGAGGATCTCGACGGTGATCCGCTCGTCGCGCAGATAGCCGCGCGCCGCCTCGGCGAACGTCTCGGGGTAGAGCAGGTTCGGGGGGGTGTTGCCCCAGTCGCGCGCCTGGCAGACGGCCTCGGCGATGGACTTGGCGCGCGTCACGGCGTCCTTCTGCTCGGCGCCGAGCAGCGTGGACACCAGCGCGACCGAGGCCACCGCCGTCGGAGTGTCCTTGGCCGTGATGGGCTCGAACCGGTAGGCCCCCAGCAGGGCGCCTTCACCGGCGGCCTGGAGGAGCTCGGGGTCCGTCACCTCCAGGGAGACGGCCACCTCCAGCCCGGAGGCGTCCGGCAGCTCGGCGATCTTCCGCAGCGCGGAGCCCACCGCGAGCCGAGTGCCCGCCGGGGTGACGTCCGCGTCCCCGAGGCCCACCACCGCCACGCGGGCGCCGTCGACGGCCGGGAGGAAGGTGACGTCCTCGCGCTTGGACGACGCGCCCATGGACCTGGCGAGCTCGGCCACGCCGCGACCGTAGGTCTTCGTGCACGCCTTGTCGAGGTCGCCGACGAGGCCGACGAGGGCCTGGTCCGCGTCGTTGATCGTCACCAGGCCGAGGACGACCACGTCGGTGGACCTCGGCAGGGTCTTGGTCAGGGTCAGGTTCGGATTCATGCGGGTCACCCGGCCAGCCTACCGAGTTGCGAGTTGGGCGTCGCGGCCCACGCAGGTAGCTTTGCCCGCATGATCAAGCGGGCGGGTCTCTTGGCGTTCATCGTGGCGGGCCTTGCCGTCGCGGCCTGGGGCGTGGTGTCGTGGGCGTCGCCGTCGACGTCCTGCCGCGGCATCGAGATGGGCCCGGGCGACACCTGTGAATACTCCAGCCTCACCAACGAGCGCGGCGGCAAGGTCCAGCTCTACGAGGACCGGATCGCCATCGCCCGCCAGCAGGCGCCGTTCGCCGTGGCGGCGGGCCTGGGGATGGTGGCGTTCGGGGTGGTGGTGGCTCGGCAGGGCCGGGTCACGGATGCAGCGACATCGGACCGTAGATGAGGCGGTCCTCCTCGTAGAGGCTCACCTCTGCCACGCCGTGCTGCAGCAGCTCGCCGTAGAACAACCCCAGCCATTCCTCGGCCGCTGCCTGGTCCTCGAAGCTGTGCAGCAGGCCGGCGGACTCGAGATCCGCGACGGCGAACGCGCCGGTCTCCGGCGTCCAGTGGTAGCTCATCAGATGGGATCCCCGCGCTTGATGCGCGCGGCCGGCTGGCGGAAGCGTCGGATCATCAGCGACCGGTTGAACATGTAGACCAGCAGGCCCTTGGTGGAGGCCTCGGGGTGACGCTCGGCCAGCAGCTTCTTGAAGCCGCGCCACATGATGCCCACGTTGATGACGGTGAAGCCCAGCAGCACCCACAGGCTCATCGAGATCCAGCTGGAGAGCAGCACGTTGTTCATGGTGACCATGACCGCGGCCATGACGAGGATCATGGCGGGCAGCATGAACTCGGCCACCGTCCAGCGCGTGTCCACGTAATCGCGCACCAGCTGACGCTCGGGCGAGTTCTCCACCCGCTCCCACGACGAGTTGCGGGCCGTCGAGCGGGCGCGCGCGTCCGCCTTCCGCTGCTCCTTGGCCGAGAGGGTGGGGTGCAGCCGCTCCATCCGGGCCGCCTCGGCGGCGCGACGGGTGGGGGTGGCGCCCTGCTTCTTCCGAATGACCTGCTTCTGCGGGCCGGGCGCCTCGACGGCGGGTTCAGGGGCGACGGCGGGCGTGGGGGACGCCTTGGCCGCCGCCTTCTCGCCCTTGGGGGTGAGCGTCGAGATGCGGTCTGTGGAGCGCGACTTCTCGGTGCGCTCGTACGGGCGGAACAGTGCCACGGTGCGGTGTCCTTGTGCAGGGGTCGGATACGTCCGCCCATTCTACCTGAGGTGTTTCAGGGTTGAGTCAGGGCTCGGGCGACTCCGGTGGGACCTCGGCCGCGCTACCGTGGAGGCGAACATCGCACGTTCCGTGGAAGGACACCCCGTGGCCAGCATTTTCGAACGCATCTCCCTGGTCTTCAAGTCGAAGGCCAACAAGGCTCTCGACAAGTATGAAGACCCCCGCGAAACCCTCGACTACTCGTACCAGAAGCAGCTCGAGCTGCTGCAGAACGTCCGCCGCGGCGTCGCGGATGTCGCCACCAGCCGCAAGCGCGTGGAGCTGCAGGCCACGAAGATGAGCCAGGAGGTGTCGCGGCTGCAGTCGGCCGCGCAGCGCGCCCTGGAATCCAACCGTGAGGACCTCGCCCGCGAGGCGCTGACCCGCAAGGCCGGTCTGCAGACCCAGCTCGACGAGCTGCAGACCCAGCACGCCCAGCTCCAGGGCGAGGAGGAGAAGCTGGTTCGCGCCAGCTCCCGCCTGCAGGCGAAGGTGGACGCGTTCCGCACCCGCAAGGAGACCATCAAGGCCACCTACTCGGCGGCCGAGGCGCAGACGCGCATCAACGAGGCGTTCACCGGCATCTCGGAGGAGATGGGCGACGTCGGCCTCGCCATCCAACGTGCCGAGGACAAGACCCTGCAGCTGCAGGCGCGGGCGTCCGCCGTCGACGAGCTTCTCGCGTCCGGTGCGCTCGAGGACCCCACCGGCACCGTGAAGGACGACATCACGCGCGAGCTGGACGCTCTGGCGTCCGACTCCACCGTCGAGAGCGAGCTGGCGGCCATGAAGGCCCAGCTCACCGGCGGACCCGCCGCGCGCGCGGAGCTCTCCGCCCCCGCCGAGGGCGCCACCGCCCCGGCCGGCGCTGAGGCGCAGCAGGCCGCCTCCCAGGAGGCGCCGGGTCAGGGGTCGCAGGCATGATCGTGAGGATCATGGGCCAGGGCCAGTGGGTCCTGGAGCCCGAGCACCTGATGGAGCTCAACGAACTGGACCGGGCCCTGGAGGAGCGGGTGGACGCGGGCGACGAGCCGGGCATGCTCCTGGCGCTCCAGCAACTCGTGGAGGGCGTGCGTACCCGCGGCATCGAGGTGCCGGAGGACGTGCTGGCGGAGTCGGACCTGGTCCTCCCGGACGTGGACGTCACCCTGGAGGAGATGCGCGCGCTGCTCGAGGAGATCAGCGAGTACTACGGCCTCATCCCCGATGCCGATGACGAACTCCACGAGGGCGACCCGGAGGCCACCGAACTTTGAGAGTCGTCGTCGCCTCCGACGCCCTGGCCGGGCTGAGCGCGGCTCATGCGTCGGAGACCATCGCGCATGCCTTCGCCGAGCGCGGGGCGCAGGTGGTCGTCGTGCCCCTGGGCGTGTCCGGTGCGGCGCTGCGCGAGGCGGTGGGTGTCGCGGCTGCCGGCGCCACCCTCGCCTCACCCGCGGATGCCGCCGAGCTGGGCCGCGTGCTGGCGCAGGCACAGGGTGACCTCGTGGTCGATCTGACCGGCTGCCACGTCGCGGACCTGGGGCGGGAGGTGCTCGACGCGTTCGACGAGCACCCCCTTCCGGCGCTGAGGGCCGCGAAGGAGTCGTGGGCCGGGCGTCGGCTCGTGGCGCTCGTCGACGAGGGGCAGCCCGAACGGCCGCTGACCGGGCTCACGGGCCTGGCCGCGACGGAGGGTCGCGAGCGCGGGGCGGATCTCGGCGCGGTGCTCGCGGCGGACTCGGTCGCGGGGCGGTGGGCGGCGCACCTGGGCCTCGCCTCCGTGCCCGGCGCCGGCGCCGCCGGGGGAGCGGGCCTGCTGATCCAGGCGATGGGCGGCGTGGTGACGGACCCGCTCACCTACCTGGAGGAGAGCTACGGCCTGGCCGGCACGCTGGCGCAGGCCGACGTGGTGGTCACCGGTGCAGATTCGCTGGACTTCCACTCCGTCGGCGGGCCGGTGGTCAAGCGCGTGGTGACCCTGGCCGGCGAGGCGCTGCGCCCTGCGATCGCCATCGTCGGCCACAACTTCGTCTCCGCCCGCGAGCTCCGCCTCGCAGGACTGGAGGCCGCCTACCCGATCCTCCCCGGAGCAGAGGGCGCCCCGACCCCCGAGCAGCTGGCCGACGCGGCCGCCAGGGTGGCGATCACCTGGTCCTGGTGACCGGCGTTCGCCGTCGGCTCAGCCCAGGGATGGGGTTTCCGGCAGAAGCAACGTAGAATCGACACACACCCGAACACCACGAACGACTTGGAGCCAAGCGTGACCGATACCCAGATCCAGACCGGCGTCGTCCTCACCGACGTCGCCGTGCAGAAGGTCCGCGCCCTGCTGGACGCTGAGGGCCGCACAGACCTCTCGCTGCGGATCGCAGTGCAGCCGGGCGGTTGCTCCGGCCTGCGGTACCAGCTCTACTTCGACGACCGTGAGCTCGACGGCGACGTCACTACCAACTACGACGGCGTGCTCGTCGTGACGGACAAGATGAGCTCCCCGTACCTCGGTGGCGCCAGCATCGATTTCGTCGACACCATCGAGAAGCAGGGCTTCACGATCGACAACCCCAACGCGCAGGGCTCCTGCGCCTGTGGGGACTCGTTCCACTGAGTTTCGCCCAAACTTCCTATCGTAGGCCACCCCCGCGGAGACATCTCCGCGGGGGTGGCCTTTTGCGTTAAGGTAGGCGCCAACAGTGGTGTCCTGTGGTCCTGCGCGGATTCTCACGGGGCTGTTGGTCTACGGAAGGGCAACTTGTGAGTGGCAATCCTGCGCCATTGCGTCGGCGATCGGCTCGTGCAGCCTTGCTCGTCGGAGCCTCGGTGTCGCTGCTGGGACTGACGGCGTGTTCCGGCCAGGGGGCCCGCTTCGGTCTTCCCGAGGCGGCCACCGAGCAGGCGCCGATCATGGGCAACGTGTGGGTGGGCGCCTGGATCGCCTCCCTCGTCATCGGCGTGCTCGTGTGGGGGCTCATCGGATGGGCCGTCATCCGCTACCGCCGCAAGGACCAGGACAACATCGACGCCCCTGCGCCGCGCCAGACCACCTACCACCTGCCGCTGGAGCTGCTCTACACGCTCGTGCCGTTCCTCATCATCGGGGTGCTGTTCTTCTACACGGTCAAGGCGTCCGACGCGGTGCTCCAGACCTCGGATGATCCGGACGTCACCATCAACGTGATCGGCCAGAAGTGGTCGTGGACCTTCAACTACATGGAGGCGGACAACCCGGACATCGGCACTGACGCCCACGAGACTGGCACGCTGGAGAAGATCCCGGATCTGTACCTCCCCGTGGACAAGACCGTGCGGTTCAACCTGCAGTCCGCAGACGTCATCCACTCGTTCTGGGTGCCGGCCTTCTACTTCAAGATGGACGTCATCCCCGGCAACCCCAACTCGTTCGAGGTCACGCCCAACAGGCTCGGCACCTACGACGGCAAGTGCGCCGAGCTCTGCGGCGAGTACCACTCGTTGATGCTGTTCAAGCTCCACGTGGTATCCGAAGAGGAGTACGCGGAGAAGATCCAGGAGCTGGCCGCCTCGGGCAACGCCGGCGAGAAGAAGCTGCAGGAGGCCTTGCAGGCCGTTCTGCCCACGGAAGCCCCGGAGGAGGACAAGTGAGCAGCGCCACCGTCACGGAACGCACCTCGCTCCAGCAGGAGGCCCTGGTCGAGCCGCACCGGCTTGGCAAGACCATGATGAAGTACCTGACGACGACGGACCACAAGGTCATCGGCAACATGTACTTCGTCACAGCGTTCGGCTTCTTCATGTTCGGCGGCATCCTGGCGCTGTTCATCCGCGCCGAGCTCGCCGCGCCGGGAATGCAGTTCGTCAACTACGAGACGTTCAACCAGTTCTTCACCATGCACGGCACGATCATGCTGCTGATGTTCGCCACGCCTATGTTCGCGGGCTTCGCCAACGCCATCCTGCCGCTGCAGCTCGGGGCGCCGGACGTCGCGTTCCCGCGCATGAACGGCTTCTCGTTCTGGCTGTATCTGTTCGGCTCGCTGATGGCCTCGGCCGGCTTCCTCAGCCCCGACGGCGCCGCCAGCTTCGGCTGGTTCGCCTACGCACCGCTGTCGAACGCCATCCACTCGCCCGGCGTCGGGCACGACCTCTGGCTCATGGGCCTCTACCTCCTCGGCCTGTCCACCATCCTGGGCGCGGTGAACTTCATCACCACGATCATCACCATGCGCGCCCCGGGGCTCACCATGTTCCGGATGCCGATCTTCTGCTGGAACATCCTGGTCACGTCGCTGATGGTGCTCATCGCGTTCCCGGTGCTGGCGGCCGGGCTGCTGGTGCTCGAGGCGGACCGCGTCCTCGGCTCCCACGTGTTCGACCCGGCCTCGGGCGGCCCCGTCCTGTGGCAGCACCTGTTCTGGTTCTTCGGCCACCCCGAGGTCTACATCATCGCGCTGCCGTTCTTCGGCATCATCACCGAGGTGCTGAGCGCATTCAGCCGCAAGCCGGTGTTCGGCTACTACGGCCTGGTGTTCGCCACGCTGTCCATCGGCGCGCTGTCGGTGTCGGTGTGGGCGCACCACATGTTCGTCACCGGCTCGGTGAACCTGCCGTTCTTCTCGTTCATGACGTTCATGATCGCGGTGCCCACCGGGGTGAAGTTCTTCAACTGGATCGGCACCATGTGGCGAGGATCGTTGACGCTCAACACGTCGATGATGTTCGCCATCGGGTTCCTCACCACGTTCCTGTTCGGCGGCCTCACCGGCATCATCCTCGCGGCGCCGGCGCTGGACTTCCAGGTGTCGGACACCTACTTCGTCGTGGCGCACTTCCACTACGTGCTGTTCGGCACCGTGGTGTTCGCGATGTTCGCCGGCTTCTACTACTGGTGGCCGAAGTTCACCGGCAAGATGCTCAACGAGACGTGGGGCATGGTGCACTTCTGGACGCTGTTCGTCGGCTTCCACACCACCTTCCTGGTGCAGCACTGGCTGGGCGTCGAAGGCATGCAGCGCCGCATTGCGGATTACGGCGCATGGGAGGGCTTCACGTTCCTCAACCAGCTGTCGACGTTCGGCGCGTTCCTGCTCGGCGTCTCGATGCTGCCGTTCCTGTGGAACGTGTGGATCACCCGCAAGGCACCGCTGGTGGGCGTCAACGACCCGTGGGGCTGGGGCCGCTCGCTGGAGTGGGCCACGTCCTGCCCGCCGCCGCGGCACAACTTCGACTCGCTGCCCCGCATCCGCTCCATCAGCCCCGCGCTGGACATGTCGCGTCCGGAGCTCGTGGAGCACGCGGACCTGCACGCCAATGACCCGGGCGAGCTGCTCGACAGGGTCGACCCCATCGTCGAGCCGGAAGGTGCCAAGCAGTGAAGCCCGAGAAGTACGTCTTCTGGTTCATCTTCGTGTTCTTCGCGGTGGTGACGCCCATCTACTGGTTCATGGCGCGTGAGATCGCCGGCACGTTCGTGCTGGGCTTCTCAGGCCTCCTGGGCCTCATGATCGCGGGCTACCTCACCCTCACGGCGCGCCGGTTCGACCCGCGCCCGGAGGATCGGGAGGATGCGGAGGTCATCGAGGGCGCCGGCACCATCGGCTTCTTCGCCCCGAAGAGCGTCTGGCCGTTCTGGGCGGCCGCCACGGTGGCGATCATCTTCCTCGGCCCGGCGCTGTCGCAGCCGTGGATCAGCCTCGTGGGCTTCGGCATCGGCATCTGGTCGGCCAGCGGCTGGATCCTCGAGTTCTACCGAGGCGACTACAAGCACTGAGTGATGCCACAAGGAAGGCCCGCCCCGGTGGGGCGGGCCTTCGCATCTCGCTGGAGGGGCAGCTTGCGCGGCCGGGAGCGATCTAGGAGTAGCAGGGGCAATCGGGCGGGGTCGATCCCACACTGAATACGCCAGTGGCCTTAGTGTGCGGGTAGTTGTCAGGAGCGGCGTGTTGCCACGTGAGCTCGACGTATCCATCGAAGACTTTGTTGGCCGAGTTCGTGGAGAGGAACACGAAGGTGATGGTCTCAGTGTCCCCAGCCGCGATCGTGTAGTCCTCTCCCGGAAGCTTCTTCCACGTGTAGGGACCGGCCGGGCAGTCGGCCCCGCTGGTGCAGAACATCTCTGCATTCGTGATGTAGATCGTCTTATCGTCGTTGTTCGTGACCTCGTAGGTCAGCGCGTAGCCAAACTTGAAGGTTGCGCAGCTGCCTCCTGGTGACTTGCAGGCCGACACAAACTTCATGGTCGGCGCCGGACCGGAGACGGCGAAGGCCGGGGCCGTGGACGCGATGGCGACGGCGGGCACCGACCAGGCGATGCCCTTGGCCACGGTGCGACGATTGATGGGTGCGGCTGAGTCAAAAGCCATAGTGGTTCTCCCCCTTGGGTCCGGCACGTGAGCGCCGAGGCGTACGGACACGTTCACTCTAACACCACTACGGGGCGCGCGAGAATAGCGTCCCGACGGCGAATGTTACAACCTGGGGACAAGCTCATGGCCGATGGTGAGGATCCTTGTCGGCCGGAAGTTAGCCCACAGGCGCTCACCAGCTCTGGTCGAGCGGGCGGCCCTCCTCGTAGCCGGAGCCGGACTGGACGCCCACAACGGCGCGCTCGGTGAACTCCGCCAGGCTCCGCGCCCCGGCGTAAGTGCACGAGGACCGCACCCCGGAGGTGATCCAGTCGATGAGATCCTCCACGCCCGGGCGCCGTGGGTCCAGGTACATCCGCGACGACGAGATGCCTTCCTCGAACATCGCGGCGCGCGCCCGGTCGAAGGCCGACTGCTCGCGCGTGCGCTGCCGCACCGCGCGGGCCGACGCCATGCCGAACGACTCCTTGTAGACGCGACCCTGGTTGTCGACGATCTGGTCCCCCGTGGACTCGTGCGTCCCGGCGAACCAGGAGCCGATCATCACGGACCCCGCGCCCGCGGCGAGCGCGAGGGCCACGTCGCGGGGGTGTCGGACGCCGCCGTCGGCCCAGACGGACTTCCCGCGCTCCTTCGCCGCCTCCGCGCACTCCAGCACCGCGGAGAACTGCGGCCGCCCCACGCCGGTCTGCATGCGGGTGGTGCACATGGCACCCGGCCCCACGCCCACCTTGAGGATGTCGGCGCCGGCGTCGATGAGGTCGTCGCAGCCCTCCGTCGTCACCACGTTGCCGGCGACGATGAGTACACGTCGGCCGGTCTCGGCCGCGAACGCGTCGCGCGCCTCCCGGGCGAGGCTGAGCGCGGAGATCATCTTCTCCTGGTGCCCGTGGGCGGTGTCCATCACGA
This sequence comes from Tessaracoccus pujii, assembly GCF_055326215.1. Taxonomy (NCBI): domain Bacteria; kingdom Bacillati; phylum Actinomycetota; class Actinomycetes; order Propionibacteriales; family Propionibacteriaceae; genus Tessaracoccus; species Tessaracoccus pujii. Next base: position 407,548 of record NZ_JBUZNP010000002.1, on the reverse strand, counting down.
TGACGTCGGCCCGACCCTCCAAGGCGGCCCGGACCTTGGCCCGGATGTCGCCGTTGATCCCCACCGCGACACCCGCGCGCAGCCGTCCCTCGTGGTCGACGGCGGGGGAGTAGATCGCCGAGCGCAGGGCGCCCTTGGGCGTCATGAGCCCCACGAGCCGCTCGTCCGCGTCGACTGCCACCGCCACCTTCTGATGCTGCTCGCTCAACGCGGCGAACACGTCGGCCGGCGTCGCGTCGGCGGACACGCGGGTGACGTCACTGGTCATGACGTCCTTGGCCTGGGCGAAGCGGTCGGAGTCGACGGTGTCCAGCGGGGTCACCAGGCCCACGACGCGTCGGTCCCTGTCGACCACGACGGCCACCCCGTGCGCGCGCTTGCCGATGAGGCCGAGCGTCTCGCCGACGGTCGTGGTGGGGGAGACGGTGACGGCGGTGTCGAAGACGGGGTGCGCGGCCTTGACCTTGTCGATGGACCTGGCCACCACGTCGCCCGGGATGTCCTGCGGGAAGATCGCCAGCCCGCCGCGGCGCGCCATGGTCTCGGCCATTCGTCGCCCGGAGACGGCGGTCATGTTCGCCGCGACCAGGGGTGTGGGCGTGGCCAGCCCGTCGGTGGAGGTGAGATCCACGTCGAGCCGTGAGCTGACCCCCGAGCGGGAGGGGACCATGAAGACGTCGCTGTAGGTCAGGTCGTAGCTGGGGTCACCGTGTAGGAATCGCACGAGGGGCGAGTCTACCCTTCAGGCGAGGCCCGAGGGCGGCCGCACACCGCACCGCGACCCCCCGCCGCCCCCCGCGACCCCCCGCCGCCCCCCGCGACCCCCCTCCGCGACCCCCGCGACCCCCCGCGACCCCCATTCGTGCACGACACGCCGACGAAGAACCTGCCGACGACCGCATGTGGCTCCGGGGGTGCCAAAGGACGGTCATTGGTGCCGCCGCAGTCGGAGAATTGAGGACGGCAGAGCGGGCGCCGGGTAGCGTGGAGTCCACGTCGACCAAGGAGTGGACATGAGCAACACCGAGGCCTCGCCGCAGATGCTGGACTGCGAGCACCACAACCACCCGCCCGCCGAGGTCCAACGGCTCGCGCCGAAGCTCGTCAGCCTGGGCGAGGGCCCCGACGCGATGACGGTCCGACGAACCCTCCCGCAGCTCGAGCGCTCCTTCGTCGGCGCCTGGTGCTTCGCCGACCACTACGGCCCCAACCTCGTCGAGGCCACCGGCGGCATGGACGTGGCCCCGCATCCGCACACCTCGCTCCAGACCGTCAGCTGGCTGTTCGACGGCGAGATCGAGCACCGCGACTCCGGCGGCGTCCACGACCTCGTCCGCCCCGGCGAGGTCAACCTGATGACGTCAGGCTTCGGCATCGCCCACTCCGAGGTGACGACGGCGCAGACCGAGTACCTGCACGGCGTGCAGCTGTGGGTGGTCCTGCCCGAGCACGCCAAGGACATGGAGCGCGGCTTCCAGCATCACCGTCCCGACCCCGTCGAGATCCCGGGTGGCACCGCGCGCGTCATGGTGGGCAGCATCGCCGGCGCGACGTCGCCCATCGTCACCGAGACCGGCCTCCTCGGCGTCGAGGTGATCCTCCGGGCCGGCGCCGAGTGGGAGTTCGACGTGGACCCGGGCTTCGAGCACGGTGCGCTCGTGGACATCGGCGCCGTCGAGATGGACGGCGTGCTGATCGACAAGGACGCCATGGGCGTCCGCGACGCCGGCCTCGACCACCTGCGCCTCCGCAACCCCACGGACAAGGACGCCCGCCTCATGCTGCTCGGCGGCGAGCCGTTCGAGGAGGGGATCGTGATGTGGTGGAACTTCATCGGCCGCAGCCACGAGGAGATCGTCGAGCTCCGAGCGGCGTGGCAGGCCGGCGACGACCGCTTCGGCGGTGTCCGCGGCTACCAGGGAGCGACGCAGCGGCTCGAGGCGCCCCCGATTCCGACGGCGAGGCTCAAGCCGCGCTTCCGCCGTCGACGCTGACCCCGACCGGAAGCGCGGAGGGCGCCGTCTGCTCGACGACGCCCTCCAGCTCTGCAACCCCCGCGAGCCTAGTGGTGCAGGCCCGCCCGTTCGGGGCCGTGACCCGTGCTGTGACGCGGGCCCTCCACCCCGCTGCCGTCGAGCGAGGCGCCGTCGAGCTCCGGGCCGTGATCGTCCAGCCCGTTCAACTCGTGCTCATGAGCCGCATGCGCACCGTGGTGGGACGCCGCCTCAAGCTCCGCGACGCTCGGCTTGGCGATGTCGTGCCCGAGGTACCACCGCGACAGTCGGGCCCGCAGCTTCGACACCCCGCCCGTCTTCCGACGGACGCCTGCGGCGTCGTTCTCGGACCCTGTCTCCAGGACGCGGTGCTGCAGGTGCTGCGTGAGCGTGAACTGCTCGTCGACGCTGAGGGGCACGTGTGCCTCGGAGTAGCCGCCGCCGGGGGAGCGGACGATGACGCCGTCCTCGGAGCCGTGCAGCGCCCGCTCACGGTCCGCCCGCTGCAGGCTGAGCGCGATCCGCTTGGTGATGATGAACGCCACGACCGGGGCGACGAACACCGCGACCCTCGTGAACTGCGTGATCACGTTGAGGTCCAGCGCGAAGCGCGTGGCGATGATGTCGTTGCCGCCCGCGATCCAGAACATGCCGTACCAGGTCATGCCCGCCACGCCGAGGGCGGTGCGCGTGGGCGCGTTGCGCGGCCTGTCGAGCAGGTGGTGTTCGCGCTTGTCCCCGGTGATCCACGCCTCGATGAACGGCCACAGGCCGAGCCCGGTGAACAGGACGCCCATCAGGCCGACGCCGGGCAGGAACACGCTCCACGTCCAGGTGGTGCCCCAGAAGCTGGACTCCAGCGCGGGCATGATGCGGATGGCGCCCTCGACCCAGCCCATGTACCAGTCGGGCTGGGAGCCTGCCGTGACCTTCGCCGGGTCGTAGGGGCCGTACAGCCACACCGGGTTGATCTGGAACAGCCCGCCCATGAGGACGAGGAACCCGAACACGATGAAGAAGAAGCCGCCGGCCTTGGCTGCGTAGACGGGGAACAGCGGGTAGCCGACGACGTTGTTCTCGCTGCGTCCGGGGCCGGGGTACTGCGTGTGCTTGTGGTACACCACGAGCGCCAGGTGCGCCGAGATCAGGCCGAGCAGGATGCCCGGCACCAGCAGGATGTGCACCATGTAGAGGCGCGGGATGAGGATGTCGCCCGGGAATTCGCCACCGAAGACGAAGAACTCCGCCCACGTCCCGATGATGGGGATGGATCTGATCAGCCCGTCGACGAACCTCAGGCCCGTGCCGGACAGCAGGTCGTCAGGCAGCGAGTAGCCGGCGAAGCCCGCGATCAGCGACAACGACAGCAGGCCGACGCCGATCAGCCAGTTCACCTCGCGCGGCTTGCGGAACGCGCCGGTGAAGAACACGCGCAGCATGTGCACGGTGGCCGCGGCCACGAACAGAAGCGCCGCCCAGTGGTGGATCTGGCGCACCAGCAGGCCGCCGCGCACGTCGAAGGAGATGTCCAGCGTGGACGCGAACGCCTCCGACACCGGCATGCCCTTGAGGAGCTGGTAGGAGCCGTCGTACTCGATCTCCGCCATCGACGGCTTGAACCAGATGGTGAGGAACACGCCGGTGATCAGCAGCACGATGAAGGAGTACAGCGCGATCTCGCCGAGCAGGAAGGACCAGTGGTCCGGGAACACCTTGCGCAGCCCCGCGCGGCCGATCTTCGCCAGGCCGATGCGGTCGTCGGCCCACTTCACGGCCCCGGGCATCTGCGGGTTGGTGGCCGGCGCGACCTGGGGCTCAACCGTCGGCGACGACGGCGCGACACTCGTGGGCTTGGCCATCACGCGTCACCTTCCTTGAAGTCCTGGCTCGAGTCACGCTCGAAGTAGCTCGGGCCGACGGGGACCGTGAAGTCTCCCTGAGCCACGAGGTAGCCGTCGCTGTTGACCCGGATGGCCAGCTGCGGCAGCGAACGGGCCGCGGGCCCGAACACCACGACGCCGCTGTCACCCAGGTCGAACGTCGACTGGTGGCACGGGCACAGCAGGTGGTGCGTCTGGCGCTCCCACAGCGAGATGGGGCAGCCCACGTGGGTGCAGATCTTGGAGTAGGCGAGGATGCCGGACACGTGCCAGTCCTTGCGCGATTCGGGGATCTTGATGGAGTTGGGGTCCATCCGCACGAGGATGACGGCGGCCTTGGCCTTGGCCTGGTGGGCCTCCACGCCGTGGAGTTCGCGGAGGTTGGCGGGCTGGGCGTTGACCAGCTGACCCACCTCCAGCATCTCCGGGCGGATGGGCAGCCAGTTCTCGTCGTTGAGGATGAGAACGTCCTCCGCCCAGATGGTCCGCTCGACGGTCTCCTCGCGCAGCCCCTTGACGGGGTGGGGGCCCATGTCCGCCAGCAGGATGACGGCGGGCACCAGGGAGATGCCGACGGCGCCGCCGAACGCGCCGAGGAGGAGCTTGCGACGGCGCACCGCGGACTGCTCCACGCCGTCGTTCCACAGCTCCATCACCGCCGTGCGGTCCTCCTCAGTGGAGGACGCGGCGTGGCGCATCTCGACCGACTCCTCGTCGCCCATCAGCACGCGCGCCCACTGGATCACCGCGACCCCGATGAGCACGGCCGCGAGGCCGCCGGTGAGCCCGAAGCCCACGTTCTGGGCGTTGGCCTGGAGGATGCCGAAGTCGAGGTACATGTCGCGGGGCACCGCGAAGTAGATCACGACGAACGCGATCGCCAGCACCGGCACCGCGGCCAGCATCAGCAGGATGGCCGCGTACGCGCGGTTGCCCGCGCCCTTGTCGACGTCCGTGTAGCGGGGGAGGTGCTCCTCGAGGCCGGGGTTGGCGACGCTGTGCCCAAGGTCGGCGTCGCGCACCGGCAGATTGTCGTGGCTCATCGGGCCCGGGCCCCCTTCTTCGCGATCCAGGTGGCCACCAGCGCGAGTCCGCCGATGCCGAGCACGAAGGCCCACAGGCCCTCGGACACGGGGCCGGCGTCACCCATGGTCAGGCCGCCGTAGTTGGGCTGTTCGTGGACCTCTTCGAGGTACCCGACGATCTCCTTGACGCTCTGGTCCGGCATGACGTCCTTGGAGAACGAGGGCATCTGCTGGGGGCCGGTGCGCATGGCTTCGTAGATGTGGACCGCGCTGGTCTCCACCAGGGAGGGGGCGTACTTGCCGTTGGGCATCGCGCCGCCGCCGCCGACGACGCCGTGGCAGGCGGAGCAGTTGGCGCGGAAGAGGGCGCCGCCGCGGGCGATCTCCTCCTCGGTGAGGCCCTCGGGCGAGTACTGGCTCTCCGCCGGGATGGCGGGGCCGGCGCCGAGGGTGGCCACGTACGCCGCGACCGCCTCGATCTGCTCCTGCGAGTAGTTGACCTGCCGGGCGGGCAGCTGCGCCTGCTCGCGGGCGGCCGGCATGCGGCCGGTGCCCATCTGGAAGTCCACCGATGCCGCGCCGACGCCGATCAGCGACGGCCCCTGCGTGGTGCCCTCACCGCCCAGGCCGTGGCACGACGAGCAGGTGAAGTCGAACAGGGCCTTGCCCTCTTCGATCTGTTGGGTCATCTCGGTCTCCGCTGAGGACCGCTGCGGGCTGACGACGCTGTAGCTGAGGCCGACGACGAGGAGGGCCAAGATCAGCAGCAGTGGCCGCGCCGCCGTATGCCGCCGGAGGTTGGTCAGAAACTTCACGGTGTGTGTCTCCAGGTCTTCTGAGCTAGCGGAGGAAGTAGAGAACGCCGAAGAGCAGGATCCAGATGACGTCGACGAAGTGCCAGTAGTAGGACACGACGTGGGCGCCGACGGTCTGCTCGTGGGTGTGGGTGCGGGTCATGTAGCTACGCGCCAGGACGAACCAGAAGGCGATGATGCCGCCCAGCACGTGGAGGCCGTGGAATCCGGTGGCGAGGAAGAACACGGACCAGTACTGGTTGGTGGAGATGAACAGGCCCTCGTTGAACAGGGTGAAGTACTCCCACACCTGGCCGGCGACGAAGACGGAGCCCAGGATGGCGGTGATGATGAACGCCTCACGCATGCCCCACCGCAGCGGGTTGAGCCACGGGCCCGACGCGCGCCCGGCCTCGGCGGCGTTGGCGCCCAGCTGGGCGGTGATCGACGACGTCACCAGGATTGCCGTGTTGATCGACGCGAAGGTGATGTCCAGGTGCTCGGTGTTGATGGCCCACAGCGACTCGACGCCCGCGGCGGCCGCAGCGTCGTTGGTGATGCTGCGGATCCAGAAGTAGGCGGCGAACAGGGCCGCGAAGAACATCAGCTCGCTGGCCAGCCAGACGATCACGCCGACGGCGACAGTGTCGGGCCGGCCGTAGGGCTTGTTCAGCCGCGCCGAGGGGATCTGATGGACTGCGCCCGTCGGCAGCTGCGCCGGCGCGGTGAGGGTGTCATGATTCGTCGCCACGGGGTCATTATTGCGGTAAAACCCGTTGAGGTCACGCCAGTGACCGGATTAGGCCCACCCCCCTGTGAACGGCCGGATGCCCCGTGCCATAATCCGCGCATGTTTCCCCGGGCTCTGGCCGTACTTCCGCTGCACGCCAAGCCCGACGACGACATCATCCCGCTCGAGGGCGCGCGCTACGTCACGGCCTGGGAATTCCCGCTGTACGCCGTGCTCGCGCTGCTCATCGTCGGGGGCCTGTACGTGTGGGGGGTGCGGACGCTGCACCGCCGCGGGGACCGGTGGCCGGTCTCGCGCACCGTGTCGTTCCTCGGCCTGGGGCTGGGCAGCGTCGCGGTGGCCACGTTCAGCTTCCTCGGCGTCTACGACACGGTGCTGTTCTGGGCCCACATGATCCAGCACATGCTGCTCAACATGATCGCGCCGGTGTTCCTCGTGGCCGGGGCGCCCGCCACCCTGGCGCTCCGCGCGCTTCCGAAGCGTCCCCGGGCGTGGCTGCTGGCGGTGCTGCACTCGACGGTGGCGAAGGTGCTGCTGTTCCCGCCGCTCACCACCGGGCTGATGGTGGCCAGCCCGTTCGCGCTGTACATGTCCGGCTGGTACGAGCTGACGCTGCGCAGTGACTTCTGGCACGACTCGCTGCACTTCTATCTGGTCACCGTGGGCTGCCTGTTCTTCTTCCCGCTGCTGGGTGTGGACCCGGTGCCGATCAAGATGCCCTACCCCATCCGGATCCTGCTGTTCCTGCTCACCATGCCGTTCCACGCGTTCCTGGGGGTGACGATCATGGGGTCGACGCAGCTGATCGCGGAGGAGTGGTACCTGGCGTTCGAGCGGTCGTGGGGCCTGTCGCCGATGGAGGACCAGTCCTGGGCGGGCGGCCTGATGTGGGCCACGGGCGACATCACGATGTTCGCGGCGATGAGCACGATCTTCATCCAGTGGATCAAGGACTCGAAGAGGGAGGCCACGCGGATGGACCGGGCGCTGGACCGGGAGGAGGCCCAGCGCGCCAGGCGGGCCGGTCTTGGCTACGATGACGGCAAGGACAACGCGAAGGAAGACCCAAGATGAGCGAAGCTACCGTCAAGGTGCTGGTTTTCTCCGACGACCGCACCGTGCGCGAGCAGGTCCGGCTGACGTTGGGCAGTCGCGTCGCCAGCGACCTGCCGCAGATCGAGGTGCTGGAGGTGGCCACGCAGGGCGCGCTGTTGCGCACGCTGGACGCGGGCACGGACTACGCGGTGATGATCTTCGACGGCAATGCCCAGCCCTCCGGCGGTTTCGGCCTGGCCCACCAGGTGAAGGAGGAGTACGCCGACTGCCCGCCGGTGATGCTGCTCGTCTCCCGCGAGGCCGACGCATGGCTGGCCTCCTGGTCGCGCGCCGAGGCCGTGGCGCCCTTCCCGATCGACCCTGTCACCATGCCGGTGCAGGCCGCCAATCTCATCCGCGCCCGCCTGGCGCAGGTGGGCTGATGTCGGGCTACACCTGGCCGGACATCCTCACCGGCCTGGTGCGCAGCGAGGGGCTTGAAGCCACCGCCGCCACCTGGGCCCTCAACGAAATCCTCGCGGGGCGCGCCTCGGACGTTCAGATCGCGGCGCTGCTCACCGCGCTGCGCGCCAAGGGCGAGTCCGAGGACGAGATCGCCGGGCTTGCGGATGCGATGCTGGCCAACGCGCTGCCGATCGCCCTGGATCCCGACGCGGTGGACATCGTCGGCACCGGCGGCGACCGCGCCAACACGGTCAACATCTCGACGATGGCCGCCATTGTCGCGGCGGGCGCGGGCGCGAAGGTGGTCAAGCACGGCTCCCGGGCGGCGTCGTCGATGTCCGGCACGGCGGACACCCTCGAGGCGCTGGGCGTGAAGATCGACGTGGAGCCAGCCAAGCAGGCCGGCATCCTCGACGAGGTGGGCCTGGTGTTCCTCTTCGCGCAGCTGTACCACCCGGCCATGAAGAACGTGGCAGGGGTGCGGAAGGCGCTGGGCATCCAGACCACCTTCAACTTCCTCGGCCCCCTGGCCAACCCGGCCCGCCCCCGGGCGATGGCGCTGGGCGTGGCCAACGACGACGTGGCCCCGGTCATCGCACGCGTGCTCGCAGAGCGTGGCACGCGGGGCATGGTGTTCCGCGGCTTCGACGGGCTGGACGAGCTGACCACGACGTCGGAGTCGGACGTGTGGATGATCTCCGAGGGGCGGGTGCACCGCACGGTGCTCGACCCGGAGGACCTGGGCCTTGAGCCCGCGGCCCCGCACGACCTCCACGGCGGCGACCCGGCCCACAACGCGCAGGTGGCGCGCGACATGCTGGCCGGCCAAGCCGGCCCGGTCCGAGACATCGTCGTCCTCAACGCCGCGGCCGCGCTCCTCGCCTACCGGGGGATTTCGACGGTCCTGCCGCTGGTGGACCAGATGCGCGAGCCGCTGCGCGCGGCCAATGAAGCCATCGACACCGGCGCGGCAGCCTCGACGCTGGACCGCTGGGTCGAGGCCACCAACCGCTGACGGCACCCGGGGCAGGTCTGCGCCGCGCTGGGGTTGTCAACCAGTCGAGTCATCTCATCACCCAAGCCGCGACAATCGGTCCCAGCCACAACGCCGGCCCGTACGGGAAGTGCTTCGGACGATCCTCATCCCGCCGCGCCCACAGCGCATGCCCGACGGCGTGCACAGCGCCCAGGGCGGTGCCGAAGAACAGCGCCGCCGTCCACATCGACACCCCCGACTGACCGGCCACCGCACCGATCAGCAGCGCCAGCCGAACGTCGCCGAAGCCGAGTCCGGGGGAGAGGTACCACGCCAGGTACAGCAGCCCGAACGCCGCCACCGCCCCGACGACGGCGCCCACGGCCGCCCGGATGTCCAGCACCGCCAGCCCCACCAGTCCCAGCCCCATCGCCGCGACACCCACGTAGTGCAGCTGTTTCGGCAGGAATGTGGTCCGGAGGTCGACGTAGGCCAGGGGGGCGCCGATCCCGAGGTACGGCACCCACAGCCACCACAGCTCCGTCGGCAGTACCCAGAGCGCCAGGGCCGCCAGGAACGCCCCGGCCGTCACCCCCGCAACGCTCCATGCGTTGACCAGCGTGGCAAAGTCCGGCGCCTCGTCGTCGTCCAGCACGCGCACCCGTGGCACCGCGAGCGCCATGACGACGGCGGCCACCACCGCGACCACCCCGGCAGCCACCCACACCATGCCCCGACCCTAGCCCCTGCCCGGTCCTCCTTGATGGCCAAGGTCGTGCCAGGCGTCCTGCGGTGAGGATCTGCAAAGTGCCAGCACACAAGGCTGCAAAGTGTAAGCGTAGAGCGCTGCAAAGTGTAAGCTTTCCCACGATCCAACCCCGGTTGATAGGAGGCGAGATGGATTACCTTCCCCGGATCGTCGACACGCTCCTATCGGCCCGCCTGGCATCCTCGGGTGCGGTCCTGATCGAGGGGCCCAAGGCATGTGGCAAGACCCGCACAGCCCAGCGGGCGTCCGCCAGCGCGGTTTACCTCGACGTCGATGAGGCTGCCCTTCGTGCGCTGGAAGTCGATCCCGCCTTGGTGCTGTCAGGTGCCGCCCCACGCCTCATCGATGAGTGGCAGCTGGATGGCACTCGTGTCTGGAACTTCGTGCGTGCTGAGGTGGACAAGCGTGGCGCACCTGGACAGTTCGTCCTGACCGGTTCGGCGGTGCCCAGCGATGATGTGCGCCGGCATTCCGGCGCTGGGCGATTCGCGCGGCTGGTCATGCGCCCGCTGTCCCTCTTCGAGTCGGGGGAGTCCACTGGGGTGTTGTCCCTCGAGGCCATGCTTGCTGGCGATCGCCCCACTTCGCCAGCTGATGCCACGACCCCCCAGCGGACAGCAGAACTGGTGGTTCGAGGCGGCTGGCCGTTGAACCTCGGTTTGTCGACGCGTGATGCAGCTGCGGCAAACCGTGACTACCTGCGCACAGTCGCAGAGGTCGACCTCCCACGGATTTCGGGGCCTCGCCGAGACCCTGTGCGGGTCATGCGATTCATTCAGGCACTGGCCCGAAACACGGCGATGGAGCACAACGTGACCAGGTTGGCCACAGAGGCTGAAGGCCTCGACGCCACAGTCTCGCGGCTCTCGGCCCATGAGTATCAGGATGCACTCACCAGGCTCATGCTCCTTGAGGTACAGCCGGCATGGGCGACGCACCTGAGATCTCGGGCGCGACTGCGGGGGAGGCCGCGAACCCATCTCGTAGACCCCTCTCTCGCTGCGGCGGCCCTGGAAGCCAGCCCGACGAAACTCGTGCGAGATCTCAACACCTTCGGACTACTTTTCGAGTCGCTGGCGGTCCGGGACGCTCGTGTCTACGCTGATGCCCTCGATGGTTCGGTCTACCACTACCGTGACTCCGATGGGCTGGAGGTGGACCTGATCATCGCGACCCGGGACGGGACCTGGGGCGCGTTCGAGGTCAAGCTGGGGCCGGGACAGGTGGACCGAGCGGCGTCTTCTCTGCTGAAATTCGCGGCCAAAGTCGACACCGACAAGAGCGGTGCCCCGGCCGTCCTCGGGGTGATCACCGCGAGTGGCTACGGCTACACCAGGCCCGACGGAGTGATGGTGATCCCGATCGGTGCCTTCGGGCCGTGATCCCAGGCGCGCTCGGGGGCAAGGCGCAGGGGCGTACCGGGCTCGCGCCTCGGGTCCAGTGCCAGCCGCCTATCCTGTCCCAATGCCGCGACACTTGAGCCCAGCGGAAGCCAGACGACTCGCCATCTCCGCGCAGGGCCTAGCCGCGCCACGCCCGACGACGCCCACCACCGCGTCCATCAACCGGGCGATCGCACGTATGGGCGTCCTCCAGCTCGACACCGTCAACGTCTTCGAGCGCTCCCACTACCTCCCGCTGCTCGCGCGCCTCGGGCCGTATCCGAAGGCCGCCCTCGACGCCCTCCTCCACCACGACACCCCCGCCACACCGCGCCTCGGCCGCTACACCGAGTACCTGGCCCACGAGGCCACCGTCATCCCCGTCTCGGACTGGCCGCTGTGGCACTGGCATCGCGTCGCCCCGAAGCGCCCGGGCTTCCAGAACTGGGCCACCGAGAACAAGGAGCTGATTGCCGACGTCCTGGCCGAGTTCGCCGACCGAGGCCCGCTGCGCATCCGCGACCTCGACCATCCCCAGAACGTCTCCCTCGGCGGCGGCTGGTGGAACAAGAACGACGTGCACTGGGCAGCGCAGTACCTGTTCCGCACCGGCGATCTGGTCACCGTCGGCCGCCAACGCTTCGAGCGCGTCCTCGCCCCCGCCACCGCCGTCCTCCCACCCGAAACCCTCGAACCCATGCCCAAGCAGGACGCCGTCCGCGAGCTCGTCCGTCGCGCCGCCGTCGCGCATGGGGTCGCCACCCTCGACGACCTGGCCGACTATCCCCGCCTCAAGATCGCCGACGCGCGCCTCGCCGTCGAGCAGCTCGTGGCCGACGGCGAACTCCAGCCCGTGACCGTCGACGGGTGGGCGAAGGACGCGTGGATGCCGGCCGGCCGGCGCATCCCCAGGCGGGTCCATGCCGACGCGTTACTCAGCCCGTTCGACCCCCTGGTCTGGTACCGCCCCCGCGCGGAGCGGCTGTTCGACTTCCATTACCGCATCTCCATCTACACGCCCAAGGAGCAGCGCGAGCACGGCTACTACGTGCTGCCGGTGCTGCTCGACGACCAGATCGCGGCCCGCATCGACCTCAAGAGCGACCGCAAGGCCGGCATCCTGCGCGTCCAGCACGCCCACGTCGAGCCGACACATGAGGGGAGCGTCGACGACGTGGCGAGGCGCGTTGCCTCCCTGCTGACCGAGGCGGCCGAGTGGCAGGGCCTGTCCGACGTCGCGGTGACCGGCCCCGGCACCCTCGCCCCAGCACTGGCCGGACTCGTCAGCTGAGGGTCGCGAACTTCCCGACGCTGGGCGCGTCGGTCGATGTGCTCGATCTAGGGGCGACCGCATCCTACGGCCGACGGGGGACATGGTCCGGCCGTCGATCCTGGCCCCTCAAGTACAGCTGCATCCGTTTCGTGGGCGAGATCACCGGTTTCCTGGTGACTGGATCGAACGTGACGGTCCACTGGTCCGCGGCGTCGTTGAAGCGCTGCGGCTCTACGACCGCGTGGTGGTGGGCGCAGAGCAAGACCATGTTTCCCAGCGATGTGGGCCCGTCGAGGTACCACGGCACGACGTGGTGGGCCTCGCACGCCGTGTCCGGTGCGGTGCAGTTGGGGAAGGCGCAGCCTCCGTCGCGGATGGAGAGCGCCTTGCGCAGCCCGGCGGGGACGAGCCGCTTCGTCAGGCCGAGGTCCAGCACCTCGGACCGGGCGCCGAGAACCGCGGGCGTGAGGTCCGCGTCGCAGCAGAGCCGGCGCAGGTCCCCAGGCGCGATCTCCGCACCCGACGCCAACACGCCCACCGCCTCTGCGCGCTCCCGCAGGTCCGACTCCTGGATGGTGACGACGATCCGCGGCCGGTCTCCGGCCACCGTCGGCGCCCCGCGATGCTCCTTCATCAAGGTGGCGAACGCGTCCGCCCGGCGCTGCTCGGGGGTGCGGCCCTGATCCGCCGCCGCATGGTCGCGCAGCATCTGCGGGCCGGGGCGCAGCGCCCGGACGTCTGCCAGCCGATCCCGCGCCGCGCGTCGGTCCGCCTGCACGTACGCCTCGACGGCCGCCACGAGCGGCGCGGCGTCCACCGCGGGCAGCGACCCCCGGAACCACACCGACCCGTCGCCGTCGTCGCCGTAGCTGAACGCCCGCTTCGCACGGGCCCGTCGCGCCTGCGCCTCGACGTCCGCCACCCGCTGCTCCGGCGTGGGGACCTGCTCGGGTGCGACCTCCGCCAACACCACCGGCGCCAGCTTCGACAACTCGCGCGGCGTGGTGGAGCCCGCGCGCCCGAGGAACACCTCCTCAGCCCGCACAAGCTGCTCCGGGCTCAGCCCGGCCGGCAGCTGCGACATGCCCTGGGAGATGGCCACCGCATGCGCGGGCGAGACGTCACCGTCCAGCGCGGCCTGCTTCACCTGGGAGTGGGCGGCCACGTCGCGTGCCTGGAACACCTTCGCGGCGGCCTCCTTCGCGTCTCGCTGCTCCGTCACAGCAAGGAACGATGTGAGGGGAGTCCCGGCCGCCCTCATCGATGCCTGCGCCCGGTTGGCCTCGTCGGTGAGCACATGGGCGAGCGTCTCCAGCCGCTCCGACAACCGCCGCGCACGCTGCATCAGCCGGAGCCTGGCCGGGGCGTCGAGCCTCTCGCGCTCAGCGTGGTCCACCAGCGACAGCGCGGATTCCAACGCGCTGAGCGCCTGGTCCGTGGTGAGCCGCTTCTGGAACATGCCTCCATGCTAATCGAACACAAGAGCCATTCCAAGCCCCAGGGGAGACTGTTATCCAATCGTGATAATCGAACGCGTGAGCGGTAACGGGCTGAGGGTGGCCCCGGAGGAAGCGACCACCCGATGGAGGTTTGAGACGCCAAGTTCTGGGTACGAGACAGGTAACCATCTACCCCACAGGAGGAATCATGGGAGCCGACGACAAGATCCGCAACGCCGCTGAGGAAGCGGGCGGCAAGGTCAAGGAAGGCCTCGGCAAGGTCACCGACAACGAGCGCCTCGAAGCCGAGGGCAAGGCCGACCAGACCTCGGCCGATATCAAGCAGGCCGGCGAGAAGGTCAAGGACATCTTCAAGTAGCCAGCCCAGCCCCGACGACGGCGGCCGGTCACCTCAGCAGGTGGCCGGCCGCCGCCACGTCCATCCGCTCGCCGAGGAGGGCCCGCGTCTCGAAGGGGCGAGACCCAACGTCACCCGCCCAGCCGCGACAATGCTCCGACGATGACCCCCAGGTACCCGTCGATCTGCCGAGCCGCGACCCCAGCAGCCTCCGATCCCCGACGGTACGGATCCGCGACCTCGTCGCCCTCCTCGGACGTCCGGTGCCGCCACAGGTGCTCAACCACGGAATCCAACGTCACCTCAGCAGGCAGTTCGCCCAGCACCCGCGCCGCGTGCCCGATGACGAACGCCTTTCGCCCGAGCGCCGGCCACTCGTCGAGGATGTAGCGACGGTGCTCCGCGGCCATGGCCAGGATCAGGTCCGCCTCCTCCACCAGGGAGCGCGTCAGCTGCCGTGCCCGGTGCGCGTCCGCCTCTCCGCGACCCCCGAGCTCCGCGGCCATCGGCGGATCGATCCCCTGCCCGACGAGGGCGCGCGTCCCGGCCGACACGAACACCACCCCCTCCGGAGCCGACGCCCCTGCCGCGACCTCGGCATACGCCGACCGGCAGATGTTCCCCGTGCACACGAACAGCACGGTGTACGGCCGCTCACGCCCAGCACCCCCCGCCATGGCCGCCCCGGACGCCACCGGCACGGCAGCCACAGCCCCAGCCCCGGATGACTCGACGGCGCCCTCACCGGCGACGGCGCCACCGGACCCCGCTGGGCCGCTCTGTCGGGGCAGGTGGTCGATCAGATCCAGCCACGCGTTTCCAGGCCGGAAACCGCTGGCCTTGATCCGTTCGAGGCTGAGCACCCCCTCCTCCACGGCCGTACCGCCTGAATCCCCGACGGCGGTCTGCACCAGCCGCGGATCGGCGCCCATCGCTTGGTAGACGCGCCGGGCCACATCGGCCCAGCTGACCCCACGCGACCGTCGCCGGTCAGGTTGTAGGTGCCGGCCGCGACCCCGGCGTCCAGCAGGTGCGTGATCCCGGCGGCCAGCTGCGTGGCGAACGTCAACCGCCCGCTGCGCTCGCCGTCGACGGTGACCCGCTGACCGTGACGGGCGGAGGTCACCAGGTCGTGCACGAACCCCTCGTCCCGTCCCGCCACCCATCCGGTCCGTACGACGAGGTGGCGCGGCACGCCCGCCGCCACGGTCTCGCCGGCGGCCAGCGCCTGCCCGTGCGCGGTGGCGAGGCTCAGCTGGTGGTTCTCCGGGTGTTCGGGGGCGGGGCGGTCGAAGGGGCAGTCCGAGGACACGTGCACGTATCGCATGCCGTGCCGGCGGGCGAGGTCTGCCAGGCGCTGCGCCCGCCCTGCCGCGACACTCCAGCTCTCCCGCGCCCCCGTCTCGCCGGGGCGCCCGGTGGCGGTGGCTCCGTGGGCGTGGACGAGGGTGTCGTAGGCGGAGGCGTCGACGGCGTCGGGGCCGTCGAGGTCCTCGGCGGAGATCCCGTCAGCGCGGGGGAGCGCGGCCCGCAGGGCGCGGCCCAGGGGGGTGTCGGTGCCCAGCACCAGGGTACGGCGCGGCTCGACGGGTGTGGCGTCGGCGAGGAGGGGGTAGAGGGAGTCGCGGTGGGCAACGATGGCGCGGTCGCTGCTGATGGGCCAGGGGATGTGCAGGGCCGGGTCGAACAGGTTGATCGACGAGTACGTTCTCCGCGCCTGAGCGGACCAGTGGTGGTCCAGCAGGTAGGTGAGCGTGGTGTCGTCCTCGAGCACCTGGTGGCCGTTCGCGACGCCGCGGGGGACGAAGGCCGCGGTGTTGGGGTCGAGGTCCGTCGTGAAGGTGCGGCCGTAGCCCTCCCCGGCCCGCAGGTCCACCCACGCTCCCATGGCGCGGCCGCGCACCACGCTGACCAGGCGGTCCCACGGCTCGGCGAGGAAGCCCCGGGTGATGCCGCGCTGCACCATGTGGGTGACGTTGTGCTGCACGGGCTGGAAATCGGGCAGCCCGAGGGCGGTCATCTTGGCGCGGTGCCAGTTCTCCTTGAACCAGCCGTCGTCGTTGTACTGCACGCCCAGGTGCAGGATCAGCAGACCCGGGATCTCGGTGTGGGTGATGCGAAGCTCGTGCACGGGTCTCCTCTCTGGCCGCTGGGTACTACTGGAGCTGGTCCACAACCTTCTGCGCGATCTCCGCCTGCGCCTCACCGGACAGCGTCTCGCCGTCCCCGGCGCCGGGCTGCCCCACGTTGACGAACGTGCCGTCGACGGCCTCGACGGCGGCGCGGATGGTGCGGCCGTGCAGGGTGAGGAAGTACGGCACGGAGCCCTCCGTGGTGACGGGGGAGATGGCCACCAGCTCCGCATCCGGCAACGCCTGCCGCAGCGCGTCGAAGTACTTGGTCGCCGGGTCGGCGAGGCTGTAATCGCCGTCGGAGGTGCCACCGAACGTGACGACGACATCGGGCTCGGCCTCGGCGATAGCCGGGGATAGTGCGGACGAAGCTCGACGTCGCAGGACCTCGGTGCGGTCAGGTAGCCACGCCGGGGGAGGCGAGGTTGATGACGGTGCCCCAGCCGAGTTCTTCAGCGGCGCTGCCCACCCAGCTGTCCGACCGCTCACCGAGCGAGAAGCACTGTTCAGTCCGGATCCCGGCGAGCTGAGATTCGCGGGCGACGGACGAGCATTCCTGGCTGGCACCTGAGCCTGTTGCCGGGACGACAAGGGCGACGCCCCCGTCGGGGAGCGCCGCCCTTGTCATTGCGGTAATGCGTTACCGCTGGGCCTTCGTGAAGCCGGCCGCCTTGGCCGCGTCCTCGGAGTTGAACCACACCTCGGCGATGGTGCGGTCATACCCACCGCTGCCTGCCACGTGGTACTTCTTCGAGCGCTCGTTGCCCTTGATGGTGAAGCCCTCCGGCGGCTCGGTGCCCACGTAGGCGCCCTCACCGTAGGTGGCCTCGACAGCCGCGACACCCGGCTCCTCAACCGGCTCCGGCGTCCCGCCGTCGTGGTAGGCATCCTCGGCCACGCTATGCCCGAAGGCCTCGTCGGCCGGCTCGGGGGTCGTGTCCTCGACGGGCACGTCCGTCTGGACGCTCTCGTCGGTGGGGGTGACCACCTCGTCGGGCTGGCCCTCCGGTGCGGTGTCGGCGGCGAACTTCGCCGCGGTGGAGAAGGTGTCGTTGTTGTTGACGTACGCCTTCGACGGCTCGTGGGCCGTCCAGCCGTCGTCCTTCGGGGCAAGGAAGTGCCGCACAGCGGCGACGGCGCCTGCGACGATCGCGGCGATGGCGAGGAACTTGCCGAACCCCTTCAGCTTGGAGTGCTTCGGCTTCGGGGCCAGTTCGCCCTTCAGTGCCATGACGGCGGCGCCGCCACGCTTGCTGGCCTCGGCGATGGCCGGGTGCTCGGCCGCGGCGTGCAGGACCTCCTGCAGCCTGGGCAGGAAATCGTCCTCCACCCTCTCGCGCGCAGCGTCGACGGCGGGCGTCACGCGGTCCAGCGCGTCCTTGATGTGCGGCTCCAGATCATCCAGCCTGCGTGAGGCGAAGTCCGCGGAGCGGACCCTCGCGTCGTGCAGGATGGGGCCGGCCTGGTGGCGGGCCTCGTCCAACAGGACCTGGGCGCGCTCAATGCCTTCCTTGAGTGCGTGCTGACCGTACTCGGCGGCGGCGGAAGCGGATTCCGCGGCGGCCTTCTTCAGCTCTTGTGACTTCTTCACAAGTACCTCCCTAGTTGTGGCTCGTAATCGAGCAGTTTCTACGCTACCCGCTTGTGGGGTTCATGCAAGGTGCGTTTGAGGAAGATTGGTAGGGGATAGGGTCTGCGCGTGAGCTATCTGGTGTTGGGGAACCTGACGTGCGCCGTTCTACTGGCCGTCTCCGGGTGGGCCAAGCTGCGCGCGACGGCCGAGACGCGCGACGCCTTCCAGGCGCTGCGGCTGCCGGAGTGGCTGCGCCGCTCGCCGGCGCCGTCGCTGCTGCCGTGGGCGGAACTGGTGCTGGCCGTGGTGCTGGTGCTGGGGACGGGCTGGGTGCTCGTCGCGGGCTCGGTGGCCGCGGTGGCGCTGTTCGCCGCCTACGCCGTCGTGATCGGGCAGGCGCTGCGCTTCGACGAGCCGGTGCGCTGCAACTGCTTCGGGGCGCTGGGCTCGCACGACGTCTCCTGGCGGACCCTGGTGCGCAACCTGCTGCTCCTCCTCATGGCCGTGCTGGGGGTCATGGGCGTCCTTGTGGGGGTCGAGCTCTACAACCTGGAGGGCGGCAGCTGGGGCTGGGTGGCGATGGCCGCGCTGAGCACCGTCGTCGTGACGTTGTCGCTGGTACCGGGGCGCGACGCGGGGGCGGGTACCGGGGACAGGCCGCTCGGCTTCGCGGCGAACCTCAGCCTCACCGATGCGGAGACCGGCAAGGGCGTGCAGCTGCGCGCCCTCGCGCACCAGCACCGCGGGATGGTGCTGCTGTTCGTGGTGGCCGGCTGCGGCGGATGCGAGCGGGTCCTCGCCCAGCTGCCCGAGTGGCTGGCGCGGGTGCCCGGGCGCGTCATCGTCCCGGTGCGACCCGCCGGCTACTCCCTGCACGACCCGAAGTGGACGGACCTCACCCACCTCCACGACGACTGGGGCTCCAACGTCGCGCAAGCCCTCGTCGGCCCCTACACGCCTGCCGCGGTGGAACTGGACGCCAAGGGCGCCGTGGTGGGGTCCCCGGCCGTCGGAGAGAAGGCCGTGCGGGACCTCATCCTCCGGACCGCCGCCGAGCCGGAGGCGGCCGGGGCACCCGCGGCCAAGCCAGAGCCGGAAGCGGTGGAGCCCGAGCCTGCCGTCGTCGAGGAGGACGACGGCCTCGAGGACTATCAACGCCTCCCCATCCCAGACGGCGTGCTCCTGCGCCCCGACGGCGAGCCCGTCACGCTGCGGGCGCTCGCCGCGCAGCACGCGCAGCTGCTGGTCACCATCGACTGCCTGTGCGCTCCGGCCCGCGAGGCCATCGCCCGCGTGGGGGAGTGGCAGCGGCGTCTTCCGGTGCTGGAGGCCAAGCTGGTGCCCTCGATCCGCCCCTCGACGGGCACGCTGACCCGGGAGGTGGAGGCGGTGTCGCTGTACGACCACGACGGCGTCGCGGCCCGGGCGCTGCGCGCGACGGGCAAGGTCGCGGCGGTGCTCCTGGGCGCCGACGGCATGATCGCCGGCGGACCGGTCTCCGGGATCGACGCCGTGGAGGAGTTCGTGGCCGACATCGAAGCCCAGCTCCCGCCGTCGGAGTGACCCGCTTGCCCTCCTCTGCCACACTGGTCCAGACCACGAGAGCCAACCGAAAGGACCCTTTGTGAGCACCGCTACGCTCCACACGAACCACGGTGACATCGTCATCGAGCTCTTCCCGGACCACGCGCCCAAGACCGTCGAGAACTTCGTCGGCCTCGCCACCGGCACCAAGGAATACTCCGACCCGGCCACGGGGAAGAAGACCACCGGCAACTTCTACGACGGCCTCACCTTCCACCGCGTCATCGACGGCTTCATGATCCAGGGCGGCTGCCCCAACGGTGACGGTCGCGGCGGACCGGGGTACCAGTTCGGCGACGAGTTCCACCCGGAGCTGACCTTCAACAAGCCCTACCTGCTGGCCATGGCCAACGCCGGGCCCGGCACCAACGGCTCCCAGTTCTTCATCACCGTGGGCCCCACGCCGCACCTCAACCGGCGCCACACCATCTTCGGTGAGGTCAAGGACGAGGCCAGCCAGAAGGTGGTGGACTCGATCGCCACCACGAAGGTCGGTCGCGGCGACAACCCGGTCGAGCCCGTGGTGATCAACTCCGTCACGGTCGCCTGACCCAGATCGTCGAGAACGCCCGCCCGGCTGAGCCCGGGCGGGCGTTTCCGTTTCACAGCCAGCGAGGGGAGCGCGTCAGAGCTCGCGGCGCTCGAACACCCGGGCCGTCGCCCACACCAGCACGGCGGTCAGCGCCGCCGTCGTGAGCGCGGGCCACAGGAGGGAGACCTCGACGTCGGCACCGAGCGCCACCGGCGCGTTGACCATCCCCGCGGGCGTCCAGCGGAGCATCGGGCCCCAGATCCCCGAGATCATCAGCAGGAAGAAGAAGCCCAGCCCGATGCCGGCCGCGCCGGCGCCCGAGTCCACCGCCGCGGAACCCAGCAGCACCACCGCCACCAGCAGCAGCGCGAACAGAAGCCACGCCGCCGTCGCCGCCAGCAGGGGGCGCAACGGCGCGTCGGGGAACCAGATCAGCGTCACGCCCCACGTCACGAGCATCGCGGCCAGGGTGGCGCCCACCAGCAGCACCGCCGTCGAGACGAACTTCGACACCACGAAGCCCGCGCGCGACACCGGCTTGGTCAGCACCATGACGGCGGTGCCCGCGCGCTTCTCGCCGGAGATGGCGCTGCCCAGCATGATGACGAGAGCGAAGGCGACGATCTGGCTGAGGTTCTTGGTCCACTGCGCGTAGGAGTCCACCCAGGTGGGGTCCGGCATCTCGGCGGTGAAGATGTCGCCGCCGAGCGTGGCCAGCAGCTCGGGCGTGTAGGCGGCCGTCGGGGGCCCGGTGACGGCCGAGAACAGCAGGATCCCCGGCAGCACCCAGATCCGCCACGTGCGGACGATCTCCACCAGGTCCTTGGCCAGGAAGGCCCTGAAGCTCCTCATCGGTTCACCCCCACCAGGCCCACGAAGACCTCCTCGAGCGAGACCTCGAGCTCGTCGAAGCGGCGCAGCCCGAGCCTTAGCCCGGCGACGAGCCCGGGGAGTGCCTGCCGCGCGGCGGCGAGATCGCTGACCACCACGTCGATCGCCTCGTCATCCCGCGGCACCGGCATGTGCCGGACCGCCCACGGCTCGGCCGCGACGGCGGCGACCAGCGCCTCGATGCCGTGCGTGACGGCGATGCGCACGGTCGTCGAGCCGCCGTGGGAGCGACGGAGGTCAGCCACGGTGCCCTGCACTACGAGCCGGCCGTGGTCGAGGACGGCCACCTGGTCGCAGATCCGCTCCACGTCGCCCAGCAGGTGGCTGGAGAACAGGACGGTGGTGCGGCCCCGCAGTGAGGCGATCATCTCCAGCACCTCCGCGCGTCCCAGCGGGTCCAGGGCCGACGTCGGCTCGTCGAGGATCAGCAGGTCCGGCGCGTTGATGAGCGCCTGGGCGATGCCGAGCCGCTGCTTCATGCCGCGCGAATAGCCGCCCACGGGGTGGCGGTTCCCGGCCAGGCCGGCCATCTCGAGGAGGGCGTCGGCGCGCTGGGCGAGGACCGGCTCGGCGATGCCGAAGAGGGAGCCGGCCAACCGCATGAATTCCGCCCCGGTCATCCAGGGGTAGAAGCCGGGCACGTCCGGCAGGAACCCGACGCGGGCGTGGACGGCGTCCCGGCCGGCATGGGTGTCGTGGCCGAAGATCGTCGCGCCACCGGAGGTGGGACGCGCCAGGCCGAGCAGGATCCGCAGCATGGTGGTCTTCCCGGCGCCGTTGGGGCCCAGGAAGCCGAACACGGAGCCCTCCGGCACGGTCAGGGTGACGCCGTCGAGGGCGTGGACGTCGCCGTACAGCTTGGTGAGGTCGTGTGTCTCGACGACGTTCAACTCTTGTCCTCGTTCGTGCCGTAGAGGAGGTCGGCGGTGTCTGCGGCCGTGCGGCCGGCCGCGTGGCGCGCTCCGGGCTGGGCCTCCGGCTGCGCGGCTGCGGTGGCGTACCTGGCCTCGCTGCGCCGGACCAGGAGGAAGGCGATCGGGCCGAGGATCTGCACGAAGAGGATCAGCGCCAGCCACACCCACTTGTTCGGCTTCGGCATGAGCGCGTCAGGGGTGCGGGCCCAGGTGACGACGCCCACGATGAGGAACGCCAGTTCGATGACAAGAACGATGCCCAGCACCACGAGGAGCCAGGCGGGGAGGTCGAGGAGCTGCTCGAGAGGCATGTCTGTTCCCTTCTGTCGGGCGGGCGGCGTGTGGACGGACCGCGGCCCGTCGTCGCGCCATCGCCACTAGTCAACCGTAGTCCTCTCCCGCGGCGGAGGAGCCGCGGCGCGGCCGTCGATCCCTTCCGTGAGGAGGTCCGCCTGGGGAGAGGCGCGGGCCGTCTCGAAGGGTTGTGACGAGAGCTTCGAGCGGGACCGGCTGTCGGGGAGGGTTACGACCCTTCGAGACGCCCAACGGTCGCTTCGCGACGTGGGGCTCCTCAGGGGGCGAGGGAGGGTTCCGCCGGTGGAGCGGCGCGGGTTGTCAAATCCGTTCCCTGAGGAGGTCCGTCCGCGGAGCGGCGCGGGCCGTCTCGACGGGTGAGACTCCCGACTTCCTTCTCAGCCAGTTCAGCGAGGGGCAACGGTGATCGGCCCGGGAGATCGCTGCGTTCGGGATCCTACTTGCGCTCGTCGCGAGCCTGGAAGCCCACACGGCGCCGCGAAGCGTAGTACCCCCGACGGCTGGAGTCGAGGATACTGCGGGCTTCTTTCATTGCTCGCTCGTAGTACGCCTGTGCTTCGGGTCCGCTCGCCGAGACACCTCGGTCGCGGTCGTCGTTGCTCATTCGCACGTCAGTCATGATTCACCCTCCTCCTTCATAACAGCGTAGGCCACCGACAAAGTCCGGGCGAGGAGTTCCAGAACGGTTTCGTCGATGCCTGTGAACACATCAGCAACCTCGGCATCGATGTTCAGCATGCCGTAGACCTCGCCTTTGACGTCGAGGATGCCGCAGGTGCTGAAGGTCGCGTACTTGTTGCTACCAGGGATGAACCCCGGCGGCTGGTGTTGTGCCAAATCTGGGTAGGTCTTCGGCTTCCCGGTGCGGGCGGTCCGCCAAGCCTCCTTGTCGGCCAGCCCTCGGCCGCGGGCGGCGAACCGGCGCTGCGAAGGCTGCCCTGAGCTGAACCTGTCCAGCTTCGGCTGCAGGAACCCGTTTGTTGCTTCGAACAGGACACCGCGCACCCGAACGTCCGAGGGCCCGCAGATGTGGTCCGCCGCACTGATGATTGCCTCCTCGACGGATGCCAAGTGCTCCTTGCTCGGCTGTCCGACTTGCCTGGCCAATCGCATCAGAATTGGAAGGTAATAGAACTGAACCAATGCGATGAGCTCCTCAGCAGTGGCCCGCTCGTACTCGCGCGTCCACTTCGAACGCAGGCTTGGCAAGCCCAGGACGGCCATTACGATCACGACCGCCCCTACGATGGCTAGGACTGTGAACCGTCCTGGCGGGATGCTGCCGAGGTAGGCGCCGAGCAGCACCAACCCGACGTTCAGTACGACGATGATGGGCCAATAGAGCCAGCCTGTGACAAGGCTCCTGAGGAAGTCACCACCAGTCCTGGAGATCGGTGGGCTTGCGGTGGGTTGCACGGCCGGGAGTCTATTGCCTCGTTGGGTCCAATCCGGGCTGGTGGACCGGCCAGCTCCGCTAAGAGGCGAGGAGGGCCGCGACCGTTCGCCCCAGCGGATCGTCGACAGGCAGGGGCGGTGCCGGGCCGAGCAGCTCGTGGGCCAGGGCGCCGTCGGGTAGGCCCGCGTGGAGAGGCCAGGCCCACTCGCCGTCGGTCTCGATGAGGCGGACGCCCGGCAGCTCCAGCCACGCCGCGATCCGTTCGGCCTCCTCGACGCTGCCAGCGGGAATCCCGCCGCGCGGCGGGAGGATGGTCTCTGCCGCCGCCATGGCCTCCTCGGCCGCGGTGCGCGCCCGGGCCGAGGGCGCCGTCGTGGCGGCGGCGAGCTTCCCGTAACGGATGACGTGGATGTCCCAGCCCGCGGCCGACGGGATGGCCGCCACGAGCTGCCGGCACAGCGCCAGGGACCGCAGGCGGTGGAAGCGGATGGATGTGCGGTAGTAGGCCGTGAGCCGGTCCGAGATGGTGCCGGCCTCCTCGAAGCGCTCCTGCGCCACCAGCTTGCGCATCCGCACCCGCACGCTCCGCAGCACCGGGCGCACGTCGCCCAGCCAGCTGCTGGACACAGCCTCGGCGATGGCGGGGTACTGGGCGGCGCCGTCGCCCAGCTCACACGGCGCCACGCAGCGGCCCATCTCCCCGAGCGCGCAGGAGGAGGAGGGCTTCTTCGCCGAGAGTCTGGTGGTGCAGCGGCGGAGGCGGAAGGCGTCGTAGAGGGTGAGCGCGGCCTCGTCCGCGGCGTCGCGGCTGCGGAAGGGGCCGAAGTAGGTGCCGTCGTCGCGGACCTGCGTCACGATCGACAGCCGAGGAAACGCCTCGTCGGTGAGCTTCAGCCAGCTGACCTTGCGCTGGTTCTTCGAGCGACGGTTGTAGCGCGGGGCCAGCGACTCGATCATCCGCAGCTCCCGCACCTCCGCCTCCAGGTCCGTGGCGCAGGGCACGAACTCCACGCCGGTGGCCACGCGCACCATCTCGTGGATCCGGCCGCGCTTCTCCGCGGCGGAGAAGTAGGAGCGGACCCGGCGGCGGAGGTTGGTGGACTTGCCGACGTAGAGGACCTCACGCTTGTGCTCGCCGGTGGGGGTGACGGAGTCCGTGTAGAAGTAGTAGACGCCCGCGCACTCCGGGGCCGTGGTGGCCCAGGTGCGCTTGGCCCGCCTGTCCGGGGAGACCTGCAGCGCGAACTCGGTGAGGTCCTCCAGCGTGTGCACACCGAGGTTGCCCACGCGCTCCAACAGGCCGTGGAGGACGTCGACGGTGGCGCGGGCGTCGCTGAGGGCGCGGTGGTTGGGCTCCGTGCCGGCGCTGAAATAGCGGGCAAGGGTGGCCAGCTTGCAGTTGGGCACCTCGTCGCGAAGCAGCGCGGTGCGGGCCAGGGCGACGGTGTCCACGACGGTGGGCCGCGGCCACGCCAGGCCGAGCTGCTCGTATCCGCGCTTGAGGAAGCCGGTGTCGAAGCGGGCGTTGTGCGCCACGATCACCGCGCCTGCGGCGAACTCCGCGAAGGCGGGCAGCACCTGTGACGGCGGGGGAGCGGTGGCCACCATCTGGTTGGTGATGCCGGTGAGCACCTGGATCATGGCGGGGATGGGGGCCGACGGGCGGACGAGGGTCTGGAACTCGCCCAGGATCCGGCCCCCCTGGACCTTCACCGCGCCCACCTCGGTGATCTCCGAATCGGCCGAGCCCCCCGTCGTCTCCAGGTCCACCACCACGAACGTCACCTGGGAGAGGTGGACGCCGAGGTCCTCGAACGAGGGTTGCGCGACGGAGACGGTGGCCATGGGGAGAGGCTAGGTGGGCGGTCTGACAGAACTGTCGGTGGGGTGGGGGAGGGTGGGGCGCATGGCTACCTTGCATGTTGACTGCAACTCCTGTTCCGAGCGCGGCGCCGCGTGCTCGGACTGCGTGATCTCCCTGCTCCTGGGGCCGCCGGACGTGGGCCTCGAGGACGACGAGCAGCAGGCGCTGGTGGTGCTCGCGGAGGCCGGCCTGGTGCCACCGCTGCGGCTCGCGCACGACGGCGGGCACCGGCGCGCGGGCTAGTTGCGGGGCTCCCGATGGACACGGGAACTGGGACTTTGAGAAAAGGCTGAAGGCGCTTAGGATTCTCTCAGACTTACCCCCTCACCTGGAGTACCCGTGAACCGAGTCCGCATCGCCCTCGTCAGCAGCCTTGCTGCCGTCCTCGTCGCCACGTTGGGCATCTCCGCCCAGGCAGACCCGGCCGCCGTCGAGAAGGCCCGCGAGGAACTGGCGCGCATCCACCAGGAGTCCTCCGCCATCGACCAGGAGCTGATCGAGGCCAGCGAGCGCCTGCAGCAGGCGGAGGTGAAGCTCACCACCATCTCGGCTGACCTTCGGACGCAGGAGTCCAAGGTCGAGAAGCTGTCGGCGCAGATCGGCGACGTCGCCACGCTGCAGATGCGCAACGACTCCTTCAGCGTCACCGCCAAGCTCCTCACCAGCGGTTCGTCGGACAACCTGCTCAGCGGCCTCGCCGCGTTCCAGACCGAGATCGACCGCTCGAACGCGGGCGTCCAGCAGCTCCAGCTGGTCCAGGCCAAGCTGGCCACCCTGCGCGAGGACGCCGCCGCCACCGAGGCCGCGCTGAAGAAGGACACCGAGGCCAAGAAGGACCTCGCGAAGCAGTTCGAGGCCAAGGAGGCCGAGGCCGAGCGCGTCTACAACCGCCTCTCCGAGGAGGAGCGTCAGCGTCTCGCGGCCATCGAGGCCGAGCGCCAGCGTGTCGCGGCAGAGGCCCAGGCCGCCGCCGAGGCCCGCGCCGCCGCAGCTGAGGCCGCCAGCCGCTCCCGTGAGACCACCTCCAGCACGTCGGCTCCCGCCGCTGCCGCGGCCCCCAAGGTCGAGGCCGCCGCGCCGGTCAGCGACGGCGCCGCGTCGTCGCGCGCCCAGGGCGCCGTCAACGCAGCGCTCGCCAAGGTGGGCAGCCGCTACGTGTGGGGCACCTCGGGTCCCGACACCTTCGACTGCTCCGGCCTGACCAGCTACGCGTACCGCCAGGTGGGCATCACGCTGTCGCGCTCGTCGCGGACGCAGTACTCCAGCGAGGGCCGGAAGGTCTCGCTGTCGGAGATCAAGCCGGGTGACCTGGTGTTCTACTACAGCCCGGTCAGCCACGTCGCGCTCTACATCGGCAACGGCAAGATCGTCGACGCTGCCAACCCGCGGACCGGGGTGCGGATCGCGAGCCTTCAGTCCATGCCGATCACCGGCGTGCGCCGCGTCGTCGGCTGACGCTCGCCCCCTGGGGTCAGCGGAGGGATGTGATGAACCGCCGCGACTCCGCGACGATCAGGTCCGCGTCGTAGTCCAGCGTCGCCACGTGGTAGCTGCGGTCCAGTGAGGCGAGCCGGACGTCACGCACGTCGCGGCGAATGATCTCCGAACCCAGCGGCTCGACGACGTGGTCCACCGCGGACTTCATGAGCAGGACCGGCGCGTCGATGCGGCGCAGACCCTCCTGCACCTCGCGCCAGAGGCCGGCCATCGTGGCCGCGCTCCTCGCCGAGAAGCGCGGATAGGCCAGCTCCACCACGCCGGGCTTGGCGATGTCGGACGAGATCCCCGGGAAGGACGGCAGCAGCCCCGGCAGACGGGTCACCACCGGTGCCCGCCGGTCCGTCGTCGCGATCGACGGGTTGACCAGCACCACGCCGGCCACCGAATACTGGGCGGCCAGGTGCAGGGCGAGCGCCCCACCCATCGACAGACCGGCCACGAAGACGGTCTTGTGCTGCCCGGCGAGCTCCAGGTACGCGTCCTCGACGGCGCCGTACCAGTCCCACCAGCGGGTGCGCGCCAGGTCCTGCCACGAGGTGCCGTGCCCCGGGAGGCGGGGAGCGACGACGCGGGCCCCGGCCCAGTCGCCGTCGGAGGTGGCCAGCGCCTCGGCCCAGCCCGCGATCGCCTGCACGGACCCGGTGAAGCCGTGGATCATCACCACGCCGACGTCGCCGCCGCCGAGATGGAGCGGGCGCGCCTCCGGCCAGACGGGTGTCGCGGTGGGGCGGGGGAACAGCGAGCGCAGCATGGTCCGAGGATAGGCGCCTTCGGCGATCCGGGTGGGCGGCCCGGCCCCTGCCATAGACTGCGGCGCATGTGGTACCGCCTGTTCAAGACCCTGATCTTCCGCCCCCTGGTGAAGTACGGATACCGGGCCAAGGTGATCGGCGCGGAGAACTTCCCCCGGTCCGGCGGTGCCATCCTGGCCAGCAACCACATCGGGGCGCTCGACTCGCTCGTCGTCCCCGCCATGATGCCGCGACCCCTCACCTTCCCCGCCAAGGCCGAGCTGTTCGCCGGGCAGGGCGGGCTCGCCGGTAAGGCCATCGCCTGGTTCCTCACGGTGGTGGGCATGGTGCCCATGGACCGCAGCGGCGGCCGGGCCAGCGCCGACGCCCTCGGCGCCATCTCCGACGTCCTGGCCGAGGGCCGTGTCGTCGCCATCTACCCCGAGGGCACCCGCTCGCCCGACGGCCGCCTGTACAAGGGCAAGACCGGCATGGCGCGCATCGCGCTCATCAACGGCGTGCCCGTCATCCCCGTCGGGGTCATCGGCACCAAGTCCCACAAGGGCATCTTCGGCATCCCGTGGGCCAGGCGCCCCGTCGTCATCATCGGCAGGCCGCTGGACTTCTCCGAGTTCGGCCACGTCCCCGGCAACACCAAGGTGCTGCGCTGGGTCACCGACGAGGTCCTCGCCTCCATCCAGCGACTGACCGGCCAGGAGTACGCCGACGTGTACGCGGCCCGGGTCAAGCACGGCGACCTCAAGGACACCGGTTCCGACGCCTTCCTCCTCCCGCGCCCCGGCGGAGGCGCGAAGCCCCAGCTGCAGGCGACGGAGCCCGTTGAGTGACCGGCCCGCGCTGATCGACCGCACCCTCCTGCGCCGGCTCGGCCGGCCCAGCGCCGAGCGGATGGGATTCCGCGACCGCTCGGACCTCCTGGGCCGCGTCTACACCGTCGCGGTGGTGGCACGCTCACTGCTGGGGCTGCACGCCGTGTTCGTCAACCTCTTCTACGTGGTCAACTACACCGACAAGCCGCTGGGCGTCGTCGCCGCGACCCTCGCGCTCATCGCCTGGCACCTCTTCATCTCCTGGCGGATGCGCACCCCCGCCAACCGCACGTGGCAGGCGCACGTGGCGGACCTCGGCGTGACCGTCACCCTCATCCTCACCACCGTCGTCACCGTCCCGCCGCTCGCGGCGCCCCTGTCGCTGGCGGGGTACTGGATCAGCGGCTGCGCGGCCTACGCGGCCATCTTCCTCAGCACCCGGTGGGGCGTGGCCTTCGCCCTCGTCACGTCCGCGGCGCTGCTGGGGGTGCCGTCGCACTTCGAACTCCAACGCCTCGGCGCGGCGTTCGTCACCGTCATCCTCATCGCCAGCCTGGGCGTGCTGATCGAGCAGTTCCGGGCCACCATCGTCGAGCAGGAGGAGGAGCGCTCCCGCACCGCGGCGCTCGCGGAGCGGGAACGGCTCTCGCGGATCGTGCACGACGGCGCACTCCAGGTGCTCGCGCTGGTGGAGCGGGAGGGGCCGGGGCTCGGGGGTCGCGGCATCCGGCTGGCGGCGCTTGCCCGCGAATCGGAGGCGCAGCTGCGGGTGCTGCTGCAGGATCGCGAGATCGCGGCCGTCGAGCCCACCGCGTTGGTGGATCTGGCGGCGGCGCTCGACCGGTTCCATGCGGCGCGGGTGACGGTCTCGACGATGGCCAGCGTCGTGAGGGTGCCGCGGCATCTCGCCGCCGAGGTGCAGGCCGCGCTGACGGAGGTGCTGAACAACGTGGAGGCGCACGCCGGCGACGACGCGCAGGCCTGGATCCTGCTGGACCAGGAGCGCGACGACGAAGTGATCCTGTGGGTCCGCGACAATGGAGTCGGCATGGACCCCAGCCAGGTGGTCCAGGCCGCCGAGTCGGGCCGGATGGGCATCAAGGACTCGATCGTGGGCCGGATGACGGCCCTCGGCGGGTCGGCGATCCTCAAATCCTCACCCGGCGCCGGGACGGAGTGGGAGCTGCGGTTCCCCATCGATGTCGAGGCAGTGGAGCAGGAGCGATGACGCACGCAGACGAGGTGCCGGCGCGGCGGCGGGTGATGCTCGTCGACGACCACCCCATGTGGATCGACGCGCTCAGCGAGGACCTCACCGAGGTGGGGTTCGAGATCGTCGCCGTGGCCAAGAGCGGCGTCGACTGCCTCACCCGGGCCCGCGCCAGCCGCCCGGAGATCGTCGTGATGGACCTGCAGATCCCGGCACCCGACGGCGCCACCTGCATCGAGATGCTGCTGCAGGAATTCCCGGACCTCCAGGTGCTGGTGATCTCCGCGTCGGGGGAGCGCGACGACGTGCTCCGCGCCATGAAGGCCGGCGCCAAGGGCTACCTGGTGAAGTCCGCGTCGAAGGAGGAGTTGATCGACGGGGTGCGCAGGACCGCGGTGGGCGACGCGGTGTTCACTCCCGGGCTCGCCGGCCTCGTGCTGGGGGAGTTCCGGCGGATGGTGAACCTGGCCAGGTCGCTGAACGAGGAGAGTCCCGCGCTGACGTCACGCGAGATCGAGGTGCTGCGCCGTGTGGCGAAGGGCATGGCGTACCGGGAGATCGCCGACGAACTGTTCGTCTCCCACCGCACGGTGCAGAACCATGTGCAGAACGTGTTGAAGAAGCTGCAGCTGCACAACCGGGTGGAGTTGACGCTGTACGCCATCGACCAGGGCCTGCACGACCCGTCGGCGTAGTCCACCGTCGGCTCCGGGGCGAGGGCCGATTGCGGCGGTGCAGTAACCTTCGGGGCATGTCTAGCATCATCTCCCGGGAAGAACTACGCGCGCTGCCGATGGTCCAGCAGCCCACGTACCCGGACCAGGCAGCCCTGGACAAGACCATCGACGCGCTGGAGTCCCTGCCCCCGCTGGTGTTCGCCGGCGAGTGCGACGACCTGCGCCACAAGATGGCCGACGTGGCCGAGGGCAAGGCCTTCCTGCTGCAGGGCGGGGACTGCGCGGAGACGTTCGACGCCGTCACCGCGCAGAACATCAAGTCCAAGCTGCTGGTGCAGCTGTCCATGGCCGTGGTCATGACCTACGCCGCGCAGGTCCCCGTCGTCAAGGTGGGGCGCATCGCCGGGCAGTACGCCAAGCCGCGCTCCAACGACCTCGAGACCCGCGGCGGCGTGTCGCTGCCCGCCTACCGCGGCGACGCCATCAACGGCTTCGACTTCACCCCGGAGGACCGCGCCCACGACCCCGCGCGCCTCCTGCAGGTCTACAACTCCTCCGCCGCGACCCTCAACCTGGTGCGCGCCTTCGTCAAGGGCGGCTTCGCCGACCTCCGCGGCGTCCACACCTGGAACGGCCAGTTCGTCCGCGATTCCGAGGTGGAGGCCGAGTACGAGGAACTCGCCTCGGAGATCGACCGGGCGCTGGCGTTCATGGTGGCCTGCGGCGTCCACGACTCGGCCCTCGACACCGTGGACTTCTACGCCTCCCACGAGGCCCTCCTGCTGGAGTACGAGCGCGCGCTCACCCGCGTCGACTCCCGCTCCCAGGAGCTCTACACCTGCTCCGGCCACATGCTGTGGATCGGCGAGCGCACCCGGCAGCTCGACGGCGCCCACGTCGAGCTGCTGCGCCGCGTGCAGAACCCGCTGGGCATCAAGCTCGGCCCCACCACCACCGCCGAGCAGGCCATCGCGCTCGCGGACCGGTTGGACCCGAACCGCATCCCCGGCCGCATCACCTTCATCACCCGCATGGGCGCCAAGAAGGTGCGCGACGTGCTGCCGGGCGTCATCGCCGGCGTCGAGGCCACCGGCCGCAAGGTGGCCTGGGTGTGCGACCCCATGCACGGCAACACGTTCGAGGCCGCCAACGGCTACAAGACGCGTTCCTTCACCGACGTCGTCGACGAGGTGCACGGCTTCTTCGACGTCCACGAGCAGCTCGGCACCTGGCCCGGGGGGCTGCACGTCGAGCTCACCGGCGACGACGTCACCGAATGCGTCGGCGGCGTGATGAACCTCGTGGAGGACGACCTCTCCAGCCGCTACGAGACGGTGTGCGATCCCCGGCTCAACCGCAACCAGTCACTCGAACTGGCCTTCACCGTCGCCAAGCGCCTGCGCTCCGGGCGCCTCGGGCGGGTGAACCCGGTCCAGGAGTACAAGGCCAAGGACCTGTGATCGACCTCCGCTCAGACACCGTCACCCGGCCCAGCGCCGGCATGCTGGCCGCCATGGCCGAGGCCCCCGTCGGCGACGACGTCTACGGCGAGGACCCGACCGTGCTCGCCCTGGAGGCGCACGTCGCGGGGCTGTTCGGCAAGGAGGCGGCGCTGTTCTGCGCCACCGGGAGCCTGTCCAACCTGCTCGGCATCTGGCTGCACACCGAACCCGGCCGCGAGGTGCTGTGCGACGCGCACGCGCACATCGCCCGCGCCGAGATGGGCGCCCACGGCGCGCTGCACGGCGTGACGATGCGCACCTGGGTCTCGTCGTCGGGGCGGTTGGTGGCAGGCGACGCCCTCAGCCTGGTGGCGGTCAACTGCCGCCCGTACCTGGTGGAGACCGCCTGCCTCGAGGTGGAGGACACCCACAACTTCGGCGGCGGCACCGTGCAGGACTACGCGGAGCTCGTGGCGCTGAGCGAGGGGGCGCGGGACCTGGGGGTCGCGACGCACCTCGACGGCGCGCGCCTGGCCAACGCGGTCGCGGTGACCGGCCGGCCGCTCACCGACTACGGGCGGTTGTTCGACACCGTCTCCCTCTGCCTCTCCAAGGGCCTCGGCGCCCCCGTCGGCTCCGTGCTCGTGGGCACGGCCGACGAGATGGCGCGGGCCCGCGTGCAGCGCAAGCGCCTGGGTGCCGGGTGGCGCCAGGCCGGGGTGCTGGCCGCCGCCGGCCTGTACGCGCTGGAACACAACCTGGACCGGATCGTCGAGGATCACCGGGCCGCGTCGACGCTCGCGTCGGCCATCAACGAGGCGTGCCCGGGGGCGGTGGACGAGGCGTCGGTGCAGACCAACATCGTGATGATCCCGGCCGACGGGGCCCCCGGTGTCGCGGCGGGGCTGGCCGAACGGGGCGTGCGGGTCAGCGTGCTGGGGCCGTCGTCGCTGCGGGCGGTCACCCACATGGACGTGACGGAACAGGAGTGTCGCGAGGCGGGGGCCGTCATCGGCGCCGCCCTGGCGTCGCCCTCCGCCTGATCCCACTTCCTCTCGGGTGACGCGTGTGGGTTTGGCTCGGGCTGGGTATGGGTTTGAGCCGATGGATGGGTTCGTGGAGACCCTCCCGCGTGAGGTGAGCGTGGCCTGCTCCGCGAACCCATCCATCGGCTCAACCCCACCCCCCAGCCGGGGCAGCGCCCCAAGCCGCCCCGGCTCAGGCGTCGTAGGCCAGTTCAGCGATGGGGCGCGGCCAGGCGCCCAGTTGGCGCCACACGTGGTCCGGGACGCGGGCGAAGAAGCCGTGCAGGAAGCGCGAGGCCGCGTCGATGTCCTCCGGATACCAGGACCCGCCACCCCCGACGAGGATCCGGTCACCCGCGACGGCGAACTTCGGCGCACCGCAGCCCATCAGGTACTCCATCTGCCGCTGGTGGATCACGTCCGAGGCGAACCGTGGCGCCGAGGAGCGCACCTTGTAGCGGCGGTTGAACTCCTCCCACTCGAACTTCTGCGCCGCCCCGAACAGCTCCCAGTTCACCGACAACGCGTGGAACGGGAACGTGGTGCGGAATTCGCACAACTCCTCGCTGTGGTGGCGGGTCTCCGTGCGCGTGCGGCCCTCGGAGTCCGTGCGCGTGTGGGTGGTCTCCCACTCGTGGCGCAGGCGGAGGAACGGGAGGCCGTCGTTGTCGGAGTAGATGATGTCGTGCGCCTCGTGCCTCCGGCCGCCGCCGGTGTGGTCGAGCAGCGCCAGGTAGCTGTCGTCGCGCGGCACGTAGGTCCACCCCGGGCGCTGGTAGAAACTCAGCGACGGCGGGGCGGCCGGGCCCACGAAGGTCGCGGCGGGGGAGGCCAGCAGGCGAGAGCGGAGTGCGGCGAGCTGCTCGACGGCGGCCGCCAGCTCCTCGGCCGGCTTCGGCGCGTCGACCAGCACGAGGCGGTCGTGGTCCACCGTGACGCGGAACGGCCCCTGGAGCGGCGTCGCGGCGGCCTCGACGAGGGCCTGCGCGTAGCCGGCGTCTCCCGCGGCGGCGGTGAGATCGCCCAGCACCATCGTCTGGCCGGGGATGCTGAGCGTGGGCGCGGCGGTGCGGAAGATCTCGGCGGGCTGGAGGGGGCGTGGCAGGGGCATGGTGACGACGTAGCCGTCGGACCTCCACTGCGAGCACTTGTAGCGGAACGCGGAGAACCCGGTGCCGTCCGAGGCGCGGCCGAGGATCTGGTCGTCCACCGAGCGCTGGAACCCCATCCCGAACGGGGGCACGTTGAGGCCGTAGACGATCCCGATCGACGGTGAGGTCACGAACGTCCAGCCGCGCTCGCGGAGCTGCTTCACGTACTGGTGGCGGTGGATCCCCCACGCGGCGAACCCGAGGGCGGCCAGCGCCGCGACGACGATGAGGATCCAGACGATCTCGGACATGGATACGAGTGTGACAGGCGCGGGGGTCGCGCCGGATCGGAGAGCGGTCGCTCGCCTGCCCGGGAGGAGCTGCAGGATGCTATCTATACAGCGGCTTCTGCGTATATGCGCAGAAGCCGCTGTATAGATAGCAGGGTGCAGGAGCGAGCATCGCTCAGCCGACGGAGGCGACCTCAGGTATCGCCGAACGGCGGGGCAGGACCGCCAGCAGGAGCGCGCCCAGCACCAGCGATCCTCCCGCCAGCATCGTCACCGTCAACGGCTCCACCCCGAGGCCGACGGCGAACACGGCCGCCCACAGCGGTTCGGTGCACATGATCACCGCGGCCGGCGTGGCGGGCACATGGCTCTGCCCCCAGCTCTGCAGCAACAACGCGACCGCGCCGCAGATGATCCCCAGGTACAGCAGCTGCGCCCACGTCACAGGGTCGGTGGGCAGCGGCTCGCGCAGCAGCGGCCACAGCGCCACGCTCACCGCGACACCCGCGCCCGCCTGCGCCACCGTCAGCTGCACCACGGTGTTGCGCGTCACCCGCCTGCCGAGCAGCACGATGTGGACGGCGTAGAGCACGGCGCTCAGCAGCGTGAGGGAGGCGCCGACGGCGAAGTTGGTCGACTCGCCGTCGTGACCCAGCGCGAGCACCGTGATCCCCGCGACCGTCAGCAGCACCGCCACCCACGTCGCCGCCGGCTGGCGCTGGCGCAGGAACACCGCCGAGATCAGCGCGGTGAAGATCACGTACGTGGCCGTGAGGAAGCCCGTGGTCGACGGCGCGATCAGCTGCAGCCCGAGCGTCTGCGTGGCGAGGCCCGCGAACAGCAGCAGCCCCAGGCCGGCGCCGACGGCGGCCTCCCGCAGCGGCATCCGCAGGCGGTGCGGGAACATCAGCGCCAGCGTCACGCCGGTGAGGAACAGGCGGATGGCCACCACCCCGAGCGGCGACATGGTCGCGAACGCGCTCTTCGTCACCACCACCGTCGATCCCCACGCGACGGCGGCCACCAGCAGCGCGGCGACGGGCAGCCAGGCGCCGCGGGGGGAGGTCACGCGGTCACGCTAGCGCAGTTCGGTCAGGCGACGTGGAGGATGACCTTGGTGCCGACCGGCACGGATGTGCCCTCGCCCGGGTCCGTGCCGGAGGCGATGTCCAGCGGGATCGGGAAGTCCGACGACCTCCGCACCTCCACCACCAGATCCAGGTCCGTCAGCAGCTTCGTCGCCTCGTCGGTGCTCTTCAGCCGCACCGACGGGATGGTCACCATCACCGGCCCCAGCGAGCGGGTGATCGTGATGGTGTCGCCCCGCTTGCCCGTGCCGGTCCTGGGGTCCTGCTTGATGATCCGCCCGGCCTCGACCGTCGCGGAGTTCTCCTCCTTGACGCTCACCTTGAAGCCGAGCTTCTCCAGCTCCTTGACGGCCTGATCCGACTTGTCGCCCGTGAGATCCGGGATCCTGATCGGCTCCGGACCCTTGGACACCGTCATGTCGATCACCGTGCCCGGCTTCAGCTGCGCGCCCACCTCCTGCGACGCCTTCAGCACCTCGCCGGCCGGCCGCGACTCGGACCACGCCTCCGTGACGGTGCCCACCGCCATCCGGCCCTCCACGATGGCCCGCTCGGCCGCCTCGCGGGTGGCGCCCACCACCTTGGGCATGGGGTACCGCTCCGGCCCGCGCGACATCACGACCGTCACGGTCGAGCCGCGCAGCAGCCGGTCGCCCGCCGTCGGATCCGTGCTGATCACCAGCCCGGCGGGGACGGTCTCGGAGTACTCCTCGAGGGTCTCGATCACCACCGCGTTGGCCTCGGCCGCCTCGCTGGCCTTCGCCTGGTTCAGGTTCGCCATCGCCGGCACGGTGGTGAACCGCCCCGCCATCCACCACCACGAGCCGACGCCCGCGCCCACGGTGAGCATGACGATGAGCAGCATCGCGATCACGCCGCGACGCCGCCGGTGCACCGGGTCGTGGGAGACGTGCAGCTGGGGGAAGACGGGGGTGCGCTGGCTGCGCGGGCCGGCGCCGGGATGCGGGCGCGGCGAGACCGGCGCGCGGTCCGGGTGGCCGGCCTGCGCGAGGGGCGGCCGACGTTTCCCGGCCGGGTTCGCCGTCGACGAGGCCGCGACCCCGGCGACCGACCCGCCCGATCCCGTCCCCGCGACACTCGCGCCCCGCCAGTCATCGCGCTCACGCCGCACGACGACGGTCTCGGGCGTGTGCGGCGACGACGGCCTGGGCCGCTCGGAGGTCCGCGGATACCCGGGGGAGGGCTCGTCCTCCGCGGGGCTGGCCGGCAGGATCGCCGCGGCCAGCGCCGGATTGTCCGAGCCGCCGGTGCGGGACAGCTCGTGCCGGATGCGCCGCACCGCCGTCAACAGTTCCCGCCCGTCGGCGATCCGGGCCCGTGGGTCGCGCGCCACGCACGCGAGCACCAGCGTGTCCACATAGTCCGGGATCTGCCACTCGGCAGCGTGCCCGATCTCGCTGAGCCGCTCCGACGGCTTCTCGATGTCCACGTTCACGTGCCGGTAGGCGATCTGGTAGTTGTTCTCGCCCGTGTGGGGCTTGCGGCCGGTGAGCATCTCGAACATCATCACGCCGGCGGAGTACACGTCGCTGCGGCCGTCGGGCCTCGAGTGCGTCACCAGCTCCGGCGGCAGGTAGCTGGCCGTGCCGACCAGGACGCCGGTGGCCGTCATCTGCGGGGAGCCCACCTGGCGGGCCAGCCCGAAGTCCGCCACCTTGATCTGCCCGCGGGCGGTGATCATCACGTTCTCGGGCTTGATGTCGCGGTGCACCACGCCGGCCTCGTGCGCGCAGGCCAGCGCGGCGGCCACCTGCTCGAAGATCTCCAACGCCCGGTCCGGCGGCAGCGGGGCCTCGCGGCTGATCACCCGGCGCAGCGTCTCGCCGTCGATGAACTCCATCACGATGTAGGGCTGGCCCTGCGAGCTGCCCTGGTCGAACACGCTGACTACGGCCGGGTGGCTGAGGACGGCGGCGGAGCGGGCCTCCCGGTCGAACTTGGCGGCGAACTCGTCGTCCTCGCCGAGGTCGCTTCGCATCACCTTGACTGCCACCGCGCGCGACAGGCGCAGGTCGCGCGCGCGATAGACCGTGGCCATGCCACCGCGCGCCACCTTCGCCACAATCTCGTAGCGGCCGTCGAGCACGTGACCGACCAACGGGTCGAAAGTGCTGTTCATACCACTCCATGCACGGTCGGGGAAGAGGCCGTACGAGCCCGTCTGGACCCCGAGTGTAGTGCCGGTGGCGCGCCGAGCCGGTGCCGACGCGGCGGCGAGTCGGTGAGGAACCCGGAACAACGTGCCCGCCGCGGGCTAGATTGGGTCACATGACCGCTCTCGTCGGACTCAAGACACGCCTGCGCATGGCCCGCCTCGCCCTCGTGATCCCGCCGGATCAGGCGGACGCCTCAGCCGCCGATTTCGCCGCCCACGGCGCGGACCTGCTGATCCTCAGCCGCGGCGGGCGCAGCGTCGACGAGGCCGCCGA
Organism: Tessaracoccus pujii; assembly: GCF_055326215.1. NCBI lineage: Bacteria > Bacillati > Actinomycetota > Actinomycetes > Propionibacteriales > Propionibacteriaceae > Tessaracoccus > Tessaracoccus pujii. The sequence continues at coordinate 369,872 of NZ_JBUZNP010000002.1, read as the reverse complement.
GGTGCTCGACGTGGCCCGCCGTCGCCTCTTCGGGCTGCAGACCATCGTCGCCACGGATTCCGCCGACGTCGGCGAGGCGTGCAACGCCGACGTCGTGTTCTACCGCCGCCCCGGCTGGCGCCCGTTCGGGATCCGCCGCCCGCACGACTTCTCCCTGCTCGGCCGCTCCATCGACGGGCCGGAGGACGCGGACAAGATCGACGGGGACCCGTTCACGTTCGGCTTCGTCGGCCCCGCCGTCGTCGACGGACGGGTGAGCGACGAGGTGGCCGAGATGGCGCGGCAGTACCCGCCCATGTCGCTGCCCGCCGCGCCCGTCTGGTTCGCCGCGGGTGGCATCGAGATGGGCAACCTCGCCGAGGTGCTGGCCGCCGGCGCCCGCCGCGCGGTGGTGTCGACGGCGGTGTTCCGCGCCGCGGACCCGTTCGCGGCCACGCAGGAGCTGGCCGACGCCCTCAAGGCGGCGTGGCTCGTGGAACCCGGCGCCGAGCACTACGGCGACGACGCCTACCACGCCTGACGCCGTCGTCCCCTGCCCGGCTCCCAGACGACGGGGCGTTCCCCGCGCACGGCGGCCGTGACCCACCACGTCGCCTCGACCACCGCCATGCCGACCGCCCCCGCGACGAGGCCCACCGTCAGCGCCGCGGGGTTCGTCGTGTCCAGCACCAGCGCGTCGTGCCACACGGGGATGTAGAACATCAGGAAGTAGAACCCGTACGCGAACGCCACCAGCCCCAGCCGCCACCAGTAGTAGGGCCGCGCGACGGTGGCCAGCACCCACGTGGCCGTCATGATCAGCGCCACGAGCGTCGCCGTCGACGCCTGCTGCTGCACCGCGTCCGGCACCTCACCGAAGCCGCGGGTCATCACGTAGGTGACGGTGGCCACCGCGGTCACCGTGAGGCCACCGGGGACCGCGACCGTCAACGTCCTGCGCACGAAGCCGGGCCGGGCGCGCTCCCGGTTGGGGGCGAGGCTGAGCAGGAACGCCGGGATGCCGATGGTGAACCACCCCACCACCGTCATCTGCAGCGGCAGGAACGGGTTGGGCAGCCCCATGAGCCCGATCACCAGCGCCAGCCCCACGGCGTAGATGGTCTTGGTGAGGAACAGCTTGGCCACGCGCTCGATGTTGCCGATCACCCGCCGCCCCTCCGCGACGACGTGGGGGAGCGTGGCGAACCTGTCGTCGAGCAGCACGATCTGCGCCACCGCGCGCGTGGCGGGCGCGCCGGACCCCATCGCCACACCCAGGTCCGCGTCCTTGAGCGCCAGCACGTCGTTGACGCCGTCGCCGGTCATCGCCACCACCTGCCGGCGCTGCTGCAACGCCCGGACCATCTGCCGCTTCTGCTCCGGGACCACCCGGCCGAACACGTCGTTGGCCTCGACGGCGTCCGCCAGCTCCTCGGATCCGCCGGCGGGGAGTGAGCGGGCGTCGATCGGGTCGCCGATGTCCATGCCCAGCGAGCGCGTGACGGCGCCGACGGAGGCCGCGTTGTCGCCCGAGATCACCTTCACCCTCACGCCCTGGTCCTGGAAGTAGGCCAGCGTCTCCGCCGCGTCCGGGCGGATCAGCTGGTCCAGCACCACCAGCGCCAGGGGGGTGAGGTGCCCGGGGGCGTCATCGTCGTCCACCCGCGCCGCGCAGCTGCCCAGCATCAGCACGCGGCGCCCGGACGCGGCGATCGCGTCGGCTTGGGCGGCGACGGCGGGCCCGGCCAGCACGTCCGGCGCGCCCAGCACCCACGACTCGCCACTGCCGAAGCTCGCCCCGGACCACTTCCGGGCGGAGGTGAACGGCGCCCGGGCGATCACCGGCCACGGCTCGGCAGCGGGCCCGATGGCCGCGGCCACGGCCTGCATCGACGCGTTGGGCGCGGGATCCGCCGCCACCAGCTGCGCCAGCACCTCGCGGGCGCGGGCGTCGTCGCCGGCGAGGCACACGATCTCGCCGAGCGTCATCGCGTGCTGGGTGAGGGTGCCGGTCTTGTCCGCGCACACCACGCTCACCCGCGCCAGGCCCTCGATCGCGGGCAGCTCCTGCACCAGGCACTGCCGCCGGCCCAGCCGGATCACGCCCAGCGCGAACGCCATGGAGGTCAGCAGCACCAGCCCCTCCGGCACCATCGGCACCAGCGCCCCCACCATCCGCAGCGCCGACTCCTGCCACGTCGTGTCCGGCTGGTTGAACTGCACGTAGATGGTCAGCGCGCCCACGGGCACGAGCAGGAACGAGACGTACTTGAGAATCTGGTTGATGCCCTGGCGCAGCTCCGAGTGCACCAGCGTGAACTTCGCGGCCTGCGCGGTGATCTGCGCGGCGTAGGCGTCGGCGCCGATCTTCTGCGCGGTGTAGGCGCCGGACCCGGACACGACGAAGGCGCCCGAGAGCACCTCGTCGCCGGGGCTCTTGGCCACCGGGTCCGCCTCGCCGGTCAGCAGCGACTCGTCCACCTCCAGGTAGTCCGCCGCCACCACGGTGCCGTCCACCACGATCTGGTCCCCGGGGCGCACGACGATGAGGTCGTCGAGCACCACGTCGTCGCGGGCGATCTGGCGGCGTTCGCCGTCGCGCACCACGACGGGGTGCGCCTCGCCGACCACCGCCAGGTTGTCCAGCGTGCGCTTGGCGCGCAGCTCCTGCACGATGCCGATGACGGAGTTGGCGACGATGAGCAACGCGAACGCGCCCTGGCTCGGGCTGCCGGTACTGAGCACGATGACGAACAGCACCAACAGGATGCCGTTGACGCGGGTGAACACGTTGGCCCGCACGATGCCCCACGTGGTCCGGCCGGAGCGCGACGGCAGGGTGTTGACCTGGCCGGCCTCGACGCGGGCAGCGACGTCCGCGGCGGTCAGGCCGCTCAGTTCGGGGTCAGTGGACACGCTGCACGCTCCGCGCGGCGAGCTCGCCCAGCGCGGTGCGGCCGTCGTGGGTGAGGGTGGCCCGGTCCAGCACGGCCAGCGCACGGGTGAGGCTGTCGTCGATGACGGCCTCCACGTGGGCGCGGGCGCCCGAGGCGTCGATGAGCTGTCCGGCGCGGGTGACGTCGCCGTCGGTCAGGCCGGGCGCGCCCAGCAGGTCCCTGAGCTCAGCGGCGGCGTCGGGGGCGGAGTCCCTCAGCGCGGTCAGCACCAGCACGGTCCGCTTGCCCTCATGGATGTCGCCGCCGTAGGGCTTGCCGGTCACGGCCGCCTCGCCGTAGACGCCGAGCACGTCGTCGCGCAGCTGGAACGCGCGCCCGATGATGGAACCGAACTCGCCGAGCGCGTCGATGAGCGCGTCGTCGGCCCCGCCGAGCGCGGCCCCGATCTGCGCCGGGCGGCGGATGGAGTAGCTGGCCGACTTGTATTCCAGCACCCGCTGCGCCACCTCGAGCTCCTCGGCGACCGTGGACGCGCCGGTCACGCCGTACTGGGCCGCGACGTCGAGGTACTGGCCGGCGGTGACCTCCGCCCGCATGAGGCTGAGCAGGGGACGCGCGCGGTCGAGGTGGGGTGCGCCGGAGGCGTCGACCAGGTCCAGGCTCCACATGAGGAGGAGGTCGCCGAGCAGGATGGCCGACGACGTGCCGAACGCCTCGGCGCTGCCGCGGCCCTCCCGGGCCGCATGCAGCTGCTCGAACCGCTTGTGGGCGGCGGGAAGGCCGCGCCGGGTGTCGGCCGCGTCGATGAGGTCGTCGTGCACCAGGGCGCTGACGTGCAGCAGGTCCAGGGAGGAGGCCACCTTGAGGACGGCGGTGTCGTCGTCCGGCCGGCCAGCGGCCGCCACGGAGGCCCAGTAGCAGTAGGCGGGACGCAGCCGCTTGCCGCCGGCGGTTGCCTCGCGGGCCACGTCGAGCATCGCCTCGGCCCCGATGGCCCGCAGCATGGGCTCCTGCGCCGCCAGGTAACCGTCGATGGTTTCGCTGACCGCGGACAGGAGTGTCGCGGCGAGCGGAAAGGCGGGGTCCAGGGAGCGGCTCACGCATCGAGCGTAGTCGCCCGAACCCTATTGTTGCCCCATGCCTGTGACTGAATCGAGCCTGCGGACCGTGGGAGAGCTGTTCCGCTCAGCCCTGGGTCCCCTCTACTCGTTCGAGTTCTTCCCCCCCAGGTCCGAGGACGAGGAGCCCATCCTGTGGGCCGCCGTCGAGGCGCTGGCGCCGCTGGAGCCGTCGTTCGTGTCGGTGACCTACGGGGCGAACGGGTCGCGGCGGGACCGGACGATCAGCGCCACGCGCCGGATCGCGGCGTCTGGCGGGCCGCTGACCGTGGGGCACCTGACGTGCGTGGGGCAGTCCAAGGCGGACCTGTCGGCCGCGCTCGCGGAGTACCGCGAGGCGGGCGTGACCAACATTCTGGCCATCCGCGGCGACATGCCGGGCGGCGGCCCCTGGACCGCGCACCCCGACGGCCTGCCCAACGCCACGGAACTGGTGCGCTTCGTGAAGGCCGAGGGCGACTTCTGCGTGGGTGTCGCGGCGTTCGCGAACCCGCACGAGACCAGCAACGACCCGGACCTCGACGCCCGGATCCTCCTGGACAAGGTGGAGGCGGGGGCGGAGTTCGCCATCACGCAGCTGTTCTTCGAGGGGGAGCGCTACGGCGAGCTCGTGGAGCGGATGCGCGGCCTGGGCTGTGGGATCCCGATCATCCCGGGGATCATGCCGTTGACGGTGATCTCGCAGATCGAGCGGTTCGCTGCCTTGTCAGGCCGGGAGCTGCCGTCTGGTTTCGTCGCGGAGCTGCGGGCCTGCTCGTCGAAGGAGGAGGTCCGGGAGGTGGGCCTGGCCGCGGCGGTGCGCATGTGTCGCGGCCTGCTGGACGCGGGCGCCCCTGGGCTGCAGTTCTTCACGCAGAACCGCTCGAAGGCCACCCGCGAGGTCCTCGCCGAGCTGAAGCGCCAGGACTGACGCCCGTTCCCTGGGGAGCCGCCTCGCCTTTCGCGGGAGTCCATCCGCAGGGATCCGCAATTGGCCCGTCCAGTGGTGATATCTGGTCGGTCTGCCATCCATGGATCCCCACTGTGGAGCGCTCCTCGGGATGATCAGGCGAGGAGGGCCTGCCAGCGCGAGGTGCCGAGGTCCAGCGTCACCATCCGCTGCGTCGCCCGGGTCAGCGCGACGTACAGCACCCGCTCCGCGCCGGGCGCCTCCGCGACGATCGCGTCCGGCGCCACCACCACCACCCCGTCGTACTCCAGGCCCTTCGCCTGCAGCGCCGTCACCACGATGAGCCGGTTCTCGAACTCCCGCAGCCGCACGTCCTGCATCACCAGCCGCTGCACCTCCTGGGCGAGCGACGGCGGGCAGATCACGCCGATCGTGCCGCTGACCTGACCGGCCAGCTCCAGCAACTCCTCGCGCAGCGCCTCGTGAAGGCGCTCGGAGGTGGCGTGCGCCAGCCTCGGCTCCACGCCCGTCGAGCGCACCGCCTTCGGTAGCTCCGCGCCGGGGAACACCTTCGTGATCACCCGCGCCGCCAACGCGAACACCTCGCTGGGGGAGCGGTAGTTGGTGCTCAGCGTGAAGGTCCGGTTCGGGCCCCGACCCACAAGGTCCGCCAACGCTCGCGCCGTCTCCTCCTGATGGGGATAGGAACTCTGCGCCGGGTCCCCGACGATGGTCCACGACGACTGCGGCCCCCGTCGGCGCAGCATCCGCCACTGCATGGGCGTGACGTCCTGGCCCTCGTCGACGAGGATGTGCGCGTAGGTGGTCTGTGGGTCGTCGTCGAGATCCACCACACGTTCGAAGCGCAGCAGGTCCGCCGTGCTCAGCACCTCCGGCACGTCCCCGCCCTCGAGGAACACGTCCATCTCCGGCTCCGGGTCCTCCGGTGCGGCGCCCAGCACGTCGATCAGCTCGTCGAGCAGCGCGATGTCGGCCACCGACCAGCCGCGCACGATCTCCGGCCCCTCGTCGCTGCCGCCCACCCACGCGTAGGACCGCACCAGAGCCTCCCGCTCGGCGGGCGTCAGGTCGGGCGCCACCTGCTCCACGACCGCGGGCTCCGCCAGCCGCGACAGCACGCGCGTGGCGGTGAGCGTGGGCCACCAGGCGTTCATGAACATCGCCAGGCTGGGGTGCTCCCGGACGCGGTCCTCCAGCTCGGCGGGCTCGATGGGCACGTCGTCGGGGAACTTGCGCATCAGCGCCTGAGCCACCAGATCCGTGGCCTGCTTGCGGCCGCGGTTGAGCTTGGTGCCGGACAGGACCTGGTCCCGGATGCGGCCGAGCTCGGACTGGCCGAGCCCGAGCACCTCGCCCTTGACGGTCACCCGCACCCGCAGCGCCTCCGGGTGGTCGATCAACGGGGTGCGCACCAGCCGCCGCAGCACCGAGAGCATGCCGAGGCTGCCCTTGACGGTGGCCGCGGCGGCCTCGTCGACCCGCTCGCTGGTGAGGCCCAGCACGTCGCCGGCCACGCCGCCGATGGCCTTGAGGGTCACCGAGTCCTCCCCGAGGCTGGGCAGCACCCGCTCGATGTAGTTCATGAACACGTTCGACGGGCCCACCACGAGCACGCCGCCCTTCTCGAGGCGGGCGCGGTTGGTGTAGAGGAGGTAGGCGGCGCGGTGCAGCGCCACGACGGTCTTGCCGGTGCCGGGGCCGCCGGCGATCACGGTGACGCCCTGGTAGGGGGCGCGGATGGCCTCGTCCTGCTCGGCCTGGATGGTGGCGACGATGTCGCGCATCGTGCGGCCTCGGGCCCGGCTGAGCGACGCCATCAGCGCGCCCTCGCCGAAGATCGGCAGGTCCGACTCGACCGAGTCGTCGAGCAGGTCGTCCTCGAGGCCGATCACGCGGTCGTCGCGGCACCGGAGGACCCGACGGCGCACCACGTTCATCGGGTCCGCCTGCGTTGCGCGGTAGAACGGCTCGGCGGCGGGGGCGCGCCAGTCGATCACCAGCGGCTCGTACTCCTCGTCGCGCACGCCGATGCGGCCGATGTAGCGCGTCTCCTCGACGGCGAGGTCGATCCGGCCGAAGACCAGGCCCTCGTGCTCGGCGTCGAGGATGGCGAGGCGACGCGCCGCCTGGTAGGCGAAGGCGTCGCGCTCGAACAGCGCGGTGCCGTCCTCCTCGCGGAGGAAGTTGGTGCGGTCGGTGAGGAAGATCTCGCGTCCCTGTTGGGCCATGGACTTCGCCGTCGCGGTGGCGGTGGACAGGTTGGCGTAGACCTTGTCCACGTGCCCCTGTTCCAGGGCGATCTCTCGTTCGAGGTCAGCGCGCGATGTAGACAAATCAATGCATCCTCTGGGTGAGACAGACAGTCAAGCCTACTCGGTGCGCGAGGGTCGCGGCGACGGGTCCGCCTGGCTCCGCCGTCGGCGCTGCCTCGGGTCCTGACGCCTGGTTGATGGCCACAGACGCGCTGTCACACCTATTTGTTTTGACAATTGAGGGACGAAATAGCCCAGCCCCCCTGTCCCAGCGAACTAAGTCATGTCAAACTTGTCCCGTGGACCCTTATCGCCAACGCCTGTTCCCCGGCCTCTTCTTCATCGACGCCGTCCTTGAGGCCGCCGACACCAAGGCGGAGATGTCGCGGCGGATCACGCTGCAGTACCTGCAGCGCGCCGCCATGGCGGGCATCCTCATCGGGCTGTTCTACCTGGCCTACTTCACCGTGCTGTCCGTCGTCGCCTCCGTCCCGGCCCTGGGGGAGGGCGGCTACGGGCTCGGCAAGGCCATCGGTGCCTTCGTGTTCGGCTGGGCGCTGGTGTTCATCTACTACACCAAATCCGAGCTCCTCACCTCCAACATGATGGTCAGCGCCATCGCCGTCTACCACCGCCGGCTCGGGCGGATGCGCGGGCTCCGGCTGCTGGGGCTGTGCTTCCTGGGCAACGCGCTGGGGGGCCTCGTCCTCGCGATCATGGCGAGGTTCTCCACCCTGACGGGCGGCGCCGTCGGCGAGAAGATGCTGGGCGCCGTCGAGGTGAAGCTCGGGTACATGTCCTCGATGTCCGGCGTCGGCGACCTGTTCGTCCGCGCCATCCTCTGCAACCTCATGATCAATGTGGCGATGCTGCTGGTCTACAACGGCTTCCTCAAGGACTCCATCACCATGGCGCTGACCATGGTGATGTCGGTGTTCATCTTCGCGTTCCTGGGGCTCGAGCACTCCGTGGCCAACACCATCCTGTTCACCATCGTGGGCTTCACCCAGGGGGTCGACGTGTGGCCCGCCATCGGCAACGTCGCGGTGGCCCTGCTGGGCAACTTCATCGGCGGCGGCGTGCTCATCGGCGTCTACTACGCCCATGTCAACGACGACCGGCGGCTCGCGGCGCGCGCCTGAGGTCACCGCCGCGCCCGGTTGGTGGGGCGCGCGTCCTCACCCGTGAGGCGCTCGTGCACCTCGTAGACCGCCAGGGCCGCGCTGGCCAGCTCGGCCCACGGCTCGGGGCCGGCGGGGGAGCACGACGACGCGGCCGGGACCGCCCCGACCACGCGCGGCCGGCGCAGCGCCGCCCGCCCCGACGTGGGCTCCAGCCCCCAGGCGAGGTCCGGCCGAGCGCGGGTGAAGTCCCACGTCAGCAGCCGATCCCCGTCCGGGCCGGGCGTCCGCCAGGTCACCACCGGCTGGGCCCCGGTGTGGTCCACCGCCTCGCCCGCCACGCCGCCACGGTCCGCCACCGAGGAGCCGACGGCGGGCGCCAGGGCAGGGCGCGCCCAGCGGGGGCGACGGGGGAGGCAGTCCACCGCGGGCGCCGCGGGGGCGCCGTCGACGACCTCCACCCGGCGCGTGGCCAACCGCCCCTCGAGCAGATCGACCAGCCGCGTGGCGCTCTGCGTGCGGCCGGCGTCGTCGACGACGATCCACCGCCCGAACGTGCGCTCCACCACCAGCCGGGTGGCCAGCAGCGCCGGGGCGCGGCGGGACCGGGTGCCGGCCGGCGGGGCCAGGTCCAGCACGATCCGCGCCAGGTGGGGATGGCCCACGCGGTCCGCGACGTCGGCGAGGGTGCGGTCCAGCAGCAACGCCCGGCGGTCCGCCCGGGTGGCCGGCGCGTCCGGGCGCTCCACGCCGAACCGCCGCGCCGCGAGCCAGGCGTCGTCCAGGGTGTCGAGGGTGTCGCGCCACCGCTCCGCGACCGGCCGCCCGTACCGGCTGCTGAGGACGGCGAACTGCTGCCCGCGCTCGGTGGGCAGCGCGAGCTCGGCGCCGTCGTCGAAGCGGTGGACGGCGGGCGGCGCCTCCGTCATGGCCAGGCCGGCGCGGGCCAGCTCCGCATCGAGGGTGCGGCCCGATTTCTTGAACAGGTCGCGCCAGGGGGCCGGCAGCGTCACGACGGGGGGCAGCTGCCCACGCTCGGCCGCCCACCGGCCGCCCATGGCCTCACCGCAGAGGTCGAGGCGCACCTGGTGGCCCAGTTTCGCGAGCCGGGCGGCGCAGGCCATGCCGGCCAGCGTGCCGCCGCGGATCGTGAGCATGCCGCCCAGGATAGGGGTTGACGTTCTGTCGGTGGGGGGGCATATAGTAGGAACTACCGAACGCCTGTTCTATTAGTTCGGGGAAGCTCTGGTGGAACAGGCGCACGGTATGGGCCGCCTGGGCCTGGCGTGGCTTCGACCCCTACGCCGGGCCAGGGCTCCCGGGTCGAGAAGCACAGTCTGCACCCCCTCATCTCCCCGGAAGGCCGCCATGCGCATGTACGACGAACCCATCCACGTGCTGTTCAGCGACGAGCCCCGCCAGTTCATCTGGCGGGACCGGCTGCTGCTGGTCAAGGAGGTCCAGGGGCGGTGGAGCCGCGCCACGCCGTGGTGGTCCGGGCGGCAGGTGCGCGCGGCGCGGGGCGAGGAGGTCGCGGCGGAGCGGGGCGAGGAGGTCGCGGCCCGCGACCTGCTCGGCGAGCGGGAGGTGTGGCGCGTCGAGGCCGGCAACGGGCGGCACCGCGGCGTCTACGAGCTGGCGCGCACGGTGGACGCAGAGGACTGGGTGCTCCAGGCGGTGCTGGACTGATGTCGGAGTTCGTGCACCTGCGCGTGGCCTCCGGATACTCCTTCCAGTACGGCGCGTCGCACCCCGGTGAGCTGGTGGCCGAAGCGGTGCGCCACGGCATGGACGCGCTCGCGCTCACGGACCGCGGCGGCCTCTACGGCGCGGTCCGTTTCGCCAAGGCCTGCCTCAAGGCCGGGATCGCCCCCATCGTCGGGGTGGACCTGGCGGTGCGCCCGGCCGGGTGGCAGGCCACGCGGCGCCCCTCGGCGGCCCGCGGCGGGCAGTTGCGCGACGAGCGCCTCCCGCGCGTCGTGGTGCTGGCCACCTCCAGGGCGGGGTGGGGCACGCTGTGCGCGCTCATCACCGAGGCCCAGCTCACGGGCGAACGCGGTGATCCGGTGGTCTCCCTCGGCATCCTCGCGCGGCACTGCGCAGGGCACGACGCCGTGGTGCTGCTCGGCGCGGATTCGGAGGTGGGCGAGGCGCTCGCCGTGGGCCGCCCGGATCTGGCGGAGGTCGCGGCCAGGCGGTGGCGCGCGGAGCTGGGCTCCGGCCTGGTCCTGGCCGCCACCAACCACCAGGTGGGTGGCCGCGGGGCGGGGTCGGCGCACCACGCGGCGGGCATGATCCGCCTGGCCCGCCGGCTGGGCCTCCCCGTCGTGCTCACCAACGCGGCACGGATGGCGCGCCGGGAGCAGGCCGCCACCGCGGACGTGCTGGACGCCGCGCGCCGCCTGGCGCCGCTGGACGTGCGCACCATCGACAGGCGAAACGCGGAGGGCTACCTGAAGACGGGGGAGGCCATGGCGGTCGCGGCGGACGAGGCGGCCAGGCTCGCCGGTGAGCCGGACGGCACGGCCCTGCTGCGCGCCACCCGGCACCTCGCCGAGCGGTGCCGGCTGGACCCCGTCGGGGACGTCGGGCTGGGGGAGATCCGCCTGCCGGAGTTCGAGACCCTCGGCACCACCGTCGAGCTGGCGCCCTCGGTGCTGCGGGCGCGCTGCGAGGCGGGCCTGGCGCAGCGGTACGGCGCCCTCACCGCAGAGGTGACCGGCCGCCTCGACGACGAGCTGGCCGTCATCGGAAAGCTCGGTTTCGAGTCCTACTTCCTCACGGTCGCCGACGTGGTGGGCCTCGTCCGGGAGCTGGGCATCCGCTGCGCCGCCCGCGGCTCCGGCGCCGGCAGCCTGGTCAACTACGCCCTCGGCGTCTCAGGGGTGGACCCCATCCGGCACGGCCTGATCATGGAGCGCTTCCTGTCCCCGCTGCGGGTGGCGCTGCCGGACATCGACCTCGACGTGGAGTCCGCCCGCCGCACGGAGGTCTACGACACGATCCTGGCCACCTTCGGCGGCCAGCGGGTGGCGTGCGTGGCCATGATCGAGACCTACCGGGTGCGGCACGCCGTGCGGGACGTGGGCGCCGCGCTCAGCCTGGCGCCGGTGGAGGTGGACGCCATGGCCAAGGCCTTCCCGCACATCCGCGCCCGGGACGCGCGCGCCGCGCTCCGGGACCTGCCGGAGTTGCGCGCCGCGGGCCTGGGGGAGGAGCGGCTGGACGTGCTGTTCTCGCTGGTCGAGTCGCTCGACGGGCTGCCCCGGCACATCGCCCTGCACCCCTGCGGCGTGATCCTCAGCGATTCGTCGCTCGGGCAGCGCACCCCGCTGGAGGCCAGCTTCGGCGGCTACCCCATGAGCCAGTTCGACAAGGACGACGTGGAGGATCTCGGCCTGCTCAAGCTGGACGTGCTCGGCATCCGGATGCAGTCGGCCATGGCGCACGCGCTGACGGAGATCGGGCGCACCTCGCCGTCGGGGCCCCCGGCCCTCATCGACGAGCTGGAGCCCTTCGACGACCCGGCGGTCTACGACATGATCGCCCACCGCGCCACGCTCGGCTGCTTCCAGATCGAGTCGCCCGGCCAGCGGGAGCTGGTGGGCAAGTTCGGGCCGGAGACCTTCCACGACATCATCGTGGACATCTCCCTCTTCCGGCCCGGCCCCGTGAAGTCGGACATGGTCACCCCGTTCCTCGAGGCGCGGCAGGGCTGGGCGGAGCCGGAGTACCTGCACCCCAGCCTCATCCCGGCGCTGGAGCAGACCCAGGGCGTCGTCGTGTTCCACGAGCAGATCATCCAGATCATCTCGGTGGTCACGGGCTGCTCGCTGGCCCAGGGCGACGAGGTGCGCCGGGCGCTGGGGGACAAGGAGGGCCAGGCGCAGGTCAAGGAGTGGTTCTGGCCCAAGGCGCGCGCCCGCGGCTACGAGGACCCCATCGTCGAGCAGATCTGGGACATCCTCGAATCGTTCGCCTCCTTCGGGTTCTGCAAGGCGCACGCGGCGGCGTTCGCGCTGCCCACCTACCAGTCGGCGTGGCTGAAGCGCTATTACCCGGCGCATTTCCTGGCCGGCATCCTCACGCATGATCCGGGCATGTACCCCAAGCGGCTCCTGCTGGAGGAGGCGCGTCGGATGAACATCGCGGTCCTCGGGCTGGACGTCAACCGCAGCACGGCGCAGTACCGCGCCGAGCGCCTGGCCGACGGCGAGGCCCCGATGGCCCTGCCGGAGCACCTCGCCATGGGGGCCCCGCCCAGCACCGACGGGCTGCCTCAGATCGACGGGTGGGGCATCCGGCTCTCGCTGGCGGACGTCAAGGGCATGGGGGAGGCGGAGATGGAGCGCATCGTCGCCGGCCAGCCCTATGCCTCGCTCTCGGACTGCTGGGCGCGGGCGCGGGTGGCGGAACCCGTCGTCGAGCGGCTGATCCTCGCCGGCGCGTTCGACCACCTCTACGGCATCGGCCGGCACGCGTCGGTGCAGCGCCGCGGCCAGGTCACCCGCCGGGATCTCCTCCTGGCGCTGGCGGACCTGCACCGCGAGCGACGGGCGGACGAGCGGGCCGCCACCCGCGCGAAGGGCCGGCGCCGCGCCGTCGCCGGGCAGGACCCCGGTGACCTCGCCTGGGCGCAGCGGCAACGGCTGGGCCACGCGCCGCAGGCGGTGCAGGGCGCGCTGGACTTCGGGGACGCGGAGGCTGAGCCGACGGCGGACGTCCCCGTCACCGGCCTGCCGGAGATGGACGACGAGCAGCGCCTGAAGGCGGAGCTGGAGATCCTCGGCCTGGACGCCAGCCAGCACATCATGGAGCGCTACCTCCCGCTGCTGCGGGCGCTGGGCGCCACCAGTTCCCGCACGCTGCTGGAGCAGCGCAACCAGTCCGAGATCCTCGTCGCCGGGGTGAAGGTGGCCACGCAGACGCCGCCGGTGCGGTCGGGGCGGCGGGTGATCTTCCTGACCCTGGACGATTCCACCGGCCCGGTGGACACCACCTTCTTCGAGGACGCGCAGGGGCCGTATGCGGCCACGGTGTTCTCGTCATGGATGGTGCTGGTGCGCGGCAAGGTCCGCCGCACGGGGCCCAGGGGCGTGTCCATCCGCGCCACCGGCTGCTGGGACCTGGGCCGGCTGGACCAGGCGTGGCGCGCGGCGCTGGCGGAGGGGGCGACGGAGGCGGAGGCGGTCGCGGCGGTGGTGGCCATCATCGACGAGGAGCCCGTGGGGTACAGCATGGTGGGCGAGTGGCGCCCCTCGAAGCCCTCGCCGGAGGTCGTCCCGGCGCCCCGGCCCGGCCCCGCAGGCCAGGACGACGAGCCGCCGCCGGATCCGCAGGAGCACACCCGCGCCGGGGGCATGGGGCGCCGTCGCGTGCTGGTGCACGCCAGCGGCTTCACGCAGTCGCCGTACTCGGACATCAAGCCGGCGGGCACGGGCGCGGCCGAGGCGCCGCGCAAGCTGTGGCATTCCAGCCCGGGAAGTTCGGGGAGGTGACATGCGCGTCATCGCACACGTGGACATGGACGCGTTCTACGCGTCGGTGGAGATGGCCCGCCACCCGCAGCTGCGCGACGTGCCGATGTTCGTCGGCGGCTCCACCCGCGGGGTGGTGCTCTCGGCCAACTACCCGGCCCGCCGGTTCGGGATCAGCGCGGGGATGCCATCGAGCCGGGCCCGGCGGCTGTGTCCCCAGGTGGCCGTCGTCCACCCGGACTTCGACCACTACTCCGCCGTCTCGGCGGGCGTCAGCGAGATCTTCGACACGCTGACGGACAAGGTGGAGATGGCCTCCATCGACGAGGCGTTCATCGACCTCACCACCGCGCTGCGCCGGCTGGGCGGAGACCCGGTCTCCGTCGCGGAGCAGCTGCGCGCCCAGGTGATGGACGAGCAGAGGGTGGCGTGCTCCGTCGGCATCGGCCCCAGCAAGTTCATCGCGAAGCTGGCCTCCAAGCAGGCCAAGCCCGACGGGTTGGCGCGGGTGCGCGACGAGGAGGTCATCGCCTTCCTGCACCCGCTGCCGGTGGAGGCCATCTGGGGAGTGGGGGAGGCGACGGCGGAGCGGCTGCACCGGCTGGGGCTCAGCACGGTGCGGGACCTCGCCACCACCCCCCGCGCCACCCTGCAGAGGGCCCTCGGCGACGGCCAGGGCGCGCTGCTGTCGGACCTCGCCTGGGGCCGCGATGAGCGCTCGGTGCTGTCCCGGGAGCCGGCGGAGCACAGCGTCGGCTCGCAGGAGACGTTCCCGCAGGACACCGACGATGCGGAGGTGGTCGCCACCGAAATCCTGCGGATGGCGGACCGCACAGCCTCGCGGATGCGGGCACAGTCCATGGTGGGGCGCACGGTGACGCTCTCGGTGCGGTTCGCGGACTTCACCACGATCACCCGCACCGGCACGCTCGCCGCGCCCACGGACCGCACCAACGACGTCTACGCCGAGGCGATGCGCCTGTTCACCCGGCTCAACCTCCAGCGCGCCCGGATCCGCCGGGTGGGGGTGCGGGTGGAGAAGCTGGTGCCCAGATCCAGCACCTACCAGCAGCCCGCCCTCGACGAGCCGGCGCGCGGATGGGCGGAGGCGGAGGAGGCGATAGACAAGGCGGTGCTGCGGTTCGGCCCGCATGCCGTGCAACGGGCCCGGCTCGCCCGCCGAAAGGACCCCCGATTGATCCACGCCTGATACCCGTTCGCAACGCGTCATGAGCACGATGGGTGAGATGAAGCTCCTTGTCATCGCCCCCGCCTCCCGCTACGAGCCCGGGCATTTCGGCGAACTCCTCACGGCCCTGGCGGACCGCACCGTGGACCTCGCCGCCGACGAGGGGTGGCAGGCCACCCTCATCGGCCTGCAGGACTGCGGAGACCACGTGTGGCACACCGCGCTGGCCGCGGCGGACGCCGTCGTCCTGCTCGGCGGGCACGACGTGGACCCTCGGGTGTACCACGGCCGCTCCGAATACCCCGGGTCCGGTGACCATCTCGGCACAGCGGACCGCCGCTCCATCGCGGTGGTGCAGGCCTGCGTGGCGGATCGCCGCCCGTTGCTCGGGATCTGCCGCGGCCTCCAGCTCATCAACGTCGCCTACGGCGGTGACATCGCCCAGCACCTACCCACGCACCTCACCCACCGGCTTCCGGACGGCGAGCGCGGCATGCGCGATCACCTCGTCGACGTGGCGCCCGGCTCGCAGCTGGCCGACGCCCTTCCCGGCGAGCAGCTACTGGTGCGCAGCTCTCACCATCAGGGTGTCGAACGGCTCGGCGCGGGCCTGGTGGCCACGGCGTGGGCCACGCATGACGGCGTCATCGAGGGCCTCGAGGACCCGGAGCGCCCGGTGCTGGCCGTGCAGTGGCACCCGGAGGACGCGGGGGCGGAGCCGGCTCAGCTGACCGGGCTCCTCGCCTGGCTGGAGGCGCACGTACGCGCGCAGCGGCTCAGCGCCTGATGTGCCTCAGAGGTCGCCCTGTTGGCGGCGGCGCCACCGCTCCTCGAGCTTGTCCATGAAGTCCTGCGAGGAGGTGGACGACGGGGGCCTGGGGGCCTGCGGGCGCAGCTTGCTTGCGTGCCCGCCGTCGTCCTCGACGCGGCGCCACGAGTGGATGCCGATGAGTGCCCCGCCGAGCATGAGCAGGAAGCCCAGCACGCTCACAGCCGGGTGAACCTGCACGCCCACGAGCAGCACCACGACCCCGACGATGAAGCCCAGCCCCGCGACGGCCGCCCGACGGCGGTGGATCCGGATGGACGACGACCCGCTCAGCGCATCAGCGAGCTTGGGGTCCTCGGCCATGAGGGACGCCTCAAGCTGCTCCAGCAGCTTGCGTTCCTGCTCAGAAAGCGCCATTGGTTCTCCCTCGTCCAGCCTTTCATCCCAGTCTATGCGCGGGGTCAACCCGCTGGAGCCCGCCTCCAGAGAGAGGCTGGAAGCAGTACCGCGCGGGCCCGGACCATGGGCGTGGACCGCGCCACCAGCGCGGCGCGCAGGGCCCGCACCTCGGCGGGGAGCCGCCCGGGATCCGCGGCCGTGCGCGAGAACCGGCTGACCTCGACGGTGTGCGCGATCGCCTTGAGAGCGGCGGCGCCGTTGGCGCCCAGCCCCTCGGCAGCCGCGACAGCCACGGGTCCGGGGGAGCCGTCGGGCCATGGGCGCCCGAAGTCGCGGAAGAGCGACTCCACCTCGAGCCAGGCGGACCCCGCCGCGACCCTCGGGTCCCCGCCCCGCAGCCGCCACCAGCGCTGGATGAGGCGCACGAGCGCGGGCAGGGCCAACAGCACCAGCACGCCGACCCCGACCAGCAGCCAGATCGTCCAGTCGGTTCCGCCGAACCCGCCGGGCGCAGTGGGGGTGAGCGTGGGCGTGGGGGCCTCCGGCGGGAGGGCCGAGGGCGTCGCGGACGCCGACGGGCTGGGCGAGGCCGACGCCGACGGGCTCTCCGAGGGCTGCGCGGCGGGATCGGTGTACTCCGTGGGCCCGTCGTAGGCAGGCGTGGGCTCGAACGGGATCCAGCCGAGGCCGTCGAAGTAGAGCTCGGGCCACGAGTGCGCGTCGTGGGCGGTGACCTCGAAGGAGCCGTCCTCGAGGCGCTCGCCCGGCGCGAACCCGATCGCCATGCGCGCGGGGATCCCCTCGGTCCTGGCCATGGTGATCATCGCGGCCGCGAAGTGGATGCAGTAGCCGGCCCGCTCGTCGAGCAGGAAGCTGCTGATGGCGTCGGTCCCCGTGGACGGCGGCGCGTCGAAGGAGTAGGCGAACTCCTCCGAGCGGAGGAACTCCTGGATGGCAAGGGCCTTCTGGCCGCTGGTCTCGGCGCCGGCCACCACCTCGGCGGTCAGCTCGGCCACCCCGGGGTCCAGCCCCTCGGGCACCGCCAGGGTGACCGCGTCGGTGCTGCCCGCCTCGGCGGCCTCGATGTCCTCGCGCGTCGGGGAGGGCATGGTCGAGACCACTGAGTAGGTGAGGTCGATGGTCTGCTCGAGGCGGTCCGGGCCGGAGGCCACCACACTCATCGTGTCCGGGTCGAAGCTCCAGCTCCCCGCGGCGTCGATGGAGTCGACGGCGAACGGCGCCGGGAGGTATTCCGAGGGGACGCCGGCCATGGTGACCTCGACCTCCACCCGTTCGCCCGGGAACGAGTAGGCGCCCGACAGCCCGAAGCGCGACAGCCGCATGGGCAGGAGCCGTGCCCCTGACGTGCTCAGTTCCGGCAGTGCGACCGTGCGGATGTAGGCCGGCTCGTCGTTGCTTGTGCGGTAGGTCAGCACCCGGCTGTCCTGGGGGCGTTTGAGGTCCTGCTCGAGGCGCACCGTCGGGTCGCTCAGCTGGATGGGGCCGTCGAGGCCCGTGGTGTTCCAGGGCTGCTTCTCGCCCAGGGGCACCAGCGGCGCCAGTAACAGGGCCAGAACAACGGCCACCGCGCCGGCCGCCACCGCCACCTGCGTGCGCGACAGCAGGTAGGCGCCCACCCGCGACGCCTTCCCGGTGACCTCGTCGGCGAGGCCCGTGGCGCTCAGCAGAACGGCCAGGTAGCCCACCACCACGGGCAGCAGGTAGGGGAACTCGAGGTCGGTGACCAGCGTGACGGCCGCGATGCCGTAGGCCAGTCCCAGCGGTGCGATGGCCCACCCCGGCTGTTCCAGCACGTTGATCAGCAGTTCCACCACCAGCACGAGGAGTGCGGTGAGGGCCACGATCAGCCACATCAGGCCGGGGGTGGGCTCGACGGGCGCCGCGCCCGTGCGGATGGTGAGGACCCCCTCGGCCACCAGTGACCCGATGGAGGAGACCGGCGCCATGATCCCGGCGCCGGCCAGCGCCGTCGCCCGCCAGGCGACGTAGGCGCCGACGGCCAGGATCTGGGCAAGGAGGACCAGCGCCCGCGGTAGCCGCAGCGCCGCCAACCCCGCCCCGAGCACGCCTGCCCCAGCCGTCACGACGGCCGCCTCGAGGAGGTAACCGGTGCCCTGCACCATCGTCGCCAGCGGGAGCAGCCCGAGCCACACGGCCACGGCGGCCACGACGCTCGTCCAGGGGTGGTAGCTGAATCTCACCGCGACACCCGGGTCCACACCTGCGGCACCGGCTCGCCGGGCCGGTAGCTCTCCAGGGTCCAGCCGTGGTTGCGCAGGAGCCGGCAGGCGTCGTCGTGCTCGTCGTCGACAGCTCCCCACGCCCGGGCGTCGGGGACCAGCGCCACCAGGCTGCGCGCGCGCCCGCCCGCCGCGACCAGCGCCGCCGCGTCAGCCGCGCGCAGCAGGCCCGTGGCGGCGATGATGGAGGCGGCCGAGGTGAGCGCCTCCGTGTCCGTGACGGCGCGACCGAGCCACGTCTCCTCCGACGGCGCCAGGTCCGTCATCGCCTCGAGCAGGGCGTGCTGGGCGCCGTGCCCGACGGCGTGTCCGGACTCGAACACCGTGCCCGACGGCGCCACCACCGCGAGCCGGTGGCGGCCCTCGACCAGGAGCGCGGCGATGGAGGTGACCGCGGAGACGGCCCACTCGAGGCTTCCCGTCGGCCCCTCCCCGCGGTGGGCGGCGAGGCGGTTGTCCACGACGAGCGTGCTCGACGGGTCCCACGGGTGCTCCTCCAGCCGGACCATGAGATCGCCCTGTTTGGCGGACATCTTCCAGTGCACGCGCCGCATGTCGTCGCCGTGGCGGTGCTCGCGCACCAGCACGTCGTCCTGCCCCGCCTGGCCGATCCGCTGCGGCGTGGCGTCGCCCGCCGCGCCGAGCCCGGCCCCGCCCGTGAGCTCGCCCAGCGGCCACACCCTCGGGGTGACGCGCAGGAGGGAGGAGTCGCCGGCCGAGGTGAACGTGCGGGTGGCGAGCCCGAAGGGGTCCGAGGCGTTGCCGAGCAGGGGCCCGACCTCGAACCGCCCCCTCAGGTCGGCCTCGAGGGTGTAGCCCACGGCCTGGCGCCACCGGCCGAAGCCGCGGGCGATGACGAAGCGGGCCCCGCCGCCGAGCACCTCGGGCGCCTCGTCGAGGAAGCGCAGCGCGCTGGCCTGCGCGGGGGACTGGTTGGCCACCTGCAGCACGATGCGGGTGGAGGAGCCGACGGGGATGGTGGCGGGGGTCAGGGAGCGCTGGTGGCTCACCCGTGGGCCCGCCAGGATCAGGTAGCCGACGGCGAGCAGCGGCAGGACCGCGAGCGTGAGGGCCACCCACATGAGGTCCCGCTCACCCAGGTAGCCCGAGCCGACGGTGGCGGCGGCGCCCAGGACCAGCAGCATGATGCCGCGGCCCGTCAGCCGTGTGCCCCGTTTCGGCAACGTGTCAGCCCCTGTTCGGCGCGGCGGTGGCGTCAACGATGGCGGCGACGATGCCCTCCGGGTCACGCCGCGACACCAGCGCCTCGACGGTGGGCAGCACGCGGTGCGCCAGCACGGACACCGCCAGGGTGTGCACGTCCTCCGGGATCACATAGTCCCGGCCGGCCAGCGCCGCCTCGACGCGGGACGCCCGCATCAGGTGCAGCGACGCGCGGGGGCTGGCCCCCAACCGCAGGTCGGGGTGGTGCCGGGTGCCCTCGACGATGGCCACGATGTAGTCGTTGATCACGGGCGCCACGTAGACCGTCCGGATCGTGCGGATGGCGGCGGCGATGGCGTCGGCGTCCGTGACCGGCGAGATGCTCGCCAGCTGGTCGCCGCCGGCGTTGTGCGTGAGCATCGCCACCTCGGCCTGCCGCGCCGGGTAGCCCATGGTGATCCTCGCCATGAAGCGGTCCCGCTGCGCCTCGGGGAGGGGATAGGTGCCCTCCATCTCGATGGGGTTCTGGGTGGCGATCACCATGAACGGCTCGCTCAGGTGGTAGGTGTGGCCGTCCGCCGACACCTGTCCCTCGGCCATGGCCTCGAGCAGCGCGGACTGTGTCTTGGGAGACGCGCGGTTGATCTCGTCGCCCAGCACGATGTGGGCGAAGATGCCGCCGGGCTTGAACTCGAACTCCCGCGTCGACTGGTTGAACACCGACACGCCCGTCACGTCGCTGGGCAACAGGTCCGGCGTGAACTGGATCCGCTTGACGTTGCCCGAGATGGCGCGGCCCAGCGATTTCGCCAGCACCGTCTTCCCGACCCCCGGCACGTCCTCGATGAGCAGGTGCCCTTCCGCCAGCAGCACGGCCACAGCCATCCGGATCTGATGCGGCTTGCCCTCGATGACCCGTCCCATCTCCTCAGCGATCCGGCGGGCGAGCTCGGACACCTCGGCGAGCGAGGGGGTGGCGGGTTGGTTCACCGGGACTCCTTGGGCTGACGGGTCGGGACGGCGAGTTCCAGCGTAGTTGAGCGCCGCAATGCGCAGCCAACACGCCGAAAAGTGGTGTGCTGGTGGAGGGAAGTGGGGTACGGTGGGGCGAAATGGAGTGAAGTGGATGGAAAGTGGAGCGAAAGGAGGTGCTCGGTCATGTTTCTGGGGACGTACACACCCAAGCTGGACGACAAGGGGCGCCTCATTCTCCCCGCGCGATTCCGCGACGCACTGGAGGCAGGACTGGTCGTCACCCGCACGCAGGAGCGGGCGTTGGCCGTCTACCCCAAGGACACGTTCGAGGCGCTGATGGCCGAGGCCATGTCCGCCCCGAGCACCGTGAAGCAGGTCCGCGATTACCAGCGCATGATGACCGCGGGCGCCAGCTTCGAAGTTCCGGACCGGCAAGGGCGGGTGACCATTCCCCAGATCCTGCGCGACTACGCCGGCCTGGATCGAGACGTCGTGGTGATCGGTGCGATGAACCGCGCCGAGATCTGGGACGCCGAGACCTGGCAGAAGTACTCCCAGGCCAGCGAGGAGAACTTCTCCGAGATGGACGACGAGCTCACCACCTTCCAACGGTTGTGACGGCCCACCCGGTGGCTCCCGGCCGGCGGCCCTGACCTCACTTCCCCGAGGTCAGGTCCACTCCGGAAGGGAACCTCCGGGTGGGGCGCGAGACGACGAACACGCACGAATCAACAGGACAAGGGTCGAGACACATGCAGGGCTACGCCGACGTTCATGATCCGGTCATGCGTGACCGCATCGTCGAGCTCCTGCGCCCGGCCCTGCAGCACCCGGGCGCCGTGTACGTCGACGGCACCCTCGGCCTCGCCGGCCACGCCATCGCCGTGCTCGAGGCGTGCCCCGAGGCCCGCCTCGTCGGCATCGACAGGGATCCCGACGCCCACGCCGTCGCCCGTGAACGCCTCGGTCCCCTCGCCGAGCGCGCCACGCTGGTGCACGCGGTCTACGACGAACTGCCGGACGTGCTCGAGGACCTCGGGCTCACGTCGGTGGACGCCATCCTGCTGGATCTCGGCCTGTCGTCGCTGCAGATCGACCGCCCGGACCGCGGCTTCGCCTACCGCATCGATGCGCCGCTGGACATGCGGATGGACCCGACGGAGGGCGCCACGGCCGCGGACGTGCTCAACACGTATTCCGCGGGGGAGCTTGCCCGGATCCTGAAGTGGTACGGCGAGGAGCGGTTCGCGGACCGGATCGCCCGCGCCGTCGTCGCGGAGCGTGCGCGTGAGCCGTTCACGCGCTCGGGGCGGCTGGTCGAGGTCATCTCCGGCGCCATCCCGGCAGCTGCCCGCCACACCGGCGGCCACCCCGCCAAGCGCACGTTCCAGGCCCTGCGGATCGAGGTGAACCGCGAGCTCGCGGCGCTGGAGGGCGTGATGCCGGCCGCCGTCGACGCCCTGGCGCTGGGTGGCCGGATCGCAGTCCTCGCCTACCACTCGCTCGAGGACCGGCTGGTCAAGCGCACCCTCGCGGCCAGGTCCGCGGACCGCGCCCCCCGGGACCTCCCCATCGTCCCCGAGAACCTCAAGGCCGAGCTGTCGCTGCTCACCCGCGGTGCCGAACGGCCCAGCCCGCATGAGACCGCCACCAACCCCCGGGCCGCCTCCGCACGGCTCCGGGCCGCAGTTCGCATCAGGGAGGCCACCGCATGAGCGCCCAGCCGATCACCGCCGCAGACACCACCGTCACCCCACGCCTGCGCGTGGTCAGGGTGCCCGGGGCCGCCGTGTCCACCCTGGGGTTCGCCGTCATCGTGCTCCTGCTCGTCGCGGCGGGTCTCGGCGCGGTGATGGTGGTCACCACGTCGGTGGGCGCCCAGTCCCGCGAGCTCGCCGCGCTGCGCCGCGAATCCACCGAGCTCGGCTACACCCAGGCCGCGCTGACCTCCCAGCTGCAGAAGGTCTCCAGTGCCAACGCGCTGGCGCTGCGCGCCTCGCAGCTCGGGATGGTGCCCAACCCGTACCCGGCCTTCATCCACCTCGCCGACGGGACGGTCACCGGGGTGCCCACGCCCGTGACCGGTGACGAGCTGCCCTTCCTGCGCGGCCGCCGGTCGGAGGCGCCGCCGGCGTCGGCCACCGTCACCACGCCGAGGCCGGTCGCCCCGTCACCCCAGCTGCCCGACGACCTCGTCGCCGCCGGAACGACGGGGGCATAGCAGTGTCGGACCGTACCCCGCCCCCTCGTCCCGCCAAGGACCCCCGCGGCACCGGCTCCGGGAAGTCCGCGGGCTCCGGCAGGTCCGCGGGCTCCGGCAGGTCCGCGGGCTCCGGTAAGGTCGCCGGCTCCGGCAAGGCCGCCGGCTCCGGCAGGGCCAAGGGCTCCGCCCGAACCTCCGCCGACCGCGCCGCCGCGGCCCGCACCGCGTCGGGCCGCGGATCGAAGTCCGCCCCCCGCCCGGCCGCGAAACCGGCCGCGAAGCGCCCCGCCCGCCCGAAGGCACCCACGGCCACCCCCGCCGCGCGCCGCTACCGCAAGACGATGCGGCTGCCCGTGGGGCGCACCAGCGTGCGGATCCGCGTGTTCATGGTCACCCTCGGGGTCCTGCTGTCCATCGCCGGCGTCCGCGCCGTCCAGCTCCAGGGCATCGACGCCCAGGCGTTCGCCGCTGAGGCCGCCGCGCAGATGCAGTCCACGCGCGAGCTGCCCGCCACGCGCGGCACCATCACCGACCGCAACGGCGTCGTGATGGCCGCCACCGAGCCCGCGATGATCGTGTCCATCGACCCGGACATGATCCGCACCAACGGGGCCGACAAGCGCTACGCCATGAGCGAGAAGAAGCAGGAGGAGGCCGCCGCCGCCCCGGACGCCGTCGCCGACATCCTCGTCAAGCACCTCGGGGGAAAGAAGTCCACCTACCTGGACCTCATCGCCACCCCGGACTCCCGCTACGAGATCGTCGAGCGCAAGGTCTCGGCCGCTCTCTACACGGCCATCCAGGCCGACATGAAGCTCGGCCTGGGCGGGGACGGGACGCGCCCCTGGAAGGGCGTCTTCGGCGACCCGGACCCCATCCGCGTCTACCCCAACCGCTCCGTCGCCGCCAACATCGTCGGCTTCGTCAACAGCGACGGGGCGGGCGCCGCCGGTCTCGAGTACGCCCTCAACGAGAATCTCGACGGCACGGCCGGCGCGATGGTCTTCGACTGGTCGACCTACGGCCGGATCCCGCTGGGCACCAACATCATGACCCCGGCCGTCGACGGCGACTCCTACGAGCTGACGATCGACTCGGACCTCAACTGGATGACCGAGCAGATCCTGGCCGAGTACGTGCGGCAGGCGGGGGCCTCCACCGGCAAGGCCGTCGTGATGAACGTCAAGACCGGCGAGGTCCTCTCCCTCGCC
The DNA here is from genome assembly GCF_055326215.1 of Tessaracoccus pujii. Lineage (NCBI taxonomy): Bacteria > Bacillati > Actinomycetota > Actinomycetes > Propionibacteriales > Propionibacteriaceae > Tessaracoccus > Tessaracoccus pujii. The sequence goes on along the minus strand of NZ_JBUZNP010000002.1, from coordinate 345,947 downwards.
AACTGGCCCGGCTACGATTCCGCCAACCCCGCCGGCGCCGACAACGAGGACCTCGGCAACCGCTCCGTCACGGAGGCCTACGAGCCCGGGTCGGTGGAGAAGGTGCTCACCATGGCGGCCCTGGCGGACCAGGGGCTGGTCACGCCCAGCACCAAGGTCAAGGTTCCGGGGCGGATCGCCTCAGGCGCCGGGTACGTGCGCGACTCCTTCGAGCACGGCGACATCCAGCTCACCGCCGCCGGGGTGGTGGCGCAGTCCTCCAACATCGGCACCATCCTGCTGACCCGGCAGATGGAGAAGGACACCCTCGCCGATTACCTCACCAATTTCGGTCTGGGCTCGAATTCCGGCGTCGGCCTCCCCGGTGAGACGCCCGGCAGCCTGCCCGGAGCGGACATGGCGGACTACACCCGCGACCAGATCTCCTTCGGCCAGGCCCTGTCGGTCAACGCCATCCAGATGGCGGCCGCCATCAACACCGTCGCCAACGGCGGCGTCTACGTGGCACCCACCATCGTGAAGTCCGCCAAACGGGCCGACGGCACGGCCGTCGAGCTGCCGGAGCCCGCCACCCGCCGCGTCGTCTCCGAGGAGGCCGCGGACGCCACGCTGACGATGATGGAGGCCGTGATCGGGCTCAACGAGAACCGCGCCATCCCCGGCTACCGCACCGCGGGCAAGTCCGGCACCGCCCAGCGCTTCGACTCGTCCTGCAAGTGCTACAACGGCTACACCGCCAGCTTCGTCGGCGTGGCCCCCGCGGAGGATCCGCAGATCCTCGTCTACGTGGTGCTGGACCAGCCCACCAACGGCAACCTGGGCAGCCGGCTGGCGCTGCCGGCGGTCAACGACATCCTGGAGCTCGCGCTGCCCCGCTACAACGTGGCGCCCTCGACGACCCCCGCACCTGAGATCCCGCTAACGTTCAGCTGATGGACACGCCGCTTCGCCCCGCGCCCCCGCCCCCCGCGCCGCTCGCGGTGCTGGCCGACGGGTTGGCGCTGCTGGGCGATGCGCAGGCCGGCGTGGCCGTGGCGGGCGTCACGCTGGACTCGAGGGCCGTCGAGCCCGGCTGGCTCTACGTCGCCCTGCCCGGCACCCGTAGCCACGGCGCGTCCTTCGCGCAGACCGCCGTCGAGGCAGGTGCCACCGCCATCCTCACGGACGCGGCCGGCCGCGCCCTCCTCCCCGAGCTGGGCGTGCCCGTGCTCCTGGCCGACGACGCCCGCCACGCGGCGGCCGTGGTGGCGGCCCGGTTCTACGGCGAGCCCGCCCGCGCCATGACCATGCTCGGCGTCACCGGCACCAACGGCAAGACCACCACGGTGGCGCTGCTGCAGGCCGGGCTGGCCGCAGACGGACGGCTCGCGGGCACCATCGGCACCATCGGATTCAGGCTGGGCGCCGAGGAGCTGCGCACCACCCGCAGCACGGTGACCACGCCGGAGTCCCCGGACCTGCAGGCCCTCCTGGCGCTCATGCAGCAGCGCGGGGCCCGGGCCGTGGCCCTGGAGGTCAGCTCGCACGCGCTCGCCCTGGGCCGCGTCGACGGCATGGCCTTCGACGTGGTGGGATTCCTCAACCTCGGCCGCGACCACCTGGACTTCCACCGCGACCTCGACGACTACTTCGAGGCCAAGGCCCGCCTCTTCGCCCCCGGCCGCGCCGCGGCGAGCGTGGTGTGGATCGACGATCCCAGGGGCCGCGAGATCGCCCACCGCGTGGCCACGCACGGTCGCAGCCGGCTGGTCACCGTCGGCACCACCCCGGACGCCGACTACGTCCTCACCGGCTACGGCGCCGTCGCCCCGCTGGGCGGTCGCGCCACCCTGACGCGGGCAGGGGAGCCGCTGGCATTGGAGCTGACGCTGCCCGGCGAGTACAACATGATCGACGCCGCCGTGGCCTTCGCGATGCTCGAGGTGGTGGGCGTCCCCCCGGAGGCGGCCCTCACCGGACTGAGGCACGCGCAGGTCCCCGGACGCATGCAGCGCGTCGACCTCGGCGACGACGCCCCCCTGGTGGTGGTGGACTTCGCGCACACCCCCCAGGCCGTGGGAGCCGCCGTCGACGCCCTGGCCGGCCTCGGCCGCGTCGTCACCGTGCTGGGCTGCGGCGGGGACCGGGACCCGGACAAGCGCCCCGAGATGGGGGCCGCGGCCGCCCGCGGGAGCGACCTCACCATCATCACCGACGACAACCCGCGCACCGAGGACCCCGCCGCCATCCGCGCCCAGACCCTCGCCGGGGCCCAGGCGTCCCGCCGGGCCGGGGCGGAGGTCCGGGAGGTGCCCGGGCGGCGCGCCGCGATCGAGAGCGCGCTCCGGGGGGCCGACGCCGGTACGGTGGTGGCCATCCTCGGCAAGGGACACGAGCGCGGGCAGATCCTGGGGGACCGCGTCGTCGACTTCGATGACGTCGAGGAGGCGACGCGAGCGTGGCGCCGCCTGACCGAGGAAGGGGCGTCCGATGCGGCCGCGCACACTGAATGAACTCGTCGAGCTGATGCAGCCGGCACCCGTCGAACTCTTCGGCGACCCGGCCGACGCCGTGGTGGGCCCGGACGTCGTCATCGACAACCGGGCCGCCACGCCCGGCGCCCTGTTCGTCGCCATTCCCGGCGAGCGGGTCGACGGCCACGCCTACGCCCCAGCCGCAGTGGAGGCGGGCGCCGCCGCCGTCATCGGCCAGGCCCTCACGGCAGCGCCTGTGCCGCACATCCTGGCCGAGGACTCCGTGGCGGCCCTCAGCTGGCTGGCCCGCGGCATCGTGCGCGAGGCCCGGGCCCGCGGCATGATCAGCATCGGCGTGACGGGCAGCTCCGGCAAGACCAGCACCAAGGACCTCCTGGCGCAGGTGTTCGAGGCCGCCGGCCCCACCGTCGCCCCCGCAGGCTCACAGAACAACGAGGTCGGCGTACCGCTCACCGCCTGCCGGGTGGGCGACGACACCGCCTATCTCGTCTCCGAGATGGGCGCGCGGGGCGTCGGCCACATCGCGTGGCTCACCTCTCTGGTCGGCCTGGACATCGGCATGTGCCTCAACGTGGGCCGCGCCCACGTCGGCGAGTTCGGTGGCGTGGAGGCCACGGCTCGGGCGAAGTCCGAGATCGTCGCGGGCCTCGCCGAGGACGGCTGGGCCGTGCTCAACGCCGACGACCCGGCGGTCGCGGCGATGCGCGGGCGCACCCGGGCCCGCATCGCGTGGTTCGGCGAGGGCGACCTGCCCGACGGCGGGCTGCGGGTCACGGCCCGCAACGTCACGCTCAACGCCCTCAGCCAGGCCGCCTTCGACCTCGTGGTCGACGACGGCGAGGGCGAGCGCACCGCCCGCGTGACGCTCACCGTGATCGGGCGCCACCAGGTGGGCAACTCGCTCGCGGCCGCCGCGGCCGCCGTGGCCGCCGGGCTGGACCTCGGCCTCATCGCCTCCGCCCTTTCGGGCGCGGCCCCCCGGTCCAGCTGGCGGATGGAGCTGCACCCGCGCGCCGACGGGGTCCTCATCCTCAACGACGCCTACAACGCCAACCCCGATTCCATGGCGGTGGCACTGCGCACCGCCGTCGAGCTGGGCCAGGGCACCCGCACCGAGCATCCGGAGGCCCGCGTCGTCGCCGTGCTGGGCGACATGCTGGAGCTGGGCCCGATGGCTCCGGCGCTGCACGAGGAGGTGGGCCGGCTCGCGGCAGATCTCGGCGTCGCCGAGGTCGTCGCGGTGGGGGGACTGGCCGAGCACGTGGTGGCCGGCGCGGCCGCCGAAGGGCTGTCCGCGCGCGTCTCGGATCGGGATTCGGTGGCCGCTTCCCTTACCCTGGCACCCGGCGACGTGGTGCTCATCAAGGGCTCCCGCGGCGTCGGATTGGAAACGGTCGCGGCGGAGCTCGCGGACGGAAACGGAGGCGACCAGTGATCAACATCCTGACGGCAGGGGCCTTGTCCCTGCTGTTCGCCATGGTGGGCACCCCGCTGCTCATCAAGTTCCTCACCCGCCGCCAGTACGGCCAGTTCATCCGTGAGGACGGACCGACGGCGCACTACGTCAAGCGCGGCACGCCCACCATGGGCGGGCTCGTCATCATCGGTTCGGCCGTGCTGGCCTACTTCCTCTCCCACCTGGTCAGGTGGCAGGCGCCCAGCCTGTCGGGCGTCCTGCTGGTCGGGCTCGCCGTCGGCATGGGGTTCCTCGGCTTCCTCGACGACTGGGCCAAGATCTCGCAGGAGCGCAGCCTCGGGCTGACCGCGCGCGGGAAGCTGATCGGGCAGTTCGCCATCGGCGGCACCTTCGCGCTGCTCGCCCTCAACTTCCCCGACGACCGCGGCCTGACCCCCGCCTCACCTGCCGTGAGCTTCCTGCGCGACCTCCCCTGGCTGACGCTGCCCCTGGTGCTTGCGGTGGTGTTCATCATCTTCCTCATCATGGCCTGGTCCAACGCCGTCAACCTCACCGACGGCCTCGACGGCCTGGCCGCCGGCAGCGCGACACTCGTGTTCGCGGCCTACGCCATCATCAACATCTGGCAGTTCAACCAGTGGTGCGCACGCACCTCCACCGCCGGGCCCCGCTGCTACGAGGTGCGCGACCCGCACGACCTCGCGGTGGTCGCCATCGCCTTCGCCGGCGCCTGCTTCGGCTTCCTCTGGTGGAACGCCAAGCCGGCCAAGATCTTCATGGGCGACACCGGCTCGATGGCCATCGGCGCCACCCTGGCCGGCCTGTCGATGATGACCCGCACCGAACTGCTGCTGGTCATCCTCGGCCTCCTGTTCGTCATCGAGGTGGGCTCCGTCGTGCTGCAGGTGGGCTACTTCAAGGCCACCAAGGGCAAGCGCATCTTCAAGATGTCGCCCATCCATCACCACTTCGAGCTCCTGGGCTGGGACGAGGTGACGGTCGTGATCAGGTTCTGGATCATCGGCGGCCTCTGCGTGGCGCTGGGCGTGGGCGTCTTCTACGCCGAATGGGTGGTGGGTCAGTGACCGTGGACTGGATCAACGACGCCACGCGTCTCTCGGACTGGCCGTCGGCGCAGGTGGTCGTCGCGGGCCTCGGCGTGTCCGGCTTCGCCGCCGCCGACGGCCTCATCTCGCTCGGCGCCCGGGTGGTGGTCCTCGACGAGTCGGAGGCCCACGCGGACAAGGCCACCCTGCTGCAGCACCTCGACGCGACGGTGCTGCTCGGCCCGGGATCCACCGCGCACCTGCCTCCCGGCACGGATCTGGTGGTCACCTCGCCGGGCTGGCGCCCCAGCGCGCCGCTGCTGCGTCAGGCCGTCGCGGAGGGCGTCCCCATCTGGGGCGAGACCGAACTGGCCTGGCGCATGATGCAGCCGGACCGCGCCATCCCGTGGCTGGCGGTCACCGGCACCAACGGCAAGACCACCACCACCCAGATGCTCGAATCCATGCTCATCGCCGACGGCAGGAAGGCCGCCGCCGTCGGCAACATCGGCCGCCCCATCATCGAGGCGATCCTCGACGACGTGGACTACGACGTGTTCGCCGTAGAGCTGTCCAGCTTCCAGTTGCACTGGATGAACAACGTCAACCTTCACTCGGCCGCGGTCCTCAACCTCCACCCGGACCACCTCGAGTGGTACGAGGGCGACGGCGACCCCATGGCCCGCTACGCGGCGGACAAGGCGAAGATCTACCACGGCGTCACGCACACCTGCGTCTACAACGTGGCCGAGCCGATGACCGAGACCATGGTGGAGGAGGCCGACGTCGTGGAGGGAGCCCGTGCCGTCGGTTTCACGCTCGGCACGCCGGCCGTCTCCATGCTCGGCATCGTCGACGACCTCATCGTGGACCGCGCCTTCGTCGAACAGCGTCGCGATTCGGCCATGGAGCTGGCGAAGGTGGCCGACGTCCAGCCCTACGCACCGCACAACGTGGCCAACGCGCTGGCGGCGGCGGCGCTGGCGCGCAGCTACGGGGTCAAGGCGTCGTCGGTGGCCGGTGGACTCAAGCGGCTGCGGCTGGCCGGCCACCGGATCCAGCAGGTGGCCGACGACGGGGGAGTGCGATGGGTCGACGACTCCAAGGCCACGAACCCGCACGCGGCCAACTCGGCCATGCAGGCCTTCGATTCGTTCGTGTGGATCGCGGGCGGCCAGGCGAAGGGCACCACGTTCGACGACCTCATCCGGCACCACCGGGCCAAGCTGCGCGGTGCGGTGATCATCGGCGTGGATCGTCGGCTCATCGCCGACGCGCTTGCCCGACACGCGCCCGAGGTCCCCGTCCACGTGTTGGACAGCACTGAGACTGGGGTGATGGACGAGGTGGTTGCCCTGGCGGGTGCCTTGGCGCGTCCGGGGGACACGGTGCTGCTCTCCCCGGGATGCGCCAGCCTGGACATGTTCGACAGCTATTCAGCCAGAGGCGAGAAGTTCGCCGAGGCGGTGCAGCGGTACCTAGCCGGATAAGGAGGAAACCCGATGGCGTCCGACGCAGCTTCCCCGGCGCGGCCGATCACCGTCTGGTCCCAGGTCAAGACGCTGGCCGCCTCCCCGATGGCGCCCTACTACTTCATCGTGGCGAGCGTCACCGTTCTGGTGGGCCTGGGCTCGCTGATGGTGCTGTCCGCGTCCTCGGTCCTGGCGCAGGCCACCGAGGACGGCCCGTACTACTTCACCGTCAGGCAGATGGGCTTCCTGGTGGGCGGCGTGGCGGCGGCGCTGGTGCTGAGCAGGCTCAGGCCCGAGCATCTCCGACGGCTGGGCTGGCCGGCGTGGGGGCTCGCGGTGGTGCTGCTGATCCTCGTGGTGACGCCGATGGGCGTCAGCGTCAACGGCAACCGCAACTGGCTGGCCATCGGGAGCCTCCAGTTCCAGCCCTCGGAGTTCGCCAAGCTGGCCCTGGTGGTGTGGTGCGGAGCCGTGTTCCACATCAAACGCGGACGGCTGCACGAGCCGGGCCAGCTCGCCATCCCCCTGATCCCGCTGGGCGGGCTGATCCTCGCGCTCGTCCTGGCCGGCAAGGACCTCGGCACCGGCCTCATCGTCGGCGTGATCCTGGTCCTGGTGCTGTTCTTCGTCGGCACCTCGATGCGCGTGCTGGTCCCGCTGGGCGCCTCCGCGCTGGTGCTGGTGGGGCTCCTGGTGTACGGCTCCGGCAACCGGATGGACCGCATCAGCATCTTCCTCAACCCGGACTCCAACACGGACCTGTCCTCGCAGCCCATGGCCGCGCTCTACGCGTTGGCCTCCGGCGGCTGGTGGGGGCTGGGGCTGGGTGCGAGCAAGCAGAAGTGGGGCGGGCTCAAGACCGGCGCCCACACCGATTACATCTTCGCGGTGATCGGCGAGGAGCTCGGCCTGTTCGGCGTGCTGCTGGTCATCGTGCTGTTCGCGCTCCTCGGGTGGGCCGGTCTGGAGGTGGCCATCCGCTCCGAGGCCATGTTCAACAAGGTGGTGGCCGCCGGCATCACGGGCTGGTTCCTGGTGCAGGCCGTGATCAACATCTTCGTCGTCCTCCACCTGCTGCCCGTCCTCGGAGTGCCGCTGCCCTTCGTCTCCTACGGCGGATCGGCGCTGCTGTCGAGCCTCATGGCCGTGGGGGTCCTGCTGGCGTTGGCGAAGGACACCCCCGAGGCGCGGGTGTTCCTCGCCTCCAGACCCAAGAAGTCACGGCCGCGGATGACCAGCGTCATGGCCGCCACCAGGGAGGACTGACATGCCCAGCATCGTGCTGGCCGGCGGAGGCACCGCCGGCCATACCTCGCCGCTCATCGCCACCGCCAAGGCCATCCAGGAGCGCGCGGACGCGGACATCGTGTGCATCGGCACCGCCAAGGGGCTGGAGACCCGCGTCATCCCGGAGGCGGGCCTCGAGCTGCGCCTCATCGAGCCGGTGCCGCTGCCGCGCACCGTCAACCTCGAGCTGGCCAGGCTGCCCCTCACGCTGACGCGGTCCGTCCGCCAGGCCCGGCGGATCCTCACCGACGCCAGGGCCGACGTGCTGGTGGGCTTCGGCGGCTACGTGTCCATCCCGGCCTATCTCGCCGCCAGGCTGTCCGGCGTGCCGGTGGTGGTGCACGAGGCCAACAAGCTGCCCGGCATCTCGAACCGGATCGGCGCCCGCTTCGCCCGCTTCGTCGCCACCACGTTCAAGGAGACGACGATGCCCGGTGCCCGGCTGGTGGGCATGCCGATGCGCCGCTCCATCACGGATCCCACCGTCACCCCCTCCGAGGCCCGGGAGTCCTTCGGGCTCAGCGCAGACCTGCCCACGCTGCTGGTCAGCGGCGGTTCGCAGGGCGCGCGCAGCATCAACCTCGCCGTCGAGGAGGCCCGCGACGAGCTGCTCGCCGCAGGCATCCAGATCCTGCACGTGCTGGGCCCCAAGAACATGACGGAGTCCCACGTCGTCGTGACGCACCCCCTGGGCGCGAGGTACGTCCCGGTGGCGTTCGTCTCCGACATGGCCGTGGCCTACGCCGCCGCGGACCTCATGCTGGGCCGGGCCGGAGCGGGCACGGTGATGGAGACGGCCGTCTCCGGGCTCCCCGTGATCTTCGTCCCGCTGCCCTACGGCAACGGCGAGCAGGCGCGCAACGCCGCGGAGCTGGTGGCCGCGGGTGCGGGCTTCCTGGTGCCGGACGGGGAGATGACCGCGGCTAGACTGACCCAGCTGGTGCTGGACACGTTCGGAGACCCCGGGCGGCTGTCCGCAATGTCGGAGGCGTGTCGCGGGATGTACCCGTCCAACGCCGCCGACGTGCTCGCAGAGGCCGTCCTCGAGGTGGCCGCACATCGAAAGGGTTCCCACTGATGCTCCTCAATCCCATTGAGGTCCTCCCCGCCGATCAGGTCGGGCCCGTCCACTTCATCGCCGCCGGCGGATCCGGCATGAGCGGCATCGCCCGGCTCTACGCCGAGCTGGGCATCAAGACCTCCGGCTCGGACCGCTCGGACTCGACGGCGCTGCGCAGCCTCGCGCGCGCCGGCATCACCACCTACGTGGGTCACGAGGCGTCGCAGGTCGGCGACGCCCGCACCGTCGTCATCTCGTCGGCCATCCGCGCGGACAACGTGGAGCTCATCGAGGCCCGCCGCCGCGGTCTGCGGATCTGGCACCGCTCCGCCGCGCTCGCCGCCCTCATGCAGGGCAGGCGGGCGGTCTCCGTCGCCGGCACCCACGGCAAGAGCACCACCACCGCCATGACCGCCGTCATGCTGAGTGAGGCGGGCCGGGACCCCAGCTACGTCATCGGCGCCCCGCTGTCCACCACCGGCGCCAGCTCCGCCGTCGGCTCCGGGCCGGCGTTCGTCGTCGAGGCCGACGAGTCGGACGCGTCGTTCCTGCAGTACCCCACCGAGATCGCGGTGATCACCAACGTCGAGGCGGACCACCTCATCAACTGGGGCACGCCGGAGGCCTACGCCGACGGGTTCCGCGCCTACGCCACCCGGCCGCACGTCAAGCACGTCATCATCAACGTCGACGACCACGGCTCCCGCGCGCTCGCCCACGACCTCGTCGGCGAGGCCAAGCACATCATCCGCTACGGCGAGGCGGAGGACGCCGACGTGCGGATCACCGACGTGGAGGCGCACGGCAACGGGGTCGCGGCCACGCTCACCTACGGTGAGGACTCAGGCCGCATCGTGTTGCAGGTCCCCGGCAACCACAACCTCGCCAACGCGTCGGCCGCATACGCCGTCGGCCGCGTGCTCGGCCTCACACACCAGGAGGCGGTGGACGCCCTCGGCCGGTTCGAGGGCACGCTGCGCCGCTTCCAGCTGATCACGCACACCGCGGGCGTGCGGGTCTACGACGACTACGCGCACCACCCCACCGAGATCCGCGCAGCGCTGACCGCCGCCCGGCGTGCCACCGCGGCCGGCAACGAGGCCACGGGCCTGCCGGGCCGGCTCATCGCCTGTTTCCAGCCGCACCTGTACAGCCGCACGGTGGACTTCGCCGACGAGTTCGGCGAGGTGATGACCCTGGCGGACGTCGCGGTGATCAACGACGTCGACGGTGCCCGCGAGGACCCGGTGCCGGGCGTCACCGGGCAGCTCGTGGTGGACGCCGCGCTCAGGCACGGCGCCCAGGACGTGCACTACGTCAAGGAGAAGTACGACCTGCCGGCGGCCCTCAACGAGCTCGCCCGCCCGGGCGACCTGGTCATCACGCTGGGCTGCGGCGATGTGACCATCGTCGGCCCGCTGCTGGCGGACCTGCTCAAGCAGCGCCCCGACGCACAGGTGTCGTGACGGAGGCGCTCCCACCGGGCGAGTTCGCGAAGGCGCTGCAGCACAAGCGGCTCTCCGACCGGCGCCGCCGGTGGATCCTGCGCGGCTCCCTCATCGGAGCCGTCGTGCTCCTCCTGCTGGGGGGCTGGTTGGCGTACTTCTCCCCGGTGTTCGAGACGCGCGCGGTCGTCGTCGAGGGCACGGTGCTGCTCACGACGGAGGAGGTCGCGGCCGCGGCGGCCGTCGAGATGGGCATCCCGTTGATGCGTCAGGACGTGGCCGCCATCACCGAGCGGGTGCGGGCGTTGGCGCCGGTACGCGAGGCGCGGGTGTCGCGGCGGGCGCCGGACACCGTCGCGGTCGTGGTCACTGAGCGGGAGGTCGCGTTCCAGCGCCAGCGCGACGGTCAATGGGACTGGGTGGACGCAGAGGGCGTGCCCTTCCACCGCACTGCGGAGCCGCACGGGGCTGCCATCCAGGTGACCAGCAGCAGCACCGACGAGCGGCTGCTGCGCGACGTGGCCGTCGTCGCCGGCCGCGTGCCCGACGAGCTGCGGCCGGAGGTGGTGCGGATGACCGCCGAGGCGGTCGACCGGATCACCCTCACCCTCGACGGGGGCCGCACGCTGGTGTGGGGGAGCGCGGAGGAGTCGGAGCTGAAGTCCGAGGTGGCCTCGGCGCTGGTCAGCTCCGTCGACGCGAAGGTCTACGACGTCTCGGCCCCCCGCCACCCCACCACCCGGTAGGCCCATCCGCGGCTGAGGTGCGGCGCGGCTCCTGCGCTCAGCCCACCCGGTCATCGGCTGCCGTCAGCGCGCGCTGATCACCTCAGGTGAACCCTGAAGTAGCACTTGAGGTCAATCCGGATCGATTACGTCGTGCCGTTGGACGCTGGCCGCGCCACTCCCATAACCTTCGGGACATGGCAAGTGCATCTCAGAACTACCTCGCGGTGATCAAGGTCGTCGGCGTCGGCGGCGGCGGAGTCAACGCCGTCAACCGCATGATCGAGGCCGGCCTCCGCGGTGTGGAGTTCATCGCCATCAACACGGATGCGCAGGCGCTGCTGATGAGCGACGCCGACGTGAAGCTTGACATCGGCCGCGAGCTGACTCGCGGCCTCGGCGCAGGGGCGGATCCGTCGAAGGGCCGCCAGGCCGCCGAGGACCACTCCGAGGAGATCGAGGAGGCGCTCAAGGGCGCCGACATGGTCTTCGTCACCGCGGGCGAGGGCGGTGGTACGGGCACAGGCGGGGCACCGATCGTCGCGAAGATCGCCCGCTCGCTCGGAGCGCTGACCATCGGCGTCGTCACCCGTCCGTTCTCGTTCGAGGGCCGCCGTCGCTCCTCGCAGGCCGAGACCGGCATCGAGGGGTTGCGCGAAGAGGTCGACACCCTCATCGTGATCCCCAACGACAAGCTGCTGCAGATGACGGACCGCCAGGTGGCCATCCTGGACGCCTTCAAGCAGGCTGATCAGGTGCTCATGCAGGGCGTCTCCGGCATCACGGACCTCATCACCACGCCCGGGCTGATCAACCTGGACTTCGCGGACGTCAAGTCCATCATGAGCCAGGCCGGCTCGGCCCTCATGGGCATCGGGTCGGCGCGCGGTGAGGACCGCGCACGCGCCGCCGCCGAGATGGCCATCTCGTCGCCCCTGCTCGAGGCCAGCATCGACGGCGCCCACGGCGTCCTGCTGTCCATCGCGGGCGGCTCGGACCTGGGCCTGTTCGAGGTCTCCGCCGCGGCGCAGCTGATCGAGGAGGCCGCGCACGACGAGGCCAACATCATTTTCGGCACCGTGATCGACGACGCCCTCGGCGACGAGGTGCGCGTCACCGTCATCGCTGCCGGGTTCGACGGCGGCCAGCCGCAGAAGCGCCAGGCCCGCCCCATCGAGCAGCGTCCTGGGCAACCCTCGCGTCCCGCCGCCCAGGCGGCGGCGGTGTTCACCGCGCCGCAGGCCAGCCCGATGCCCGGCCAGCGCCCGGCCCCCGCGCCCCAGCCGGCGGCCAAGCCCGTGCTGGACGACGACGACCTGGACGTGCCCGACTTCATGAAGTGATCGGCGCGCTTCGGTGCGTCGGGCCCCCATTACCGGCGGTGCGCGCTAGCCTCGTGGCAATATCTATGAAGGAGGCAACGTGGGCGTTCGGAAGCTTGCTGCGTGGATGGGCCTCGTCGAGGACGGCCGCTACCGTGACGACGAGCACCAGGACGTCGACGGGGACCTCACCGACGACATCTACGTGGACGAGGAGAGCGAAGAGATGAGCAAGGTGGCTGCGCTGCCCACGCGCCGACCCGTGCCGGTGGCCGCCGTCCCGCAGAAGGAAGTGGCTGATCTCAGCCGCATCGTCAGCGTCCGGCCGCGGTCCTACAACGAGGCCCGCGTCATCGGGGAGAACTTCCGCGACGGCATCCCGGTCATCATGAACCTGACGGACATGGAGGACGGCGAGGACAAGCGCCTCGTGGACTTCGCCGCCGGCCTGATCTTCGGGTTGAAGGGCAACATCGAGCGCGTGTCGAGCAAAGTGTTCCTCCTGTGCCCGGTCAACCTCGTCGTGGGGCCGGAGGACAAGGAGCGCATCGCCTCCGGCGGCTTCTTCAACCAGAGCTGAGCCCGTGGTCGCCTACATCCTCTGGTGGCTGATCGGCCTCTACATCTGGGTCCTGCTGGCGCGGGTGATCCTCACGTGGATCCCCATGTTCGCGCCCACGTGGACGCCCCGCGGCTTCGTGCTGGTGATCGTCGAGTTCATCTACACGCTCACGGATCCCCCGGTGAAGGCGCTGGGTCGATTCATCAAGCCGGTCCGCATCGGCAACGCCTCGCTGGACCTGAGCGTCCTGGTGCTGTTCATCGGGCTGCAGATCCTGCAGTCCTTCGTCGGTCTCATCCCCTTCTGACCCAGCCCTCAACCCCAGCTGTAGCTGTTGGCCGGGGCGCGAAGCGCTACGCTAGCCTGAACTGAGCCGGGCCTGACCGGTCCGATCCGACTTCTATTGGAGCAACTATGAGCCTGACCCTGGATGAGGTTCGCCAGATCCGCTTCCGCATGTCGCGCCGTGGCGAGACCGGCTACCAGGTCGGTGACGTGGACACGTTCATCGACAAGGTGGAGCTGACGTTCGACGAGTTCGACAAGGAGCGCGAGCGCATGCGCCGCGAGCTCGAGTCCGCTCAGACCTCCAGCGTCTCCGGTGGCAACGATGCGCAGGCCGGTGCCGCTCTGCAGGAGAAGGACCGCGAGATCGAGTCCCTCCGGGCAGAGGTGGACCGCCTCAACGCAGCCATCACCGAGGGCGGCGAGTCCAGTGCTGCCCTGTCGGCCTCCGAGCAGCGCGTGCGGGAACTGTCCGCGGAGAACGATCAGCTGCGCGAGCAGCTGGAACAGGTCCGCTCCGAGTTCGACCGCGTCCGCTCCGAACGGGTCACCTCGGCCGGCGGCGTGCAGCACCTCACCGTCACCTCCAGCGAGGAGGCCGCTCCGGCCGTCACCCGCCTGCTGCAGATGGCCACGGACCAGGCCACCACCCTCGTCAACGAGGCCCAGGTGGAGGCCCAGCGCAAGCTCGACGAGGCCGAACAGCGCGCCAACGAGATCAAGACCGACGCCCGCACCAAGGCGGAGCGCATCGAGTCCGAGGCCCGCGTCAATTCCGAGCAGATGACCAACGAGGCCTCCTCGCGGGCCGCCGCCGTCGACCAGCAGGCCGCAGACCGCCGCCGCGAACTGTTCGCGGACCTGGAGCGGGAGCAGGGCGAGCTCACCGCCAAGGTGAACCACCTGCGCACCTTCGAGTCCAGCTTCCGCGAGAACATGACCGGCGTCCTGCACCGCTTCATGAGCACCCTCGACGGCGAGCGCCCCGAGCCCGATGACCAGCCCGAGCTGGCCCAGCGCTCGGAAACCCCCCGCCTCGACGCACTCGCCGGCGGAGATCAGCAGTAGTCACCCACACCTGTCAACAGGCCGACGCCTTCGGGCGTCGGCCTGTTCACGTGATCGGCGTGTGGTGTACCCTTCCCGAACAGCCCTGAGCAGGAGAGCAGACAATGCCCACGTCGAAGAAAGCCGCCGAGCCGATCGCGGTGCTTCCGGTCCTCGAAGGAGAGGAGCCCTGGACGCCCGAGGAGGTGGCCGAGCAGCGCGCCGAACTCCACGATGAGCTGGCGCGTCTCGAGCGCCGGATCGCGGCCACCGAAGCGGAGCTGGAGGCCCTCCTCAAGGGCGGCACCGACGGCGCCGGCCGGGATCCGGCGGACGTCGGATCCAGCAACTTCGAGCGGGACCAGGAACTGTCCCTGGCGCAGAACGTGCGCGAGATGGCGGAGCAGCTGCGGCTGGCCATCCACCTGTTCGACAGCGGCGAGTACGGCAACTGCGAAGTGTGCGGCAACGCCATCGGCAAGGGTCGCCTCCAGGTGTTCCCCCGAGCCACCCTGTGTGTCACCTGCAAGCAGCGCGAGGAACGGCGCTGACCGCCCGGCGCCGCGGCATCCGCAGGATCGCCGTCGGCATCGGGCTTCTCGGAGTGGGGCTGGACCAGCTCGTGAAGCTGGCCAGCCTCGCCGCGCTTGAGCCGGGCGTCCCGGTGGAGCTGGTGGGGCAGTGGCTCCGCCTCAATCTCATCTTCAACCCGGGCGCGGCGTTCGGCATGGGCGCGGACGCCACCGTCGTGTTCTCCGTGTTCGCCGTCGTGGCCCTCGCCGCCTGCCTCGCCGTGGCGCTGCCGCGGATCACGAGGCTGTGGCACGGCATCGCGCTCGGCCTGCTCCTGGCCGGTATCGCCGGCAATCTGGTGGACCGGATGACGCGGCCGCCCGCTTTCCTCCACGGGCACGTGGTGGACATGTTCCAACTGCAGTACTTCGGCGCCATCTTCAACGTGGCGGACGTCTGCATCACGTCAGCGGCGGCGCTCATCGTGATCGGCGGATTCCGCGATGAGCGGCAGGAGGCCAAGGCCGAGCTGCGGGCCTCCGAGGCGGGGCGCGCGTGAGCCTCTTCATCATCCCCGACTCACTGGCCGGTGAGCGGCTGGACGCCACCGCCGCGCGCATCTCGGGCTACAGCCGCTCCCGCATCGAGACACTCATCGACGCCGGCGGGGTGCAGCTCGACGGGACGGTCATCGGCAAGGGGTCCCACCGCGTCGGCGGCGGGGAGTTGCTGGAACTCACGGACGACGCCGCCCCCGCGGGTGTGCGGGTGTCGCCGCACCTGGCCGACGGCGTGCGGATCGTGTTCGAGGACGCGGACCTCGTGGTGATCGACAAGCCAGTGGGTGTGGCCGCGCACCCCAGCGTCGGATGGGAGGGCCCGTCGGTGGTCGAGCACCTCGCCGCCGCCGGCGTGCGGGTCTCCACCTCCGGGGTGGCCGAACGTCAGGGCATCGTGCAGCGGCTCGACGTGGGTACCAGCGGGCTCATGGTGGTGGCCAAGTCCGAGGTGGCCTACAGCGTGCTCAAGCAGGCCTTCCGGGACCGCACGGTGGACAAGACCTACCACGCGCTGGTTCAGGGCCATCCGGACCCGTTCGAGGGCACCATCGAGGCGCCCATCGCCCGGCATCCCGGCTCGGACTGGAAGATGGCCATCGTGGACGGGGGGCGGCACTCCGTCACGCACTACGAGACCATCGAGGCGCACCGCGCCGCCACGCTGCTGCGCATCCACCTCGAGACCGGCCGCACGCACCAGATCCGGGTCCACATGGCAGCCATCGGGCACCCGTGCGTGGGCGATCCGCTGTACGGGGCCGACCCCGTGCTGGCCACCCGGCTGGGGCTGGTGAGGCAGTGGCTGCACGCCGTCGAACTCGGGTTCACGCACCCCACCTCGGGGGAACAGGTCGTCTTCGGCTCGTCGTACCCCGCCGACCTCGAGCACGCCCTGGAGCTGGTCCGCGAGGGGTGAGTCGCCCCGTCGGGGCCCCCGGTGCGTGGCCGGACCTGTTCCGGTAGGGTTGCCCCGTGCGTAGAGCAAAGATCGTATGTACCCTCGGCCCATCGGCCGAGACTGTCGAGCGTCTGACTGAGCTCCTGAACGCGGGCATGAACGTCGCCCGCCTCAATATGAGCCACGGCGATTACGAGGAGCACGGTAACCGTCTCCGCAACGTCCGGGCGGCGGCGGAAGCCACCGGCGCCACGGTCGGCGTGTTCGCAGACCTCCAAGGACCCAAGATCCGCCTGGGCCGGTTCGAGAACGACCAGAAGGTCTTCCTCGCCACCGGTGCCCGGTTCACCATCACCATCGACGACATCCAGGGCACGGTCGAGCGCTGCTCGACCACCTACAAGGGCCTCCCCGGCGATGTGTCCGTGGGTGACCACATCCTCATCGACGACGGCAAGGTGGGCCTCAAGGCCATCGAGGTGACTGCCACCGACGTGGTGTGCGAGGTCACCGTCCCCGGCACCGTGTCGAACAACAAGGGCATCAACCTGCCCGGCGTCGCCGTCTCCGTCCCCGCGCTCAGCGACAAGGACGAGCGGGACCTGCGGTGGGCGCTGCACCAGGACGTCGACATGGTGGCCCTGTCCTTCGTCCGCTCTGGAGACGACGTCAAGCGCGTCCACGAGATCATGGACGAGGAGGGGCGTCACGTCCCGGTCATCGCCAAGCTCGAGAAGCCGCAGGCGATCGCCAACCTGCAGGACATCATCGATTCGTTCGACATGTTCATGGTCGCCCGTGGTGACCTGGGCGTCGAGCTGCCCCTCGAAGAGGTGCCGCTGGTGCAGAAGCGGATCATCCGCGCGGCCCGCAAGTGGGCCAAGCCGGTCATCGTCGCCACGCAGATGCTCGAGTCCATGATCACCAACCCGCGCCCCACGCGGGCCGAGGCCTCGGACGTCGCCAACGCCATCCTCGACGGCGCTGACGCGGTCATGCTCTCGGGCGAGACCTCCGTCGGTGACTTCCCGGTGGAGACCGTCGCCACCATGGCTCGGATCGTCGAGAAGACCGAGCGTGAGGGCCACGCCGAGATCCACATCATCGACTGGGACCCGCACACCACTGGCGGCATCCTGGCCAAGGCTGCGGCTGAGGTCGCGGAGCGCATCGGCGCCCGGTACCTCGTGGCCTTCACCAAGTCGGGTGACACGGGACGCCGGCTGTCGCGGCTTCGTTCCCCCATCCCCATGCTGGTGTTCTCCCCGGAGAAGTCCACGCAGCGGACCATGACCCTGTCGTGGGGCGTGGACACCCAGGTCACGCCTGAGTTCGCGGAGCAGGAGGAGATGGTCGAGGCCGTGGACCGTCACCTGCGCGAGCGCGGCATGATCGAGGTGGGCGAGCGCATCGTCATCGTGTCGGGCTCGCCCATGGGCATCCCCGGCAAGACGAACAACCTGCGCGTGCACAAGGTCAAGGAGCTCGGCGAGAGCTGAGTCCACCAGACAGCGAAAGGGAGCCCTCAGCGGGGCTCCCTTTCTGCGTTGCGGTGGTGCCCGGGAGGGGAGTCGAACCCCTAAGGCCTTTCGGCCAGACGGGTTTGAGCCGTCCGCGTATGCCATTCCGCCACCCGGGCGCAGCGCGTCAAACATTGTGCCACACCCTGCGTTCCGGCGCTGACTGGGCAAGCTGTGCTGATGCCGAGTAGGATCAGCGCAGTATTTCGGCCACCGCTCGTAGCCGGCCCGAGGAAGAAGTGACCAACAAGATGAACAAGAAGCCCACTGTGATCGTCGCTGAGGACGAGGCGCTCATTCGCCTCGACCTGGTGGAACTCCTCACCGAGGAAGGGTACGAGGTGGTCGGCGAGGCCGGCGACGGCGAAGAGGCCGTCAAGCTGGCCCGCGAACTCGAGCCGGACCTTGTCATCATGGACGTGAAGATGCCCAAGATGGACGGCATCAGCGCCGCGGAGATCATCGCCGAGGAGCGGATCGCCCCCGTCGTCATGCTCACCGCCTTCAGCCAGCGGGACCTGGTCGAGCGCGCCCGCGAGGCCGGCGCCATGGCCTACGTCGTCAAGCCGTTCGGCGCCTCGGATGTGATCCCGGCCATCGAGATCGCCATGGGCCGATTCCAGGAGATCAAGGCCATCGAGGACGAGTTGGTCTCCCTCGAGGAACGCCTCGAGTCGCGCAAGGTGATCGACCAGGCCAAGGGCATCCTGCAGCAGGACCTCGGGCTCACGGAGCCGGAGGCCTTCCGCTGGATCCAGAAGACGGCCATGGATCTGCGCAAGTCCATGCGCGACGTCGCCGAGGGCGTCATCTCGCACAAGAAGAAGTAGCCTTCCGAGGGCTCTCGTGGCGGGGGGCGTGTCTGGCGGGACCCCCGCGCCGGCCCGCTGCCTCCCGCGCACGCACGCCCGCCCGTCGCGCCCCGCCCGCCCGCCGCGCCCCCCGCGCACGCCCCGCCGCGCCCGCCGGCCTGCTTCGAAATGTGCACGACACGCCGGCCCGCTTCGAAATGTGCACGACACGCCGTCGAACCCTGCACCGGAGACCGAATACGACCGCCATGGGTGCAAACGGCGTGTATTGGTGCGCGACGGACGACGCCGCGGCTGGCTCAGCGACGCAGACCGCGCGTCCGCAACGCGGACAGGACGTCCGCGAGCACCTCGTCCCACTGGGCGATGACCTGGTGCCAGGTGATCCGGATGACAACCAGCCCCAGGCTCGCCGCGACCCTGTCGCGCCGTCGGTCCTCTTCGAAGCTGCCGTCCTGTGTGTGGTATTCACGGCCGTCCACCTCGATCACCAATCGGCCGATCATGAGATCCACTCGGCCGAGACCGGGCACCTTCACCTGAAGCCTTGGGCGCAGTCCGGCCGCGCGCAGGCGTTGCCGGACGATGGATTCGAGCGCGGATTCCGTGCGCGAATCGGCGCGCGGCAGGAGGAGCGGGGCGGTCTTCCCGTATTCGAGCAGCATCGATTCGAGCTCTGCGCGGCTGTACAGGCGCTGGTGAAGGATGGAGTCGAGAGCCATGACCACCTCCTCGGGGCCATGGTGGCGGATCGCGGCTCCAAGCGAGGCGGGAATGCCGTCAAGCGGCTGGGTGGTCGGGCCTGCTGGGCTTGAGCACAGGCGTGCACCAGGTGGGAGGCTGCGTCGACGCATGCCGTAACCGAGACGGCGGAGGTGCAGACCGCTCGACGGCATGGTCCAGATGCCGTGCGCCGCGAGCGCGGAAACGCAGGTGAGCGTGGCATCAGCCCGCGCTGCCTCGACCACGTCGGCGTTGGCATCGGGCCTCGCGTAGCGGCTCCGGTCCACCCGCACGAGCGTGCCGTCGCGTTCCTCTGCCTCGATCCGCCGTCGGGAGTAGCCCTCTGCGAGGAGTTCCTTGCGTGTGACGACGCCGCCGGCGCCATGAGAGTGGTAGATCCGCACCCTGCCTTGATCGTCGGGCGTTCCCCGGATTTCCCGGAGCGGCTCGCGCTGTGGAGGGGCGTGCACCAATGTCCACAGTTGTTGCCACTCAAGCCCGGTGGGAGGCTCCGGGGAGGGGTTCGACGGCGTGTCGTGCCCGGGGAGGTGGGCACGGAACGTGCGGTAGACGCGCGGTACGGATGAGCTGTCAGCGGGGAAGGGCGATCATCTGGCAGGTGAGCCGGCCGACGGCGGTGGTGCGGCCCTCGTCGTCGACGATCTCCACCGAGTAGGTGACCACGCGCCCACCGAGGCGGACCGCGGTCGCGGTCCCCGTGACGCGCCCGGAGCGGGCCGCTCGCACGTGTGTGACGCTCAGGTCCACGCCGACGCCCGCGCGCTCCGGGTAGCCGTACGCCATCGCGCCCATCGACGCCAGCGTCTCGATCAGCACGCCCGACGCGCCGCCGTGCAGGAGGCCGAAGGGCTGCTCGTTGCCCTCAACGGGCATCGAGCCGACCACGCGCTCCGGCGTCAGCTCGGTGATCTCGACGCCCAGTTTCACGTCGAGGGGGGAGACGACGTCCGCCAGCCACGGGGGAACCCTGTTCATGGGGGAACTCTGCCACACGTGGCGCGCCTCAGGAGAGGCGCTGCACGCGGCACGATTCGCCGGTGTGCCGGCTTCGGTAGGCTCGCCGGTGTGACTGACTCGGGCAAGCTGCTGTTGATCGATGGCCATTCGGTGGCCTACCGCGCCTTCTTCGCGCTGCCCGTGGAGAACTTCGCCACCACGACGGGGCAGCACACCAACGCGGTGTTCGGGTTCACGTCGATGCTGATCAACGTGCTCCGCGACGAGATGCCCACGCACCTGGTGGTGGCCTTCGACGTGGCGCGCGAGTCGTTCCGCACCGAGCAGTACCCGGAGTACAAGGCCAACCGGGCCAAATCGCCCGAGGAGTTCAAGGGGCAGGTGGCGCTCGTCAAGGACGTCCTCGACGCCCTCAACATCCCCTGGCTGGAGATGCCGGGTTACGAGGCCGACGACATCATCGCCTCGCTGTCGACCCAGGCGGCCGCCGAGGGCTACGACGTCTACATCGTCTCGGGTGACCGGGATGCCATGCAGCTGGTCAATGACCACGTCACCGTGCTCTACCCGCGCAAGGGCGTCTCGGATCTCGCCCGCATGACGCCGGAGACCGTCACCGAGAAGTACCTGGTTTCCCCCACCCGCTACCCGGAGCTGGCGGCCCTCGTCGGTGAGACCAGCGACAACCTGCCGGGCGTCCCGGGCGTCGGCCCGAAGACGGCCGCCAAGTGGCTGGACCAGTTCGACGGGCTGGACAACCTCGTCGCCCGCGCCGAGCAGGTGCCGGGGAAGGCGGGGGAGTCGTTCCGCGCCAACCTCGACGGCGTGGTGCGCAACCGACGTCTCAACGCTCTGGTGTGCGACCTGGACCTGGGCATCACGCTGGACGCCACGCAGCGCCACGAGTGGGACCGCGAGCGCGTCCACCAGCTGTTCGACGCGCTGGAGTTCCGCGTGCTGCGCGAGCGGCTGCTCGAGCTGGCGCCGGCCGAGCCGGCCACGACGGAGAGCTTCTCGGTGCAGGGCGAGCGGGTGGCCACAGGAGGGGTCGCGGCGTGGCTCCAGGCCCACGCCGTGGGCCGCACGGCCGTGCACTTCGTCGGCCATTGGGGCGGCGGAGGTGGGGACGTCACGGCGCTGGCCCTTGCCGCCGCTGACGGTGCGGGTGCCTACATCGACACCGCGGACCTCTCGCCGGCCGACGACGCCGCCCTCGCGGAGTGGCTCGCGAATCCGGCCCACGCCAAGCTGGTACACGGCTCCAAGGGCCCCACGCTGGCCTGCTGGTCACGCGGGTGGGACCTCGTCGGCGTGGCCCAGGACACCCTGCTGGCCGCCTACCTGCTCCGTCCGGACCAGCGCACCTACGACCTGGGCGACCTCGTCGTCCGCTACCTGCAGCGTGAGCTGTCGGCGGAACCCGCCACCGCGGAGGCCCCGCAGGCGGCCCTGGACTTCGGCGACGCGGACGACGGCTCCGTCGACAGGGCGCTGCTGCACGCACGCGCCGTCTTCGACCTCGCCGACGCACTGGAGGCACAGCTGGTCGAGCGCAACGCCACCGCGCTGCTGGCGGACCTCGAACTCCCCTTGCAGCGCACCCTGGCCGAGATGGAGCGCGTGGGCGTCGCCGTCGACACGGCCCGGCTGCAGGCGCTGCGCGACGAGTTCGACGCGGCGGTCGCGGCCGCCCAGCAGGCCGCCTTCGACGTGCTGGGCCACGAGGTCAACCTCGGCTCACCCAAGCAGCTGCAGGCGGTGCTCTTCGACGAGCTCGCCATGCCCAAGACCCGCAAGACCAAGTCCGGCTACACCACGGACGCAGAGGCCCTGGAGTCGCTGTTCGCCAAGACGGAGCACCCCTTCCTCGGCCACCTGCTGGCACACCGGGACCAGATCCGGCTGCGGCAGACCGTCGACGGGCTGCTGGCCGCGATCGGCGACGACGGCCGCATCCACACCACCTACGTGCAGACCATCGCCGCCACGGGACGCCTGTCGTCGACGGACCCCAACCTGCAGAACATCCCCATCCGCACGTCCATGGGCCGCCAGATCCGCTCCGCGTTCATTCCGGGCGAGGGGTACGAGTCGCTGATGTCGGCGGACTACTCGCAGATCGAGATGAGGCTCATGGCCCACGCGAGCGGCGACGAGGGGCTGATCGAGGCGTTCACCTCCGGCCGCGACTTCCACAACGAGATGGCGTCGCTGGTGTTCCGCGTCGAGCCCGAGGACGTCACCGGTGAGATGCGCGCCAGGATCAAGGCCATGAACTACGGCCTGGCGTACGGCCTCAGCGCGTTCGGTCTGTCCAACCAGCTCAAGATCTCCGTGGGGGAGGCGAAGGCGCTGATGGAGGACTACTTCTCCCGGGTCGGCGGAGTCAGCGCGTACCTGGCCTCCGTCGTCGACGAGGCGCGTAGGACGGGGTTCACCGAGACCATGCTGGGCCGACGGCGGTACCTGCCGGACCTCACCACCACGAACCGGCAGCGCCGCGAGATGGCGGAGCGGGCGGCGCTCAACTCGCCCATCCAGGGATCTGCCGCCGACGTGATCAAGGTGGCCATGATCCGCGTGGCGAGCGCGCTGTCACGGGAGGGGTTGGCCAGCCGGATGCTGTTGCAGGTGCACGACGAGCTCGTGTTCGAGGTGGCGCCGGGCGAGCGGGAACGGTTGACGGAAGTGGTGAGGGCGGAGATGACCGGTGCCTTCACGCTGGCCGTGCCGCTCGAGGTGTCGGTCGGGGTGGGCGGCTCGTGGCAGTCCGCCGCCCACTGACTCAGGCCGGGACCGGGGTTCCGTAGAAGAAGATCCGCGAGTCCCAGTCCTCCGTGGAGCGGTTGAAGTCCCAGCAGATGATGATGGCCAGCTGCGGGTCGCCCGTGTAGTCCACCATGACGTCGGAGTTCGGGTCGTAGTCCGCCACCCACACCTTGGTGGCGCCGGTGAATTCGTAGCACTGGACCTGGCCGTCGTCGCCGTACAGCTTGATCAGGTCCCCGGCCGCCAGCTGCGGCTGGCCCCCCGCGTAGAGCTCGTTGCCGAGCGCCTTTCCGGTGCGGTACGTGTGGATCGACAGCAGCGCCTTGCCCGCGTCGCTGCCTGGCATCGGGCCCGCGTTCCACCAGGACGCGGTGCGGGGCTCGTCCTTGGGTGGGGCCGCGATATTGCCGTCCTCGTCCAGGTTGAGCGACACGACCCGCTCGTCGGCGCCCATCGCGGGAATCGCGAAGCGGGTGGGGACGAATCCGCCGGCCGGCACCGTGCAATCCGCCAGTGCCGGGTCGGCCGGAGCGGAGGGGGACGGGCTGGCCGTCAGGGAGGGGATGGCTGACGGGGTGGCAGCCGGCGTCGGGGTGGGGGAGGCGGTGGGCGTCGGTGACGCGACCGGCGCCGCCACAGTGTCCCCGCCGCGGGGGAGGATGAGCGCGATCAGCGCGACGACGGCGACTGCGACGGCGAGGACGACGACCAGCGTCAAGCGGGAGCGACGGGGGTGCGGGGTGGAGCTCACGGAGCCAGCTTATGCAGTGGTCGGTTCGGGCCGGAACGGCCGGCCAGGCCAAGCCGGGAGAGCGGCGCTCGTCAGGTTGCTCTCGACCCCTCATGGCAGCTACGCTGAGCGGGCATTGTGGCCTGCATTCCCTCAGACGGAGTAGGGACCGCGCGTTTCGACAGGGCCCCGGTGCATTGTCATTCATTTTCGGAGCCCTACTACATGACCTCCTCCACTGAGGCATCGACGATCGCCGTCGACGACTTCGCATCACCTGAGGCCTTCATGGCCGCGGTGGACGCCACCATCAAGTACTTCAACGACGGAGACATCGTCTCTGGCATCGTCGTCAAGGTCGACCGGGACGAGGTCCTGCTCGACATCGGTTACAAGACCGAAGGCGTCATCCCCTCCAAGGAACTCTCCATCAAGCACGATGTGGACCCGTTCGACGTCGTCAAGGTCGGCGACGAGATCGAGGCCCTCGTCCAGCAGAAGGAGGACAAGGAGGGTCGTCTGATCCTGTCCAAGAAGCGCGCACAGTACGAGCGCGCCTGGGGCACGATCGAGAAGATCAAGGAAGAGGACGGCGTCGTCACCGGCCACGTCATCGAGGTGGTCAAGGGTGGCCTCATCGTGGACATCGGCCTGCGCGGCTTCCTGCCGGCCTCCCTCGTCGAGATGCGTCGCGTCCGCGACCTCCAGCCCTACGTGGGCATGGAGCTCGAAGCCAAGATCATCGAGCTGGACAAGAACCGCAACAACGTGGTCCTGTCCCGCCGCGCCTACCTGGAGCAGACGCAGTCCGAGGTGCGCCAGACGTTCCTCACCGGCCTGCAGAAGGGCCAGATCCGCAAGGGTGTCGTGTCCTCCATCGTCAACTTCGGCGCGTTCGTCGATCTGGGCGGCGTGGACGGCCTCGTGCACGTCTCCGAGCTGTCCTGGAAGCACATCGACCACCCCAACGAGGTCGTCGAGGTGGGCATGCCCGTCACCGTCGAGGTGCTCGAGGTGGACATGGACCGCGAGCGCGTCTCGCTGTCGCTCAAGGCCACGCAGGAAGATCCGTGGCAGACGTTCGCGCGCCTGCACCAGATCGGCCAGATCGTTCCCGGTAAGGTCACCAAGCTCGTCCCCTTCGGCGCGTTCGTGCGCGTCGGCGAGGGCATCGAGGGCCTGGTGCACGTCTCCGAGCTCGCCGAACGCCACGTCGAGATCCCGGAGCAGGTTGTCTCCGTGGGCGACGACCGCATGGTCAAGGTCATCGACATCGACCTCGAGCGTCGCCGCGTCTCGCTGTCGCTGAAGCAGGCCAACGAGGGCGTCGATGTCGCGGCTGACGACTTCGATCCGCTGCTCTACGGCATGCAGGCGTCCTACGACGATCAGGGTAACTACATCTACCCCGAGGGCTTCGATCCGGAGACCAACGACTGGAAGGAAGGCTTCGACGAGCAGCGCGCTGCCTGGGAAGCCCAGTACGCCCAGGCGCACGCACTGTGGGAGACCCACAAGCGTCAGGTCGAGTCCGCTGAGACCGCGGATCGCGACGCCTCCACGCTCGCCGCGGCCGGCTACACCACCGAGTCCGAGGGTTCGGGCGAACTCGCCTCCGATGAGACCCTGCAGGCTCTGCGGGACAAGCTCACCGGCGGTCGCTGACCGACAGGCACCAAGGAGCCGCCCCCCTCATGCGAGGGGGGCGGCTCCTTGCGTATGTCAGACTGCGCGCCGGCCGGTGACCAGGTTGTAGACCAGGATGGCCAGGGCGACGAGCAGCAGTAGGTGGATGAAGCCACCGGCGACCTTGGCGATCAGCCCGATCAGCCAGAGCGCAATGATGACCACGAACACGATCCACAGGATTCTTGCCATGGACGGAACCTCCTCAGGTAGGTGAGCGTGTCTCCAGCCTAACGGCGATAGCATCGGGCCATGGCACGGATCGCGCTGACGGGGGGCATCGCCTCCGGCAAGTCCATGGTGGCCGACGAACTGGCCAGGCTGGGCGCCGTCGTCGTGGACGCGGATCTCATCGCCCGCGAGGTGGTTGAGCCGGGCTCTGAGGGGCTCCGGCGCATCGTCGAGCGGTTCGGTGCCGGGATGCTGCGCCCGGACGGCACGCTGGACCGCGCCCAGCTCGGTGACCTGATCTTCGCCGATGACGAGGCGCGGGAGGATCTCAACGCGATCGTGCACCCCCTGGTTCGGGCCCGCTCGGACGAGCTGGTCGCGGCCGCACCCCCCGGGTCGGTGGCCGTCCAGGTGATTCCCCTGCTCGTGGAGACGGGCCTGGACAAGGCCTTCGACCACATCATCGTCGTGGACGTGCCGACCGAGACCCAGGTCCGGCGCCTCATGAACCGCAACGACCTCGGCCCCGACCAGGCACGCGCGCGGGTGCGCGTGCAGGCGTCCCGGGCGGACCGCAGGGCGGCGGCGGACTGGGTGATCGACAACTCGGGGGACCAGGCCGCCACGGTCGCCCAGGTCGAGGCGCTCTGGCCCAGCCTCGTCGCCCTCGCCGGGTGAGCGCTACGCGTCGGTGCCCTCCCATGGGGGGCAGGCGCACACCAGGTGGCGGTCGCCGTAGGCGTTGTCCACCCGGCCGACGGGCGGCCAGTACTTGTCCACCCGGAACGCTCCCGGCGGGAAGCAGCCCTGCTCCCGCGAGTACGGGCGGTCCCACTCACCCACCAGGTCCTGGGCGGTGTGCGGGGCGCGCCGCAGCGGAGACTCCTCGGCCGTCATCCCGCCCGCGACCACCACGTCGGCCTCACGCGCGATGTCGAGCATCGCGGTGACGAAGCGGTCCAGCTCGGCCAGGGTCTCCGATTCGGTGGGCTCCACCATGAGCGTCCCCGGCACCGGGAACGACATCGTGGGGGCGTGGAAGCCGTGGTCGATGAGCCGCTTGGCGATGTCGTCGACGGTGACACCGTGGGCGGCGTAGCCGCGGGGATCCAGGATGCACTCGTGCGCCACCCGCCCTCGCGCCCCGCGGTAGAGGATCGGGAAGGAGCCGCTGAGCCTGGCCGCCAGGTAGTTGGCGCTCAATATCGCGACCCTCGTGGCCTGGGTCAGCCCCGCCCCGCCCATCAGCAGCACGTATGCCCAGGAGATGAGGAGGATCGACGCGGACCCGAGCGGCGCCGCCGACACCGCGCCGGGCTCGCCGGTCCGCGGGTCGCCGGGGAGGTGCTCGACGAGATGACTCTTGACCCCGATCGGACCCATGCCCGGGCCGCCGCCTCCGTGGGGGATGGCGAAGGTCTTGTGCAGATTGAGGTGGGAGACGTCTCCGCCGATGTCGCCCGGCCGCACGAGACCCACCATGGCGTTCATGTTGGCGCCGTCGATGTAGACCTGCCCGCCGAACTCGTGGGTGATGTCACACACCTGCCGTACGGATTCCTCGAACACGCCGTGGGTCGACGGGTAGGTGAGCATCACCGCGGCCAGCGCGTCGCCGGCGGACTCCGCCTTCGCGCGGAAGTCGTCGACGTCGATCTCGCCGTCCACGGTGGCCCTGACCGCCACCACCCGCATGCCCGCCATCTGGGCGGACGCGGGATTTGTGCCATGGGCGGAGGTGGGGATGAGGCACACGTCACGCCGCTCACCGCGGGCGCGGTGGTAGGCGGCGATGGTCAACAGCCCCGCGTATTCGCCCTGGGCGCCGGAGTTGGGTTGCATGGAGAACGCGTCGTATCCCGTGATCTCGCACAGCTTCCGCTCCAGGTCCTCGACCATCTCCGCGTAGCCGGCGGCCTGATGGGCCGGCGCGTAGGGGTGGAGGGCGCCGAACTCGGGCCACGTCAGCGGCATCATCTCGGCCGCGGCGTTGAGCTTCATGGTGCACGAGCCGAGCGGGATCATGGCCCGGTCCAGCGCCAGGTCGCGGTCGCTCAACCGCCGCATGTAGCGCATCATCTCGGACTCTGCCCGGTTCATATGGAAGACGGGATGGGCCAGGTACTCGCTGGTGCGCAGCAGCGCGTCCGGGATGGCCGGCTCGTCGGCCAGGCCCGGGCGCTCGTCGATGCCGAAGGCGTCCAGGACCCTGCCGAGCACGTCGAGGTCCGTGGTCTCGTCGAGCGAGATGCCCACCCGGTCACGGCCAACGCGGCGCAGGTTGATGCCCCGATGCTCGGCGGCCGCCAGGATGCCGGCCTGACCCACGCCCACCCGCACCGTGACGGTGTCGAAGAAGTGCTCCGGCTCCACCTCGGCACCGTTGGCGCGCAGCGTCGACGCGAGGGTGGCGGCCATGAGGTGGGTGCGCTGGGCGATGGCGCGCAGCCCGACGGGGCCGTGGAACACGGCGTAGAACGATGCCATGACTGCCAGCAACGCCTGCGCCGTGCACACGTTCGACGTCGCCTTCTCCCGGCGGATGTGCTGTTCGCGGGTCTGCAGCGCAAGCCGGTAGGCCCTGGTGCCCGCGGCGTCCACCGAGACCCCGACGAGCCGGCCGGGCATGGCCCGTTTCAGCTCGTCGCGGCACGACAGGAACGCGGCGTGCGGGCCGCCGAAGCCCATGGGCACGCCGAAACGCTGCGCCGAGCCGATGGCGATGTCCGCGCCCATGGCACCCGGCTCCTTCAGGACGCACAGGGCCAGCAGGTCCGTGGCGACGACGGCGATGCCCCCGGCCTCGCGGACCGCGGCGCACTGCGCGGTGAGGTCGCGCACGTGGCCGTAGGTCCCGGGGTGCGCGAAGATGGCCCCGCACAGGTCGTCGGCGACGAACCCGTCGACCGGACCCACCACGAGTTCCATGCCCAGCGGCCGCGCGCGGGTCGCGAGGACGGCGAGCACCTGGGGGTGCAGGTCGTCGGCGGCGAAGAACCGGCTGCTCGTCGACTTCGCCGTTCGCCTGGCCATCCCCATGGCCTCCGCCGCCGCGGTGGCCTCGTCCAGCAGGCTGGCGTTGGCGATCGGCAGGCCGGTGAGGTCCGCCACCATGGTCTGGAAGTTGAGCAGCGCCTCGAGCCGGCCCTGGGCGATCTCCGGCTGGTATGGCGTGTAGGCCGTGTACCACGCCGGGTTCTCCAGCACGTTGCGCTGAATGGCCGGCGGCGTGACCGTGCCGTAGTACCCCTGGCCGATGAGGGAGGTGGCCACCTGGTTCCTGGCGGCCACGGCGCGCAGCCGCTGCGTGAGCTGATGCTCGGTGAGAGCCTCCCACGTCAACGGGTCCGCCTGCCGGAGCCCTTCGGGGACCGTCTGGTCGATCAGCTCGTCGAGAGAGCCGACGCCGATGGCCTCGAGCATCCGCTCCATCTCGGCCGGGCTGGGCCCGATGTGGCGACGGTGGGCGAAGTCGTCCGGGTCGTAGTCGACCCGCTGCCAGGCCCCCGTCATGCGCCGATGAGTGCGGTGTAGGCGTCCTCGTCGAGGAACTGGTCCACGTCGTCAGGATCGGTGGGGGTCATCCGGAAGAACCAGGTGCCCTCCGCGTCCTCGTTGACCAGCCCGGGATTGTCCGCCAGTTCGCCGTTGACGGCGGTCACCACGCCGCTGATGGGGGCCATGATCTCGGAGGCCGCCTTGACGGACTCGATCACCACCACCTCGGCGCCCGCGACCAGCTCCGTGCCCACCTCGGGCAACTCGATGAACACGATCTCGCCCAGCTCCTTGGCGGCGAACTCGGTGATCCCGACGGCGAAGTCGGACCCGTCGGTGTCGATCCACTCGTGGCTCTCGGTGTACTTGATCATGGGGGTGTCTCCTCAGCGCTTGTAGGACGGGGTGATGAAGGGGAGGTCGACGACATCGACGGGGACGCGCTTGCCGCGCAGCTCCGCCACGACGGTGGGGCCAACGTCCGTGGGGAGCATGGCCATGGCGATGGGGTGGGCCACGGTGGGCCCGTAGCCGCCGGACGTCACGGCCCCGAGGGGCTCGGTGGCGCCCGCGTCGGCGAACAGGAGGACGCCCTCCCGGATGGGGGCCCGGCCCTCGGGGCGCAGCCCGCGCCGCACCCGCGCGGCGCCGTCGCGCAGCTCGGCCAGCACCACCTCGGCGCCGGGGAAGCCGCCCGCGCGCGCCCCGCCGTCGCGGCGCACCTTGGGCACTGCCCAGCCGAGCGCGGCCTGGGCGGGTGTGATGTCCGGGGAAAGATCGTGCCCGTAGAGCGGCATCCCGGCCTCGAGGCGCAGCGAGTCCCTGGCGCCGAGTCCGGCGGGGAGCACCCCGTCGACCGAGAGGAGCGCGCGGGCGAAGCGCTCTGCGTCCGCGTCGGGGACGGAGATCTCGAAGCCGTCCTCGCCGGTGTAGCCGGACCGCGACACCCACACCTCCCGACCCTCCCACTGGAGGGGGAGCGAGTCCATGAAGGTCAGGCCGGTCACCGCCGGGATGAGGGTGGCCAGCGCGGCCTCGGATTCCGGGCCCTGCAGCGCCAGCAGCGCCCTGTCGGTGACGTGCTCGACGGTGACGTCCTCCAGTTGCGCCAGCCAGGCCAGGTCGTGTGCGGTCCGCGCCGCGTTGACCACGAGGAGGAACCGGTCACCGTGGTGGGCGACCATCAGGTCGTCCAGGATGCCCCCGTTCTCGTCGGTGAACAGTCCGTACCGCTGCCGGTGCTCGGCCAGGCCGAGGATGCTGGCGGGGATCAGCCGCTCCAGCGCCACCGCCGCGACACTCGTGTCCCCGGGCCGCGGCCGGACCAGCACCTGACCCATGTGGGACACGTCGAACAGGCTGGCGCGCGAGCGGGTGTGCAGGTGCTCAGGCATCACCCCGGCGAACTGCACGGGCAACTCCCAGCCCGCGAACTCGACGAGCTTCCCGCCGGATTCGAGGTGGAGATCGTGCAGTGCAGTGGTCAGCAGTGACATGGCTTGCCCCTTCCCGCCGGGTGACGGCGCCGTCGGGCGGCGTGATCCACCCTAGCGCCCCCTCTGTCGCGGTGCCTGAGATTTTTGATCCGTCGGCGGGCCTGGCGGCCTCTTTCCAGAGCTTGTCCTGCGTGCGCGGTCCTGGGGCCTGAGAGTTTCCGGGGCGGTTGCTCCTTCGGCATCGGCAGAGCCGATTCTCCCGCGAACGGGCCTCACTCTAGACGACGACGGGGCCCGAGGTCACGCGGCAGCCGTCAGTGGACCCCGGCCCACGCGACCGCGTGGCGAGGCTCCAGCCCGGCGGCGCGGTAGCAGGCGTCGATGACCTCCATCGTGGCGATGGAATCAGCCGCGTCGATCACCACGGGCCCACCGTGCTCGACGGCGGCGACGAACGCGGCGAGCTGCTCGCCGTAGCTGGTCACGTCCGGGGCCACCGTCTCCGTCGTGGACTGCCCGTCCACCGTCACGGTGAGCGAGTTGCCGCCGTGCGGCTTGACGAAGCCCTCGATCTCGAGGGTGCCGAGGGTGCCGACGAGGCGCGCGGACTGCTTCTCGACGTCCTCGAAGAGCGAGCTGGATGCGACGGCGGTGATGCCGCCGGGGAACTCGAGCTGCGCGGTGAGCGCCTCGTCGATCTGACCGCCCGCGAATCTTCGCGCCTCGGCGGACACGACGGTGGGCTCCGCCTTGAGCAGCGTGCGCAGCAGGTGGATGGAGTAGCAGCCGAGATCCATCGTGGCGCCGCCGGCAAGCTCCCAGTTGTACCGGATGTTGCTGCGGTCCGCCACCTGCACGTCGAACACGGCGCTGGCGGACAGGACCGGGCCGATGGTGCCGGCGGCCAGGATCTCCTCCGCGCGGTGGATGAGGGGATGGTGCCGGTAGTGGAACGCCTCCATCACGACCACCGGCAGGCCCGAGACGGCCTCGACGACCCGCCTGGCCTCCTCGGCGTTGGAGGCGTACGGCTTCTCCACCAGGACGTGCTTGCCGGCCTGGGCCGCGCGGACGGTCCACTCGGCGTGGGCGGAGTTGGGCAGCGGGATATAGACGGCGTCCACGTCCGGGGAGGCGAGGAGGGCCTCGTAGGACTCCAGCACCTGCTCGACGCCGTGCTCGGCGGCGAACTCCTCCGCGCGCCCGCGGTTGCGGGCCGCGACGGCGGTGAGCCGCACGTCGTCGTTGGCCCGGGCGGGGGCGATGAGGGCCGAGGGGGTGATCCCGGCGGCGCCGAGGATGCCGAAACGCACGGTCATGGTGGCCTCTCTTCAGTGGTGGTGCGGTCAGTCTAGGGGGGCCTCCGGGAGGGGCATGGCCCGAGGGCTACCTGCTGGCCTCGATCATGGCGCGCAGTTCCTTCTTGAGGTCCGCCACCTCGTCGCGGTGGCGGGCCGCCACCTCGAACTGCAGCTCGGCGGCCGCCTGGTGCATGGCGGAGGTGAGCTCCTCGATCAGCGTGGCCAGCTCGGTCTGCGCCATCGTCGACGGGTCCAGTCCCTTGCGGCCGGAGGGCTTGGCGGCCTCGAGGAGCTCGTCGGTGTCCGCGTCCTCCCGGGCGAGCATCTCCGACACTGCGGCGATGCGCTTGCGCAGGGGCTGCGGGTCGATGCCGCGCTCGGTGTTGTAGGCCACCTGGATGGCGCGGCGCCGGTTGGTCTCCTCGATGGCCGCCTCCATCGACGGGGTGATCTTGTCCGCGTACATGTGCACCTGCCCCGCCACATTTCGGGCGGCTCGCCCGATGGTCTGGATGAGCGAGCGGGCCGAGCGGAGGAACCCCTCCTTGTCCGCGTCGAGGATGGCCACCAGCGAGACCTCGGGCAGGTCGAGGCCCTCCCGCAGCAGGTTGATGCCCACCAGCACGTCGTACTCGCCCAGCCTCAGCTCGCGAAGGAGCTCGATGCGGCGGATGGTGTCGATGTCCGAGTGCAGGTAGCGGGTGCGGATGCCGTGGTCCATCAGATAGTCGGTGAGGTCCTCGGCCATCTTCTTGGTGAGGGTGGTGACCAGGACGCGCTCGTTGCGTTCGACGCGCAGCTTCACCTCGGCCATCAGGTCGTCGATCTGGCCCTTGGTGGGCTTGAGGATCACCTCCGGGTCCACCAGCCCGGTGGGACGGATGATCTGCTCGACGAAGCCGTCCGAGCGCTCCATCTCGTAGGGGCCGGGGGTGGCGGACAGGTAGACCGTCTGGCCGATCCGCTGCACGAACTCGTCGAACTTCAGCGGCCGGTTGTCGATGGCGCTGGGCAGCCGGAACCCGTGCTCCACCAGGGTGCGCTTGCGGGAGGCGTCGCCCTCGTACATGCCCCCGATCTGCGGGATGGTGACGTGGCTCTCGTCGACGATGAGGACGAAATCCTCCGGGAAGTAGTCCACCAGACAGCTGGGCGCCGACCCGGCCGTGCGCCCGTCGATGTGGCGGGAGTAGTTCTCGATGCCCGAGCAGGTGCCGATCTGACGCATCATCTCGATGTCGTAGCTGGTGCGCATCCGCAGCCGCTGCGCCTCCAGCAGCTTGCCCTGGGACTCGAATTCCGCCAGCCGCAGCGCCAGCTCCGCCTCGATCCCGCTGATCGCCCGCTCAATGCGGCCCGGGCCGGCCGAATAGTGCGTGGCGGGGAAGATGTAGATCTCCTGCTCCTCCCGGATCACGGTGCCGGTCAGCGGGTGCATGGTGGCGATGCGCTCGATCTCGTCACCGAAGAACTCCACCCGCACGGCGTTCTCCTCATACACGGGGAAGATCTCCAACGTGTCGCCCTTGACGCGGAAGGTGCCGCGGCCCGCCCCGATGTCGTTGCGGGCGTACTGGATGTCCACCAGGTGCCGCAGCAACTCGTCGCGATCCATCTCGCCGCCGACGCGGAGCGTGACGCGCTGCTCGAGGTACTCCTGAGGCGTGCCGAGGCCGTAGATGGCGGAGACGGTGGCCACCACGATCACATCCCGGCGGGTGAGCAGGGAACTGGTGGCCGCGTGGCGCATCCGCTCCACCTCCTCGTTGAGGGAGGAGTCCTTCTCGATGTAGGTGTCCGTCTGCGGAAGGTAGGCCTCCGGCTGGTAGTAGTCGTAGTAGGACACGAAGTACTCGATGGCGTTGTTGGGCAGCAGGTCCCGCAGTTCGTTGGCGAACTGCGCCGCCAGGGTCTTGTTGGGCTGCATCACCAGCATGGGCCGCTGAAGCCGCTCGGCCAGCCACGCGACCGTGGCGGTCTTGCCGGTTCCGGTGGCGCCGAGGAGCACCACGTCCTGCTCGCCGCTGCCGATGCGGCGCTCCAGCTCGGCGATGGCGCGGGGCTGATCTCCGGACGGCCGGTACTCGGAAATCACCTGCAGCGGCGCCACCTGGCGCTGGAGCTCTTCGATGGGACGCATACCAGCCAGGGTAATAGGCCCCGGCGACAGTCTCGCCGGTGGCGAGCGCCCGTCAGGACCAGGAGCGGATCAGCCGGGGGGACTTGACGCCACGCGCGAGCCAGGCGATGAGGTCACCGGCGGGCCCGCGCACCTCTGCCCGGTCTCCGTCACCCTCAAGCGTGGCCTCGTAGCCCTCGTCGGCCACCAGCCGCAGCGACGGTGGGTGGTGGCGCTCGGTCATGCGCTCCACCTGGAACGCCAGCAGCGACACCGCCGTCTCCGGTGCCAGGTCGGTGGTGGAGGTGTCGCTTCCCATGTCCATGTGGTGCAGCACCACCTCGCCCAGCCGCGCCAGGGGGATCTGCCAGGCGTGGATGGGATAGTCCGGCCGCAGCCACACCCGGGTGTCGTCGCCCTCCAGCGCGCCCAGGAGCTCCTGGAGCTCGCTGGCGGTGGTGTCCAGGTGGATCTGCAGCTCGAGGCCGCCGGCCAGTGCGCCGAGCTCGATGCTGCGGCGCTCCGCGTCGTCCGAGACGTGCATGGTGCAGGGCCGTCCGGAGTGCATGCCGTCGATGACCCTGACGAGGCCGCGGGCCCCGTCGACGAGGTGCGCGGCCACGTGGCTGCGGGTCCAGCCCGGCAGCGTCGTCGGCCTGGCCCAGTCCTCATCCGAGAAGCTGATGGTGTGCCCCAGGAGGAGGGAGGTGTGCTCGCGGACGGCGGCCACCACGTCTGCGAAGCGGGCGCGGCTCGTGGACATGGTCCCAACCTAGCAAAGCCGTACCATGGCGGGCGTGAATGATCGGCTCGTCGTGCGGGGTGCCCGCGTCCACAACCTCAAGAACGTGTCGCTGGATCTGCCCCGGGACGCGCTGATCGTGTTCACCGGGTTGAGCGGGTCGGGGAAGTCGTCGCTGGCGTTCGACACGATCTTCGCGGAGGGCCAGCGCCGCTACGTCGAGTCGCTGTCGGCGTACGCCCGCATGTTCCTGGGCCAGATGGACAAGCCGGACGTGGACTTCATCGAGGGGCTCTCTCCGGCGGTCTCGATCGACCAGAAGTCCACCAGCCGCAACCCGCGCTCCACCGTGGGCACCATCACGGAGGTCTACGACTACCTGAGGCTCCTGTTCGCGCGGATCGGGGTGCCGCACTGCGAGGTGTGCGGCGCGGTGATCGGGCGGCAGACGCCTCAACAGATCGTGGACCGGCTCATGTCCATGGACGAGGGCACCCGCTTCCAGATCCTGGCGCCGCTGGTCCGCGGCCGCAAGGGCGAACACGCGGAGCTGTTCCGCCAGCTCGTCGGCGACGGCTACAGCCGCGTCCGGATCGACGGCGACACCTTCCCGCTGACCGAGCTGCCGGCCATCGACAAGAACCGCAAGCACGACGTCGAGGTGGTGGTGGACCGGGCCGTGGTGCGGCCCAATGCCAAGCAGCGGATCACCGAATCGGTGGAGACCGCGCTGGGCCTGGCCGGCGGCGTGGTGACGATCGACTTCGTCGACCTGCCGGCGGGCGATCCTGAGCGCGAGCGCCGGTTCTCGGAGAAGATGGGGTGCCCCAACGAGCACGACGTCAACATCGACGAGCTGGAACCCCGCCAGTTCTCCTTCAACGGCCCCTGGGGCGCCTGCCCGGACTGCTCCGGCCTCGGCACGCTCCTGGATCCGGACCCCGAGCTGATCATCCCCAACGACGACCTGTCGCTGGCCGACGGCGCGCTGGCGCCCTGGAACACCCCCACCATCAAGGCCCACTACGAGCACGTGCTCCGCTCACTGTCCGAGGAGCACGGCTTCTCCGTCGACGTGCCCTGGCGGGAGTTGAGCGCGGCGGCGAAGAAGGTGCTGCTGCAGGGGGTCAAGGGCAACGTGGTGGTGAGCTACCGCAACCGCTTCGGCCGGGTGCGGTCCTTCTCCCAGAAGTACGAGGGGATCATCCCGTTCATCCGCCGCCGCTACGACGAGGCGGAGACCGACGCCGCCCGCGACCGGTGGGGCGGCTACATGCGCGAGATCAACTGCGCGGCCTGCGACGGGGCGCGCCTCAAGCCCTCCAGCCTGGCCGTGACCGTGGCGGACCGGACCATCGCAGACCTGTCGGCCCTGTCCATCGGTGACGCCGCGACCTTCCTCGCCACGCTGGAGCTGACGGAGCGGGAGGCGACCATCGCCGAGCGCCTGGTCAAGGAGATCAACACCCGCCTGCGGTTCCTTCTCGACGTCGGGCTGGACTATCTGACGCTGTCGCGGGCCGCGGGGACGCTCTCCGGCGGTGAGGCGCAGCGCATCCGGCTGGCCACGCAGATCGGCTCCGGGCTGGTGGGCGTGCTCTACGTCCTCGACGAACCCAGCATCGGCCTGCACCAGCGGGACAACCTCCGCCTCATCGAGACCCTCCACCGGCTCAGGGACCTCGGTAACACGCTCATCGTCGTCGAGCACGACGAGGACACCATCCGCGCGGCGGACTGGGCCGTCGACATCGGCCCCGGGGCGGGCGAGGGCGGCGGTGAGGTGGTGGTGTCCGGCCCGGTCGAGGCGTTGCTCAACCATCCCGAGTCCCGCACCGGCGCGTACCTCTCCGGCCGCCTGTCCATCCCCGTGCCCGCCATCCGCCGCCCCGGCAACGGGAGTCAGATCGTGGTGAGGGGCGCGCGGGAGCACAACCTGCGCGGCGTCGACGTCGCCTTCAACCTGGGCCAGTTCATCGCCGTCACCGGGGTGTCGGGCTCGGGCAAGTCCTCGCTGGTCAACTCGATCCTCTACACCGCCGCCGCCAAGGCCATCTACGGCGCCAAGGCGGTGCCGGGGCGGCACAAGTCCGTGCAGGGTCTGGAGCACATCGACAAGGTCATCCAGGTGGACCAGTCGCCGATCGGCCGGACCCCCCGGTCCAACCCCGCGACCTACACCGGCGTGTTCGACAAGATCCGCACGCTGTTCGCCAAGACCCCCGAGGCGAAGGTCCGCGGCTACCAGCCGGGACGGTTCTCCTTCAACGTCAAGGGCGGCCGCTGCGAGCACTGCATGGGCGACGGCACCATCAAGATCGAGATGAACTTCCTGCCCGATGTCTACGTGCCCTGCGAGGTGTGCCACGGCGCGCGCTACAACAGGGAGACCCTCGAGGTGCACTACAAGGGCAAGACCATCGCCGAGGTGCTGGACATGCCCATCAGCGAGGCGGTGACCTTCTTCGAATCCATCACGTCCATCGCCCGCTTCCTTCAGACGCTGACCGAGGTGGGTCTCGGCTACGTCCGATTGGGGCAGCCGGCCACGACGCTCTCGGGCGGTGAGGCGCAGCGGGTCAAGCTGGCCGCCGAGCTGCAGAAGCGCTCCACGGGACGGACGCTCTACGTGCTCGACGAGCCCACCACGGGCCTGCACTTCGAGGACATCCGGCGCCTGCTCGCGGTGTTGCAGCGTCTCGTCGACGCCGGCAACACGGTGGTGACGATCGAGCACAACCTCGACGTGATCAAATCAGCCGACTGGGTCATCGACATGGGGCCCGACGGCGGCAACCGGGGCGGGCAGGTGATCGCGACGGGAACCCCTGAGGAGATCGCCGTCACCGAGGGGTCCGCCACGGGAACGTTCCTCAAGGCGCTCCTCGACCGCGCCTGAGCCGAGGCTGCGGTGCCGTGGCGGGTCGGTTGGTCCTTGAGCGCTGTGGTCAGGTTGGACGTCGTGTGGTGGGGGCCGGGCCGCCCATGGTGCCGGCCGCGGCGTTTCGCGTTGGCCGTCGTCGAAACACCCCGCACCCGGTGCAGGGAGCCCGGACACGAGGCACAGGCGGCCGCTCTCCCCACGTCAGTACGCATTCGCCAGCTGGCCTGGAGTCAGGTATCGAGGCCGCCCGTGCCTCGTCTCCCGTCTCCCTGCACTGGATTGCCCGTGGCATGGTCGCGTTCGGGCGCGACCCGGCAGGGCGGCCCTGGGTCGAGCCTGTCTGGGCGGGAAGCCAGTTGGGTGATCGTCGGGTTGGGCACCGCTGCGCAGTGCCGCCCTGCCGTTTCCCGCCCTCGCGTCCATGGCGCGTTGCCCTAGCAAGTCCGGTTGCCTGGCTGTCACTTCTGGTGCCGTAGTCGACACCAGAAGTGACGGTCAGCGCTCCTGCCTCCAACTCCGTCCCGCTAAGAGTCAGAGGTGGCGGCGTAGTCGACACCAGAAGTGACATTTAGGCTGTCGGACCCAGCCCATCGACACGCAGGGAGGTCCAAACCCCTGGGGCATTCTCGGTCTGCAGAGTGGTGTCAGCCGGAGATGATCAGGTCGGTGCCCGATTCGGTGAGGGTGGCGCGCACCAGCGGGTCCGTGGCCGGGCCCTGCAGCGGCGTGCCGTCGAGGAGCGCGAAGAGCGAGCCGTGGCACTTGCAGAAGATGCCGTCGTCGCGCACGTCGGAGACAGTGCAGCCCTGATGGGTGCATCGCGACGAGAAGGCGAAGAACGCGCCCTCCTCGGGCTGGGTGACCACGAACCCCCCGTCGAGCACCAGACCGCCGCCGACAGGCACGGAATCCTTGCTCACCGTGACCTCATCGGCGGGGGCTGAGCTGGACGACGTCACATCCGCCGCGCACCCGGCCAGCAGGGCGGTGGCGATGGCGGCACCGGCGGCGATCAGCTCTCTCCGCGTGGTCATGGGCCCACCCTACGCACCTACACTAGCCGGCATGGCCGATCCCGCGAGCTACCGCCCTGCTCAGGGCAGCATCCCCACGGATCCCGGCGTCTACCGCTTCTTCGACGCGTTCGGCAACGTCATCTACGTGGGCAAGGCCAAGAACCTGCGCCAGCGCCTCAACTCCTACTTCGCGGACCCGTCGGCCCTGCACTTCCGCACCCAGACCATGGTGCGCACGGCCGCCAAGGTGGAGTGGACGGTGGTGGCCAACGAGTTGGAGGCGCTGCAGCTCGAGTACACGTGGATCCAGCAGTTCGACCCGCGGTTCAACGTCAAGTACCGCGACGACAAGTCCTACCCGTGGCTCGCCGTGACGATGGCCGAGGAGTACCCGCGCGTGTTCGTCGGACGCGGCGCCAAGAAGCGCGGCACCCGCTACTTCGGCCCCTTCGGGCAGGCGTGGGCCATCCGCGAGACCGTGGACCTCCTGCTGCGGGTGTTCCCGATGCGATCGTGCACCCAGGGCGTGTTCAACCGCGCCCGGTCGTCGGGCCGGCCGTGCCTGCTGGGCGACATCGGCAAGTGTTCGGCCCCGTGTGTGGGGCGGGTCACCGCGGAGGAGCATCGCGTGATCGCAGAGGACTTCTGCTCCTTCATGGGCGGCAACACCGGCGGCATCATCGGCCGCATCGAACGCGACATGTACGCGGCCTCGGCCGAGCTCAACTTCGAACGGGCGGCCGTGCTGCGGGACTCGCTCGGAGCGCTCAGGCGCGTGCAGGAGAAGAACTCGGTGGTGCTCAGCGACGGCACCCGCGCGGACATCGTCGGCCTCGCCGACGACGGGCAGCAGGTGGCCGTCCAGGTGTTCCACGTCGTGGACGGGAGGATCCTGGGCGAGCGCGGCTGGATCGCCGACCGGGCCGACGACCGCCCACTGACCGAGCTGCTGGAGGCGTTCCTCGAGACCGTCTACACCGACGACCTGGAGATCCCGCCCCACATCCTCAGCTCCGTCGAGGCCGAGCGGACGCTGGTGGAGCACCTCAGCCGGCGGCGTGGGTCCAAGGTGTCGATCAAGGTGCCGCTGCGGGCCGAGAAACGCGCCCTGCTGGACACGGCGGTGAAGAACGCCGAGATGGCGCTGACGCAGTCCAAGCTGCGCCGCGCCTCGGACCTGACGACGCGCAACGCTGCGCTCGACGAGATCGCCGACGCGCTCGGGCTGGCGGACCCCCCGCTGCGCATCGAGTGCTACGACATCTCCCACACCATGGGTTCCGAGGTGGTGGGCTCGATGGTGGTGTTCGAGGACGGGCTGCCGCGCACCAGCCAGTACCGACGGTTCATCATCAAGAGCTTCGAGGGGTCCAACGACGTGGCCGCCATCAGCGAGGTCCTCAGCCGGCGGGTGCGTCGCCTGCTCGACGAGCGCTCCTCCGACGTGAAGGTGGACGCCACGACGGGTGAGGCGGCCAGGTTCGCCTACCCGCCGGCCCTCATCGTCGTCGACGGCGGCCTGCCGCAGGTCAATGCCGCGGCGGCGGTGCTGCGCGAGGCCGGCCTCGACGGGGAGATCGCGCTGTGCGGGCTGGCCAAGCGGCTCGAGGAGGTGTGGGTGCCGGGGGAGGATTTCCCGGTGATCCTGCCCCGGGCGTCGGAGGGGCTCTACCTGTTGCAGCGGCTGCGCGACGAAGCCCACCGCTTCGCCATCACGCATCACCGGTCGCGGCGGGCCAAGCAGGTGGTCGAGTCCGTCCTCGACGACGTCCCGGGCCTGGGCGACCTACGGCGCAAGGCGCTGCTCACCTACTTCGGCAGCCTACGGAAGCTGCGGTCGGCCAGCGTCGAGGAGATCGCCGCCGTGCCGGGTTTCGGCCCCCGGCTCGCCCAGACCGTCAAGGCCGCCGTGGCCGACACGGGCGGCGAGGCGATCAATCTCACCACGGGCGAGGTGACGCAGACGTGACCCGATTTGAACATCGTT
Source organism: Tessaracoccus pujii (assembly GCF_055326215.1). Taxonomy (NCBI): domain Bacteria; kingdom Bacillati; phylum Actinomycetota; class Actinomycetes; order Propionibacteriales; family Propionibacteriaceae; genus Tessaracoccus; species Tessaracoccus pujii. The sequence continues at coordinate 305,462 of NZ_JBUZNP010000002.1, read as the reverse complement.
CAATCTCCAGGGCAAGATGGGGCCACCCCGTACCTCAGGAGCACGACATGACCACCACCACCGCCCCCTCCGTCCGGAGCTTCGCGCCGGCCGACCTCGCCTACGTCGCGGTCTTCGCGGCCCTGATCGCCGCGCTCGCGCTGACGCCCGCCATCCCGATCGGCAGCCTCGGCGTCCCCATCACGCTGCAGACCCTCGGGGTCGCGCTGGCCGGACTCTGCCTCGGGGCGTGGCGGGGCGCGGCGGCCGTGGGCCTCTATCTGCTCGTCGGTCTCGCCGGGCTTCCGGTGTTCTCCGGAGGCAAGGCCGGCCTCGCCGTCCTGGTGGGCCCCACCGGCGGATACCTCGTCGCCTTCCTCGTCTCCGCCTTCGCGGTGGGCCTCGTCGCCCAGTGGGTGGTGCGTCGCGGCCTGAGCCCGTGGACCCCGGTCCTGTTCTTCCTCGGCGTGTTCGCCGCCCGCGTGCTGATCATCTGGCCCCTCGGCGTGGTCGGCATCGCGCGCGCCGTCGGCAAGCCCGTCGGAGACATCTGGCTCAGCGACCTGGCGTTCTGGCCGGGCGACATCCTCAAGGGCATCATCGCCGCGCTCATCGCCTACGCCGTGCACAAGGCCTTCCCGAGGCTGCTGGGCCGATGATCAGCCTGCACGCGGTCACCGTCGTCATCCCGGCCGTGCGCCGGGGCGACGCGGACCACGTGCTGCTTCACCCCCTCACCCTCGACCTGTCCGAGCGACGCATCGCGGTGGTCGGGGCCAACGGGTCGGGCAAGTCCACGCTGCTGCGCCTGCTCAACGGCCTGCGCACCCCGACGGCGGGGACGGTCACCGTCGACGGGCTGGACACGGTCAAGGACGCCAGGGGGGTCCGGTCCCGGGTGGGCTTCGTCTTCACGGACCCGTTGGCGCAGCTGCTCATGTCCACCCCCGTCGAGGACGTCGAACTCAGCCTCCGCGGCCGGATCAAGGGTCGCGGAGAGCGGACGCGCCGCGCCCTGGACCTGCTCGAGGGTCGCGGACTGGGGCATCTGGCGCACCAGAGCATCTACGACCTCAGCGGCGGCGAGCGGCAGCTGGTCGCGCTCACCAGCGTGCTCGCCGTCGACCCGGCGATCCTGGTGGCCGACGAGCCCACCACCCTGCTCGACCTGCGCAACAAGCGGGCGCTGCGACGCACCTTCGCCGGCCTGGACCAGCAGATCATCTTCTCCACCCACGACCTCGAGGTCGCGGCGGACGCGGACCGCGTCCTGGTGCTGCACGAAGGTCGCGTCATCGCCGACGGGGCCCCCGCCGCGGCCCTGGCCGCCTACGAGGACGTGCTGGTGTGAACGCGCACGCGTCGCTGCTCGGGCTGTACGAGCCGGGGGAGGGCTGGCTGTTCCGGCTCCCCGCCGGCGCGAAGTACGTCCTGATGCTCGCCGTCACCGTCCCGCCGCTCGTCGCGGGCACGTGGTGGGCCACCGCGGCCGCCCTGATGGTCGTGCTGGGGCTGCTGTGGACCTCGGGCATCACGCCGTGGCGCGCCCTGCGCATCGGGTGGGTGCTCTGGATCCTGCTCGCCGTCATGGCGGTCTACCACCTCATCTCGCTCAACCCCGGCGCCGCGGTGGTCCAGTCCGGCACCATCCTCGTGGCCGTCCTCGCCGCGAGGATGCTGACCCTCACCACGTCGACGCCGGTGCTCATGGACGCGCTCGGCGCGGCACTGGGCCCGGTCCGGTGGGTCAGGCTCGACCCCCGGCAGGTCGCGTTGGCGGTCGCCCTCATGATCCGCTCCGTGCCCTACCTCATAGGGTCCATCGACGACGCCCGCGACGCCGCCCGCGCCCGAGGCCGGGACCGTAACCCGGCCCTGCTCCTGACGCCCGTGGTGGTCGGGGCCGTGGCGTACGCGGAGCGCACCGGTGAGGCCCTGCACGCCCGCGGACTCCCGGACGACGCCTGACCGGAGCGCATCGGGGCGCGCTCAGGATGCCTCCGGCTACTAGGCTGGCGCCATGACCGATGCCCCGCAGGAGATCGCCCTCATCACCGGCCTGTCCGGCGCGGGCCGCCGGACAGCGGCGCACACCATGGAGGACCTCGGCTGGTACGTGGTGGACAACCTGCCGCCGGTGATGCTGCCCAGCCTGGCCCAGACCCTCCGCGGCTACGGCACCCGGCGGATCGCCGTCGTCGCCGACGTGCGCTCCCGCGAGCAGTTCGAGCAGCTCCCCGAGGCCATCGACCGCCTCAAGGCGGAGGGCGCGACGGTGACCACCGTGTTCCTGGAGGCCGCCGACGACGTCATCGTCCGGCGGCAGGAGTCCAACCGCCGGCCGCTCCCGCTGCAGGGCGGCGACCGGCTGATCGAGGGCATCGAGCGCGAACGAAGGCTCCTGGCGGACCTGCGGGCAGACGCGGACATCGTCGTAGACACCACCTACCTGTCCGCCCGGCAACTGACGCAGCGGGTGGCCAACCACTTCGGCGACGAGGCCACGGACAAGCTCAAGATCGCCCTCATCTCCTTCGGGTTCAAGAACGGGGTGCCCATCGACGCGGACATGGTCTTCGACGTCCGATTCCTGCCCAACCCGTACTGGATCCCCGAACTGCGCCCCAAGTCCGGCCTCAGCAAGGACGTGGCGCAGTACGTGCTCAAGCACGACGCGGCGCAGACCTTCCTGGTCGCCATGGTCAACCTCCTCGAAGGGGTGGCGCCCGGCTACCTGGCGGAGGGCAAGCGTCAGGTCACCGTCGCCATCGGCTGCACCGGCGGCAAACACCGCTCCACGTCCATGAGCGAGGACTTGTCGCTGCGGCTCCAGGGTCGCGGCTTCCCGACCACCGTGCTGCATCGGGACCTGGGCAAGGAATGAGCCTCCAGCATCTTCCGCGGGTGGTGGCCCTGGGCGGCGGACACGGCCTCGCCACGTCGCTGACGGCGCTGCGCCGCGTGACGGACCGGCTCACCGCGGTGGTCACGGTCGCGGACGACGGCGGCTCCTCCGGCCGCCTGCGGCAGGAGCTGGACTGCCTGCCGCCGGGCGACCTCCGGATGGCGTTGGCCGCGCTGTGCTCCGACGACCACGTGGGGCGCACCTGGGCGAGCGTGCTGCAGGCCCGCTTCCACGGTGACGGGCCGCTCGGCGGCCACGCCATCGGCAACCTGCTGATCGCGGGCCTCTGGCAGCAGCTCGACGATCCCGTGGCAGGGCTGGACATGGTGGGGGACCTGTTGCGGACCCGCGGCCGGGTGCTGCCCATGAGCTCGGTGCCGCTGGACATCGAGGCGGACGTCGTGGGCCTGGACCCGCTGGCGCCCGACGAGGTGTGCACACTGTCCGGGCAGGCCACCGTCGCGAAGACGCGGGCCACCGTGCAGTCCGTCCGGCTGATCCCGGACCGCCCCCCCGCGCGGCCTGAGGTGCTGGCCGCCGTGCGCGAGGCGGACAGCGTGGTGCTGGGCCCGGGATCGTGGTTCACCAGCGTGATCCCGCACCTGCTCGTCCCGGAGCTGGCCAAGGCGCTGCTGGAGACGGACGCGCAGCGGGTCCTGGTCCTCAACATCGCTCCTGCCGAGGAAACCGACGGCTTCTCACCGTCACGGCACATCGAGCTCCTCGCGGAGCACGCGCCGGGCCTGATGCTGGACGTGGTCATCGCCGACAGCAGCTTCGCCGACACCGATCACCACCTCGAGGCCTACATCCGCTCCCTGGGCGGGACCCTCGTCACCGCGGACGTGAAGTCGCGCGACGGGTCGCCGACGCACGACCCGAACCGGCTCGCCGCGGTGTTCAGCGAGGTCCTCGGCCGCTGAAGCTGTGCCGGGGGGTGTGGCAGACTGCCCGCATGGCCCTGACCCAGAAGGTGAAGTCCGAGCTCGCCACCGTCCTCGCGCCGCACCCCTCCGTGCGCCGCGCCGAGGTCGCGGCGATGCTGCGCTTCGCCGGCGGCCTGCACCTGGTGGGGGGCCGCATCGTCGTGGAGGCCGAGCTGGACACCGGCTCCGCCGCACGCCGCCTCCGCACGTTCATCACAGACCTGTACAACGTCGAGAGCGACCTGCTGGTGATCAACGGCTCCGGGGTGCGCCGCGGCCCCCGCTACACCCTGAGGGTCGTCCGCGACGGAGAGCAGCTCGCGCGGCTCAGCGGGCTGGTGGACCAGCACCGCCGCCCCGTGCGGGGGCTGCCGCCGTCCGTGGTCGGTGGGTCCCTGGCCGACGCGGTCGCGATGTGGCGGGGCGCCTTCCTGGCCCGCGGGTCGCTCACCGAGCCAGGCCGGTCGATGTCGCTGGAGATCACGTGCCCCGGATCCGAGGCGGCGCTGGCACTGGTCGGCGCGGCGCGCCGGCTGGGCATCTCGGTCAAGGCCCGGGAGGTACGCAACATCGACCGCGTCGTCATCCGCGACGGCGACGCCATCGCCGAGCTGCTCACCCGCATGGGCGCGGGGGAGACGCGCCTGGCCTGGGAGGAGCGGCGCAAGCGACGCGAGGTGCGCGCCAGCGTCAACCGCCTCGCCAACTTCGACGACGCCAACCTGCGCCGGTCCGCCCGCGCCGCGGTCGCGGCGAGCGCCAGGGTGGAACGTGCGCTGGAGATCCTCGGCGAGAACGCTCCGGAACACCTGCGCACCGCGGGCGAGCTGCGGCTGGAACACCGCCAGGCCAGCCTGGAGGAACTGGGGCGCCTGCACGAGCCGCCGCTGACCAAGGACGCCGTCGCCGGCCGCATCCGCCGGCTCCTGGCCACCGCGGACAAGGCCGCCGAGGACGCGGGGCTCCCCACGACCGAGGCCAGCCTTCCCGCGGACATGGCAGACGACGACTGACCCCTCCCCGCCCGCGGAGGCAAACGACCCCCGCTCTTGCCGCGCGTCGGCATCTGGATAGGATGAGGGACGTCCGCATGCGCTTCTCGCGCAAGGTAGCTGAAAGGGATCGATTTCCTCATGACCGTAAAGGTTGCAATCAACGGCTTTGGCCGTATCGGCCGTAATTACTTCCGCGCGCTCGTCGCGTCGGGTGCTGATCTTGATGTCGTCGCCGTCAACGACCTGACCGACAACAAGACGCTGGCCCACCTGCTCAAGTACGACTCGATCCTCGGACGCTTCCCCGGCGAGATCACCTTCAACGACGACGCGCTCACCGTCGACGGCAAGGAGATCAAGGCCTTCGCGGAGAAGGACCCGACGAATCTGCCCTGGGGTGACCTGGGCGTCGACATCGTCATCGAGTCCACCGGATTCTTCACCGACGCCACGAAGGCCCAGGCCCACATCGCGGCCGGCGCCAAGAAGGTGCTCATCTCGGCCCCGGCCAAGAACGAGGACATCACCATCGTCATGGGCGTCAACGACGACAAGTACGATCCGGCGGCGCACAACATCATCTCCAACGCCTCCTGCACCACCAACTGCCTCGCCCCGATGGCCAAGGCGCTCAACGACGGCATCGGCATCGTCAAGGGCCTCATGACCACCATCCACGCGTACACGCAGGACCAGAACCTGCAGGACGGCCCGCACAGCGACCTGCGTCGCTCGCGCGCCGCGGCCCTCAACATGGTCCCCACCACCACCGGTGCGGCCAAGGCCGTGTCGCTGGTGCTCCCGGAGCTCAAGGGCAAGCTGGACGGCTACGCCATGCGCGTGCCCACCCCCACCGGCTCCGCCACGGACCTCACCTTCGAGGCCGCCCGCGAGACCACCGTCGAGGAGATCAACGCGATCGTCAAGGCGGCCGCGGACGGCAAGATCCTCGTCTACACCGATGACGAGATCGTCAGCAAGGACATCGAGACGGATCCCGCTTCCTGCGTGTTCGACTCCAAGCTCACCAAGGTGATCGGCAACCAGGTCAAGGTCCTCGGTTGGTACGACAACGAGTGGGGCTACTCCAACCGCCTCGTCGACCTGACCGTCCTGGTCGGCTCGAAGCTCTGATCTGACTCCCAGTGGTCGATACGACGGCCCTGTGATCCCCGACCGGGATCACAGGGCCGTCGTCGCCTCACAACACCTATGAAGAAGAAAGGCTCACTGTGAAGTCTGTTGCAGATCTGACAGATCTGGCCGGCAAGCGGGTACTCATCCGCTGCGATTTCAACGTCCCGCTGGACGGTGACAGGAACATCTCCGACGACGGCCGCATCCGCGCCGCGCTGCCCACGCTCAATGCGCTGCGCGAGGCCGGCGCCCGCGTCGTCATCATGGCCCACATGGGCCGCCCCAAGGGCCAGGTCAACCCCAAGTACTCGCTGGCGCCGGTCGCCGAGCGGCTCGGTGAGCTGCTCGGCGTCGAGGTGAAGCTGGCCGACGACGTCGTCGGCGAGTCCGCCGCCGCGACGGTCGCGTCGCTGGCCGACGGCGATGTGGCGCTCCTCGAGAACGTGCGCTACGAGCCGGCTGAGGAGTCCAAGGACGAGGCGGCCCGCCAGGAGTTGGCGGCCAGGTACGCGGCCTTCGGCGACGTGTTCGTCTCCGACGGTTTCGGCGTGGTGCACCGCAAGCAGGCGTCGGTCTACGACGTCGCGAAGCTGCTGCCGAACATGGCGGGCTTCCTGGTGGCCAAGGAGGTCGACGTGCTGCGCCGGCTCACCGAGACCCCCGAGCGCCCGTTCGTGGTGGTGCTGGGAGGCGCGAAGGTCGCGGACAAGCTCTCTGTGATCGACAACCTGCTGAAGGTCGCCGACACGCTCGTGATCGGCGGCGGCATGGTCTTCACCTTCCTCAAGGCCCAGGGCCACGAGATCGGCGACTCGCTGCTCGACGAGACCAACCTCGAGACCTGCCGCGGCTACCTTGAGGAGGCCAAGGCCAAGGGCAAGACGATCCTGCTGCCGGTCGACGTGCGCATCGCCGACGGGATGGACTTCGACGCCCGGGAGGTCACGGGAGAGGTGGACGTCGTCTCGGCTCACGCCATTCCCGCTGGGAAGCAGGGCCTGGACATCGGCCCGGAGTCCGAGAAGCTGTTCGCGGATGCCATCACCGGCGCCAAGACGGTGTTCTGGAACGGCCCCATGGGCGTGTTCGAGATCGAGGCACTGTCGCACGGCACGGCCGCTGTGGCCGAAGCACTGACGAAGGTCGACGGTCTCTCGGTGGTCGGTGGCGGAGACTCCGCCGCGGCCGTGCGGGTCCTCGGCCACGCCGACGACGAGTTCGGCCACATCTCGACGGGTGGCGGCGCCTCCCTCGAGTTCCTGGAGGGCAAAGAACTGCCCGGCATTTCTGTACTGGAGGAGAACTGATGACCCGCAAGCCGATCATGGCCGGTAACTGGAAGATGAACGTCGACCACATCGAGGCCACCGGACTGGTGGAGAAGATCCACTACGCACTGCTCGACAAGGACTACGACCCGTCGAAGTCCGAGGCCGTTCTCATCCCGCCGTTCACGGACCTGCGCACCGTGCGCACTCTCATCGACGGCGACCGCCTCCCGTTCCAGCTCGGTGCGCAGACCGTCTCCGAGCACGACAACGGCGCCTACACCGGCGAGATCTCCACCTCGATGCTGGTCAAGCTCGGGGTCTCCTACGTGGTCGTGGGCCACTCGGAGCGCCGCCAGTTCTTCGGTGAGACCGACGCGATCATCAACGCCAAGGCCGCCAAGGCCCTGGCCGCGGGCATCACGCCCATCATCTGCGTCGGCGAGGGCCTGGACATCCGCAAGGAGGGCCGCCACGTCGAGTACACGCTCGAGCAGGTGCGCGGCACCCTGGCCGGCCTGACGGCCGAGCAGGTGGCCGGTCTCGTCATCGCCTACGAGCCCGTGTGGGCCATCGGCACCGGCGAGGTCGCCACCCCCGAGGACGCACAGGAGGTGTGTGGCGCCATCCGCAAGGAGGTCGCCGCACTGTACGACGGGCCCACGGCTGAGGCCGTGCGTATCCAGTACGGCGGCTCGGTCAAGGCGGACAACGTCGCGCAGATCATGGCCCAGCCCGACGTCGACGGTGCTCTCGTCGGTGGCGCCAGCCTGAAGCCGGACGAGTTCGCGGCGGTCGTGCGGTTCTACCAGTTCTGAGGCTCGGCATGGGGAAGCGGCGCGGGCACCACGCCCGCGCCGCTCTTTCCGTTCCGTGGCCCGGCTGCGGTGGGCGAAGCAGGGCCGAATGTGGATTACCGGGCCGCGTCGGATAGTCTTGACGGCGTGATTGTCCCCCTCGTGTCTTGGCCGGTGACGACGCTCTCGATCATTGCGATTGTGCTCAGCGTGTTGCTCGCGGCCACTGTCCTTTTCCACAAAAGTCGTGGCGGAGGAATGTCAGATCTGTTCGGTGGCGGAATGTCGACCTCCATGGGTGGGGCGTCGACGGCGGAACGCCGGCTCGACCGCATCACGGTCGTTCTGGCACTGGCCTGGCTTCTGACGATCATCGGGCTTCTGGTGCTGTACCGCATCGGCGCCTGACCCCGGCACGACCCTTCATCACTGCTCTCAAGGAGAAACACAAGTGGCAGGTGGCAACGCCATTCGCGGCAGCCGTGTCGGCGCCGGTCCCATGGGTGAGGCCGAGCGGGGGGACACCGCTCCGCGGCTCCACGTCTCGTACTTCTGCGCGAGCGGTCACGTGACGCGTCCCGCGTTCGCGATCGACGCACCCATCCCCGAGTCCTGGGACTGCCCCAGGTGCGGGCTCCCGGCGAACACGGACGCGGACAACCCTCCGCCTCCGCCGAAGATCACCCCGTACAAGACGCACCTCGCCTACGTGAAGGAGCGCCGCTCAGACGCGGAAGCCGCTCAGATCCTCGAGGAAGCCGTCACGTCGCTGAGGGCGCGGCGCGCCTCAGGCGAGATCATCTACTGATCCCGACGCCCGGCGGCGCTCTTCAGAACGGGCAGGAGTACTGCTCGGGCAGACCGGAGGCAGCCGGGTCGTCGAGGTACCAGAAGGTGGCCACCTCGCCTCGGATGTGGGCAGCGGGAAGGCTGAGGTCGCCCTTGAGGGCGCGCGCGAGGGCGTCTGCCTTCGCCTCGCCGGTGGCCATCACCCAGATCTCGTCGGAGCGGTTGAGGGCCGGAATGGTCAGGGTGATCCGCTCCACCGGCGCCTTGGGTGCCTCGGTCACACCGATGACGTTGCGGGTGGTGGGATCGAAGCTCGGGTGGCCGGGGAACACGGAGGCGACGTGGCCGTCCTCACCCACGCCCAGCAGCGTGACGTCGAAGTGGGTGTCACCCAGTTCCGCCTCGTAGGCGGCGGCGCACTCGTGCGAGTCCTTCCGGCCGTCCTGGGCCGCCATCATGTGCGTGTCGGCCGACTTGATCGACACCGTGCGCGCCAACCGCGACACCGCCTGCAGGGAATTGCGGTCCGGGTCCGTGGCCGGCACGAACCGCTCGTCCCCCCACCACAGCTGCAGCTTGGCCGCGTCCAGCTCTGAGCCCTCCGCCAGCTCCGCGAACCGTTCGTACATGGCGTTGGCGGCGTTGCCGCCGGTGAGGCACACGTGCACGATGGGCTGCGTCTCCTGCAGCTCGATGAGCCGATCCAGCAGCCGCTGGGCCACGAGGTCGCTCACCTCGTCGGCCCGGGGCATCCGGATGACGCGGGTGTACACGTCAGCGGGCCTCGGCGTCGGCGACGATCTGCGCGCTCGCGGCCTCGAAGATGTCGTCGGCGTCCATGCGCTGCAGTTCCTCGGTCAGGAGGTCGGTCAGGGGACGACGGCGGAGGGCCACCGTGCGCTGTGGCTGGTGTGGCACCTGGTAGAGGGCCGTGCCCTCCGCCACCCGTCGGACGGTGATGTCGCCCTCGGTGGTGGTGAGCCGAACCTCGTTGACGCCCGGGCGGTCGCCGTCGAGGCGCTCCACCGTCACCCCCAGCCGGTCGCTGAGCCACGCGGCCAGCAGCGTCGCGGGGGCGTTGTCCGGGGCGGCCATCACCATGGCGCCCGTCACCTCGGCCTGGGTCTGATCCATGGCGGCCGCGAGGAGCGCGCGCCACCGCGTCAGCCGGGTCCAGGTGAGGTCAGTGTCCCCCGGAGCATGGTTGCGGGCCCGGCGCAGCAGGGCGTCCTGCGGGTCGTGACAGCCCGCAGCATCGGTGATCCTGCGGTCCGCAAGACCGCCGATGGGATCGTCGGCCAGGTGGTCCGGCGCCTCGTGCGGCCACCACACGATGGTGGGGGAGTCCGGGAGCAGCAGCGGCAGGCAGATGGAGTCCGAGTGGTGGCGCAGCTCGCCGTGTAGGCGCAGGACGATGAGGTCGCCCGGAAGGCCCTCGCCCACCTCGATCGTGGCGTCCAGCCGGGCCTCAACGGCGTCGGTGTAGGTGACGACGATCACCCGCGACGGATGTGCGGTGGCGGATGCCTTGGCGGCGCCCAGCACCTCGTCGAAGTGCTCGTCGGTGGTGACGATGAGGAGCGTCAGCACCAGGCCGCTCGCCCCCGCGGTGCGCTTGGCGCTGATGAGCGCGGACGCCACGTCGCGCGACGACGTGTCTGTCAATTCGATGATCATGGGTGGCTCCTCACGGCCTGCGCCAGCTGAAACCGTCACGGGCCAGCATCTCGTGGGCGGACGCGGGTCCCCACGTGCCGGACTGGTACTGCTCTGGCTGATCCTCGACGGAGGCCCAGTAGTTGATCACCGGGTCCAGGATCTTCCAGCTCAACTCCACCTCCTCCTGCTGCGGGAACAACGGCGGGTCTCCGAGCAGCACATCCAGGATGAGCCGTTCATAGGCCTCCGGCGACGACTCGGTGAATGAGCCGCCGTAGCCGAAGTCCATGGAGACCTCGCGGATCTCCATCTGCGTGCCGGGGACCTTTGCGCCGAACCGGAGCGTAACGCCCTCGTCGGGCTGGATCCGCATCACGAGGGCGTTGGTGCCGAGCTCCTCGGTGTCGGTGGCCGTGAACGGCAGGTGGGGGGCGCGCTTGAAGCTGAGCGCCACCTCGGTGACGCGACGCGGCATCCGCTTGGCTGAGCGGAGGTAGAAGGGGACGCCCGCCCACCGTCGGTTGTCGATGTCCACCCGCATGGCTGCGAAGGTCTCGGTCCTGGAGCCCTCCGGCACCCCGTCCTCCTGCAGGTACCCGATGACTGGCCTGCCGCCCTGCCAGCCGGCGGCGTACTGGCCGCGGGCGGTGTGCAGGTCGTAACGGTCCGGGACCCGGGCGGCGGCCAGCACCTTCTGCTTCTCCGCGCGCAGCTGGCCGGCCTCGAAGGACGTCGGCTCCTCCATGGCGGTCAGCGCCAGAAGCTGCAGGAGGTGGTTCTGGATGACGTCGCGGGCGATGCCGATGCCGTCGAAGTAGCCCGCCCGGCCACCGATGCCGATGTCCTCCGCCATGGTGATCTCGACGTGGCTGACGTAGTGGTTGTTCCAGATCGGCTCGAACATCTGGTTGGCGAACCGGAGCGCCAGCATGTTCTGCACCGTCTCCTTGCCCAGGTAGTGGTCGATGCGGAACACCTCATGGGGCTGGAACAGCGCCGAGACCACGTTGTCGAGCTCCCGGGCGGAGGCGAGGTCGTGCCCGAAGGGCTTCTCGATCACCACCCGGTTCCAGTTGGCCTCGTCTCGCTCCGTCATCCCGTGGCGTCGCAACTGAGTCATGACCTGCTCGAAGCTCGACGGCGGGATCGACAGGTAGAAGGCGTGGTTGCCGCCCGTGCCGCGGGCGTCGTCGAGCTCCTGGATGGTGGCGCGAAGGCGGTCGAAGGAGGCGTCGTCGTCGAAGGTGCCGGGCACGAACCGGATACCCTCCAGCAGTTGCTCCCACACCTCCTCCCTGAAGGGGGTGCGGGCGTTCTCCTTCACCGCGTCGTGGACCACTTGCGCGAAGTCCTGGTCCGCCCAGTCCCGCCGGGCGAATCCCACCAGGCCGAAGCCCGGCGGCAGCATGCCGCGGTTGGCGAGGTCGTAGACGGCCGGCATCAGCTTCTTCCGCGACAGGTCACCGGTCACCCCGAAGATGACCAGGACACAGGGCCCGGCGATCCGCGGAAGCCGACGGTCCTGAGGGTCGCGCAGCGGGTTCTCATACGTGTTCATCATGGCCAACCCTAGTCCCCGTTCCTCGGATTTGGCAGGATGGTTTCAGCTCGGCCTCATCCGGCGGTGCACATCTGCCGGTGCACCGTGTAGGGCGGCCACGTGAACGACTCCACCACGGCGCAGCCGTCGAGGGGATCCACCGAGATCATCCAGGTGGTGCCTGGGCCGGGCCGAACGGCCGATTCGGTCCGTAGGCCGCCCTCGTCGATCCATGTGATCCGGGCGTGCACCCGACCCCGGGGACCGACATCGAGCGCCAGTCGCCGCGCGTCCTCCCACAGCGACTCGTCCCGAAGGCCGAGCGCGATGGCCCCGATGTGTCCTGTGCTGGCGAACGTCTGGTCGATGACCAGCGAGTCGCCGACGCGGGCCCGGTCGGCCAGGCCGACGAGCAGCGGCGGGGGGTGGGGTGTCGCAGGGCGCTCCTGCGCCTGCCAGGTCCAGGTGGCGGCCAGGGCCGCAGCCAGAACCACGACCGAGCCCCCGAGGCGGCGCGACCGCGCCATCCCTGCCCATGCGGCCAGCATCAGCGCGAAACCGAAGGGCAGCAGCAGGAGGTAGCGAGGATAGAACATCGGAGTCACGACGGCAGAGACGACCACGTTGGCGGCCACCGGGATGATGACCAATGCCACTCCCAGCAACGGTTCCCCCGAGAGGCGCCTCCCGCCCCCCAGCAGTACCACGATCAGCACCCCGACGAGCGCCCAGAACCAGAGCCCCCCGCTGGCAGATCCGTACAGGGCTGTGACCGACTCCACCGTCGCGGGTGGAATCCACGAGAGTTGTCCAGTGGTCACGCGGCTTGACAGAAGCAGGCTGACAGGGATTCCGGCCGCGGTGCTCCAGGCGAGCAGCGGGGCCCACCGGGCCCGTCGCCGCATCCGCACGGCGACGTGGATGACGTGGATGAGGACCGCGGGCGCCATCAGCATGTTCATCAGGATGGCCATCGTCAGTGCCGCGCCGTAGAGAGCCCATGTCCCTCCGCTGGGAGTGCCCGCCATCAACAACGCCGTGGCGACCATGAAGAACGCCGTGACGAGTGTGTAGCTCCGAGCTTCGAGAAGATAGGGGCTCAGCAGCGGGTTGACCAGGAGGAACATGCCGGCCACCAGCCCGGCGGGCACACCCCACCACCGGGTGGCCAACCAGGCGGTCACACCGATGGACACACCGCCTGCGACGAGGCTGACGGCGCGCAGAGCGGTGAGGGACTGGGCGAGGGGAGAGACGAGAACGTAGTAGACCACCATGGTGCGGTCCACGTGCCCGGTGGCCCGCCAGAGGTCGGCAGGCGGAAATGAGGCGAAGATCATCGTGGCCGCCTCGTCCCGCCACGCTGCCCGATCGTCAAGGTGAGGAGCCCAGACGACGATCGTCGTCACAAGCATCAGTGCGGCGACCAGCCAGGGCCACCAGAGGCGGCGGATGATCGTCTGCACGGGCCCAGCTTGCCGCATGTGCGGGCCGGCAGGGGGGACGGTCTGCTTTGGGCACCCTCGCGCCGCGCGATAGACTGCCGGGAGCTAACTGAGAAGGAATGGGGTGGGTGTGGCCGTCGGCTCCGTCGCTGCGTCCCCGGGGGCCCGCTTCCTGGATGTGGTCAAGGCGTACATCGCCCTCACGAAGCCGCGCATCATCGAACTCCTCCTGGTGACCACCGCACCGGCGATGTTCCTCGCCGCCGGTGGCCTGCCCCCGTGGCGGCTGATCGTCGTGGTCATGGTGGGCGGGCTCTTCGCCGCAGCGTCGGCCAACACCTTCAACTGCGTGATCGACGCCGACATCGACGAGGTGATGCGGCGCACCCGGCGTCGTCCCGTGCCGAGGCATCAGGTCTCCACGCGCAACGCGCTGATCTTCGGCGTCGTGCTCGGCATCCTGGCCACCCTGGTGCTGGGCCTCGGAGCCAACTGGCTCTCCGCCGTCCTCGCGTTGGTGGCCAACGCCTTCTACGTGTTCGTCTACACGATGTGGCTCAAGCGCCGCACGTGGCAGAACATCGTCTGGGGCGGGATCGCCGGGTGCTTCCCTCCGCTCATCGGATGGACTGCCGTGACCAACCGGATCGACTGGGCGCCGCTGATCCTGTTCGCCGTCGTGTTCCTGTGGACGCCTCCCCACACGTGGGCGCTGGCCTTCCGGTACCGCGACGATTACGCCGCGGCCGGGGTGCCCATGCTGCCCGTGGTCTCCACGCCCCCGCGCGTCGCGGCGCAGATCTTCTGGTACACGCTGGGCACCGTCGCGGTGTCGCTGCTGCTGTGGCCGGTCACCCCCACGGGGCCGCTGTACCCGATCGTCGCGGGGGTGCTGGGGGTCGTCTTCCTGGTCGAGGCGGGTGCGCTGTGGCGGCGTGCACGCTCCGGCGCCGATGGGCCGCAGCTGAAGGCGATGCGGCTGTTTCACTGGAGCAACACCTACCTGGCGCTGCTGTTCCTGGCGGTCGCGATCGACCCGCTGATCTTCTAGGGTCCGCCGCCGCGCGCCGCGGACTATCGTCGGGGCATGCAGCCCTTCGCGCGCGAGCCCGATTACGTGAGCGTGCTGCGCGATGGCACCGTCAAGCAGATCAACCCGTTGACAGGGACCGAGGTGTGGACGGTGGCGGGACGCGCCGACCGGCCCCTGGGCGTCCATCCTCGGACCCCTCAGCCTCTGGATCCGGCCGCTCACGGGCGTCACTGCCCCTTCTGCCAGGCCCGCTATCTGGACACGCCGCCGGAGAAGTCCCGGGTGATCCGAACCGGCGGGCAGTGGGAGACGCTCTACCGGAACCCCGCTGAGGATCTGTTCGACACCGTCGCGGAGTTCCGCCGTGTCCCGAACCTCTTCGAGATCCTCAGCTTCGACTACTGGCACAGCAACTACGGATACGAGTTGCCGGAGCGGGTCCGCGTCCGCCGCGACGCCTACCTGGCGTCCCCAGCCGGACGGGCGCACGTGCTCGCCGTCATCGGGGCGAAGCTGCGGGCCTCCGGGCTCACGGCGGTGGAGGTGGAGGCGCTCCCCGTCGAGGAGCGGATCGCCCGCGCGAGCGGGTTCTTCGGCGGCGGCCACGACCTCATCGTGGCCCGGCGGCACTTCGTCGACGGCGCCACCGACGACTCACAGCTCGCCTCGTCTGGGACCCTCACGCCCGACGAGCACGCCCGGTTCGTGTCCTACACCGTCGAGTCGGCCAGGATGGCCTACGACATCAACCGCTACGCCCGGTACGTGGCGGTGTTCCAGAACTGGCTGAAGCCCGCCGGCGCCTCCTTCGACCACCTGCACAAGCAGTTGGTCACCATCGACGAACGCGGTGCGCAGCACGAGGCGACCCTGGCCAGGCTCCGCGACAATCAGAACCTGTTCAACGAGTCGGGCCCCAACTACGCGGCCCGCGGCAACCTCATCATCGCCGAAAGCGAGTACGCCGTCGCGTTCGCGGGCTTCGGCCACCGGTACCCGACGATCGAGATCCACTCCACCAGCGAGGAGTCGGACCCGTGGCAGCAGCGCGACGACGAGGTGCGCGGCATGTCCGACATGATCCACGCAATGCACGCGGCCACCGGCCCGGCCGTCCCGTCCAATGAGGAGTGGCACTACCGCCCGATCGACGTGACCCTGCCGATGCCGTGGCGGGTGCTGCTCAAATGGCGGGTCTCGACGGTGGCGGGCTTCGAGGGAGCGACGACGATCTACCTCAATACCATCGCACCGGCTACGCTGCGTGCCCGGGTCGTTACCGCGCTGGTCGATCTCCGTGAGCGCGGACTCATCGCTCCGGGCCTCGCCATCGGGACGGAGGCGCCCGGCCGCCCCAACCCGTTGCGGTACCGTCGCTAGGCTCCTGCCTCTGCGCTCAGGCGTCCGGCCCGCAGCCCGACCTGCCACGAAGGGACCGTCCATGTCCACCGATATGCCCCGCCCCGCCAGCCCCGGGGTCATCCCCATCCTGCTGGTGGCTGCCTTCGTCGTCATCCTGAACGAGACGACCATGAACGTCGCCCTGAGTTCGATCATGTCCGACCTCGGCATCACGGAACGCACGGCCCAGTGGCTGACCACGGCATTCATGTTGACCATGGCCGTCGTCATCCCTGTCACGGGCTGGCTGCTGGACCGGTTGCCCACGCGCCGGATGTTCGCGCTCGCCATGAGCCTGTTCAGTCTCGGCACCCTGGCGTGCGCCGTGGCGCCGAGTTTCACGTTCCTGGTGCTGGGGCGCGTGGTGCAGGCCACCGGGACCGCCATCATGATGCCCCTGCTGATGACCACCATCATGCAGCTCGTCGAGCGGGAGCATCGGGGCCGGGTGATGGGCAACGTCTCGATGGTGATCTCGGTGGCCCCCGCCGTCGGACCCACCCTGTCCGGCGTCATCCTCCAGGCGGCATCGTGGCGCGGGATCTTCTGGGTGGTGCTGCCGATCGCGCTGCTCATGCTGGTGCTGGGATATCGGCGCCTGACCGACGTCGGTGAGACCAAGGCCACTCCGCTGGACCTCGTCTCAGTACCGCTGACACTGCTCGCGTTCGGGCCGCTGGTCTACGGACTCAGCCTCGTGGGATCCGACGAGGTGGAGGTCTGGGTGCCGATGCTCGCCATCGGGATCGGCGTCGGTGGTCTGGCCGCGTTCATGGGCCGGCAGTTCGTGCTCCAGTCGCGGGACGCGGCGCTGCTGGACCTGCGAACCTTCAGCGACCCGACGTTCACGGTGGCGGTGGTGGTGATGTCGATCGCGATGATGGCGCTGTTCGGCACCATCATCATGTTGCCGCTGATCCTTCAGCGGGCATTCGGCCTGGAGCCGCTCCAGGTGGGGCTGATGCTTCTCCCGGGCGGGATCGCGATGGGGCTGTTGTCCCCGGTGGTCGGGCGGCTCTACGACCGCTACGGGCCCCGGGTGCTGGTGGTGCCCGCCAGCGTCGTCGTGATGGGCGTGTTCGCGTTCTTCGCCACCATCACGATCGCCACTCCGTGGTGGGCGATCACGCTCGGGCACGTCGTGATGAGTGTCAGTTTCGCCGCCATGTTCACGCCGCTGTTCACCGTGGCGCTCGGCTCCCTCCCGCGCGCGCTCTACTCGCACGGATCCGCCGTGGTCGGCACGGTGCAGCAGGTCGCGGGCGCCACCGGCACCGCGGTCTTCGTCACCGTCTTCGCCATGCAGTCAGCTGCTGCCGCCCCGGCCGCGGCATCCGAGGAGGAGGCCATGCTCGCCGGTGCGCGGTGGGCGTTCATGGCCGCGGGCGCCATCTGGACCGCGGCGGTCGTCGCGGGGCTGTTCCTCAAGCGGCCCGCGGACGTCGACGGGCCGGGCTTCGCGGCCCACTGACCCCCGGCGGGTGAAGCCGCACCGCTTCGCGGCCGCCACTTCTTAGGGAGGGGGCGGCGTCAGGCTTCCTCCGCCAGACGGGTCAGCTTCTCGGAGTGGGCAGCCCACCCCTCGACGGGCTCCCACAGGTTGGTGTGTCCGCTGCGCAGCCCTGCCACCCCGTCGATGCCCTCACGGAGGATGTCAGCATGGCCGGCGTGACGGGTGACGTCGCCCAGCACGTGCACCAGCACCCGGCCCAGGGTGGTGTCGCCCTTGTCACCCCACCAGGGCACACGCCCCGGCGTGTCGAGCGGCATCTCACCGATGGCCCGATCCACCACCTCACCCACCTCGCGGTAGAGGCGAACGAGGTCCACGGCCCGCTCACCGGCCGTGGCGTAGAAGTCACCGTTGGGGTCCGCGTCGTAGTCGATCACGGGGAGGGTGAGCGGGGAGGTACGCCCGAAGCAGTCGACGAAATAGCCGTGTTCGACGAGGGAGCAGTGCTTGACCAGCCCCAACAGGTTGGTGCCGGTGACGGTGCGGGGGAGGCGTAGCTCCCGCTCGCTCAGTCCTTCCACCTTCCACAGGAGTCCCTCCCGGGAGGCGCGAAGGTGGCGGAGCAGGGTCTCCTTGATGTCCATGCAGCCATTCTGCCCCCGCGACCCGGCCGCCGCGGCCTACCGACTGTCGTGGGCCGACCCTTCGGGCTAGAGGGTCAGCCCCAGCCGCTCCAGCAGTGGTGCCAGCTGCGGGTCGCGGCCGCGGAACCGGCGGTAGGTCTCCATCGGGTCCACCGACCCGCCCGGGGCCAGAAGCGTGCGCCGGAAGTGGTCTCCGGCCTCGCGCAGGGGACCGGTCTGCTCCTCGAACCACGCCACGGCGTCGGCGTCCATCACCTTCGCCCAGGCGTAGCCGTAGTAGCTGGCCGCGTAGCCGCCGCCCCAGATGTGTGCGAAGTACTGGCTGCGGTAGCGGGGCGGCACCAGGTCGTCGACGAGACCCCACCGGTCCAGGGCCGCGCGCTCGAAGGCCTCCACCTCGTCGGCCGAGGTGGGGAGCTCGTCGAGCGGGGTCATGTGCCAGGCCAGGTCGAGCAGCGACGCCAGTTCGGTCTCCGCCGTCGCGTAGCCCTGCCCGAACCGGCTGGCCTCCTCCAGCCGCGACGCCCACTCGCCCGGCAGCACGCGGCCGGGCGTCCACGCCCAGTGCTCGTTGACCTGGCTGGGGAACTCCACGAAGTCGCGTTGCGTGTTGGCGCCGGACCGGGAGGCGTACTTCGAGTTCGCCAGCAGGCCGTGCAGGGCGTGACCGAACTCGTGGAACATGGTGATCACGTCGTCCCAGCTGATCGACGTGGTGGCGCGCGTGTAGTTGCAGTTGTTGGTCACCACGGGCAGCGTCCGGTCCCGTGTGGACTGGTCCACGATGTTGCTCATCCAGGCGCCGCCCTGCTTGGTGGGGCGGGCCCAGAAGTCCATGAGGAACAGGCCGAGGGTGGAGCCGTCGGCGTCGCGCACCTCGAACGCCTGGGTCTCGGGTGCGTGCCCCACCACCCCGTCGACAGGCTGGAAGGTGATCCCGTACAGCTCGGTGGCCGCGGCGTAGACGGCATCCAGCACCTTGCCCACCTGCAGGTAGCCGCCCAGTTCGGCCTCGTCGAACGCGAACCGTTCCCGGCGCACGATCGCCTCGACGTAGCTCCAGTCCGCCGCCGTGAACTCCTGGCCCGGCGCGAGGTCCGCGTAGCGGGTCCGCAGCTCGGCGGCCTCCTCCCGAGCCTTGGCGAGCGCCGCCCGGGCGAGCGGCACCAGCATCGCCAGGATCGCCTCGGTGCTCGTCGCGGTTCCCGCCTCGGCCACGATCGCCGCGTGGTGGGGGTAGCCCAGGAGTGTGGCGCGCTCGGCGCGGGCGCGGGCGATCGCGACGACCACGGCCCGCGTGTCGAACTCCCCGGCCAGCGCGCGGGTGGTGGACGCCTCGAACAGCCGACGGCGCACCCCGGCGTCGGCCAGCTTGACCGCGAGCGGCTGCTGCGTGGTGTTGACCAGGTCGATCCGGGCGACGCCGTCGCGCCGCAGGGAAGCGCGCTCGTCGTCGGAGAGGCCCACGAGTTCCTCCTCCGTGACGACGATGCCGCCGGCGTTGCGCGCCTCCCGGTTGAGCACCTCGAACCTCGTCGACAGCTCGGCCAGGCGCCGGTTGAGCTCCCGCACCCGGGACTGGGCCTCGGTGGCGAGTTCGACGCCCGCCCGGCGGAACGCGCGGAGCAGTTCGTCGAGCGCGTAGCGGTCCTGCTCGTCGGCCTCCCCGTCGCCGCCCTCGATCCGCGACCGGAGCGCCTCCAGCCGGGCGAACAGGCCGCGGTCCAGGAAGATGGCGTCCCAGTGCTCCGCAAGCCTCGGCGACATCTCCTCGTCGATGGCATCCAGCTCCGGCGAACCGTCGGAGGAGTGCACCGCATAGAAGGCGTTGAGGGTGCGGCGAAGCGTGGCCTCGGCGTCGTCCCAGGCGCCGAGCACGTTGTCGACGGTGGGTGGAGCGTCCTCGTCGCGGAGGCGGCCCAGCGCCGCCAACTGCGCGGTCATGCCGGTTTCGAACGCCGCCCGGTAGTCGGCAGGCGTCGCCGACGCGAAGTCAGGAAGCGTGAAGGGAAGGTCGGTGGTCAGGACCGGGTTGGTGGGCACGGGCACTCCTCGTCGTCGACACCAGCAGCCAGGACACAGCCGCGGTGAGCACTGTCAACCCCACCATATGCAGTATCACGATGCCGACGGGCAGGCCGAGGAAGTACTGCGCGTAGCCGATGACGCCCTGGAGGGCGACCGTGATCAGCGTGAGCCGTGCGGCCCGCGCGGGGCGGCGTTGACCGGTTCGGCTGAACAGCCACACGCAGGCGACGACCAGTGCCACCACCAGCCACGCGGACAGGGAGTGCAGCCGTGCGACGGATTCGATGTCCGCACCGTTGCGGGGGGCCGCGGCGTCGCCGGCGTGGGGTCCCGCCCCGGTCACCACGGTGCCCACCACGATGGAGGTCATGGACGCGGCGAATGTGGCGATGACGAGCCACCGGGCGCCGGGGGCCACAGGCGTGGGCGCCGTGCCGTAGCCCACCCGCAGCGCCCACACGCACACCACGATGAGCACGATCGACAGCAGGAGGTGCGGCGCCACCCAGGACGGGTCGAGGCTGGTCAGCACGGTGATGCCGCCCACGATGGCCTGGAGGGGGATCCCCAGCCCCACGCCGAGCGTGATCCACCACAGCGTGGAGCCGCGACCGCGGTTGCGCCAGGCGGCGATGAAAGCGCCGAGCGCGGCGGCGACAAGCACGAAGGTCAGCAACCGGTTGCCGAACTCGATCACCCCGTGGATTCCGTAGGCCTCGTGCGGAACGTAGGACTCGTCGGTGCAGCGCGGCCAGGTCGGACAGCCCAGGCCGGAGCCGGTGAGGCGCACCACGGCCCCGGTGACGATGATGCCCATATTGCACACCAGGGAGATCCACAGCCAGGTGCGCAGGGCGCGTTCGCCGTCCACCAGTTTCCTCAGGACGTCCACTTGAACACCTTCCACGCGAGCGTCAGGGTTGCCGCACACCATAGTGCGGCCACCAGTAGCGGCCAGCCTAGGGCCTGGCCCTGCGCCGCTGCCCGCAGGGTCTCGCCGAGGGCGCCGGTGGGGGTCCCGGCGACGATGGGGTGCGCCCATGCCGGAAGCCGCGACACCGGGAGCAGTACGCCCATCGGCATGCCCACGAGGTAGAGCAGGTTGGCGACGGCGAGGGTGGCCTCCGGCCGCAGCGAGCCGGCGATGGCCAGGGCGAGACCCGCGAAGGCGCCCATCGAGAGCACGCCGACGGCGAGAGCGACGGCCGCTGACGCCGGCGTGAAGGTGGGATCCCATCCCAGGGCGAGCGCCACCACGGCCAGGACCGCCACCTGGCCGGCCGTGATGAGCGCGATACCCAGGCCCTTGCCCAGGAGGATGCCGGTCTTTCCCAGCGGCGTGGCGGCCATGCGCTCGAGCACGTTGTAGCGGCGCTCGAAGCCGGTGGCGATGGCCAGCGTGGTGAGGCCCGAACTCCACATCGCCAGGGCCAGCACCGAGGGGGCCGTCTCCTGGAGGCCCAGCCCCAACCGGCCGCCGAGGAACCGCCCGCCCAGCAGGATCGCCACCGGGATGACGACCGCCAGCAGGGCCTGCTCGCCGTTGCGCAGGATCAGTCCGGCCTCGGTGGTGGCGTGGGCCCAGACGCGCCGGCCGAGCGTGGCCGGCGCGGCGGCGGGGGCGAAGTCCAGGGTCATGACCGGTCTCCGGTGGTGTGGTGCAGGAAGGCGTCCTCGAGGCTGCCGTGCTCGGTGAGCTCGGTCACGGTGCCGGAGGCGGTCACCCGCCCCCGGTCGACGATGTAGACGTAATCCGCGAGGGCCTCGGCCTCGTGCATGTCGTGGGTGGTGAGGACGACGGCGACACCCGCGGCGCGCACGCGCTCCATCAGTTGCCAGGTGGCCCGTCGGCTTCGTGGATCCAGCCCGGCCGAGGGCTCGTCCAGGAACACCAGGTCCGGCCGGCCGACGAGGGCGCCGGCGAGGTTGACGGCCTGCTGCTGGCCGCCTGACAGGCGTCGGTAGGGAGTGGTGGCGAAGCCCGATATCCCGAGCAGGGAGATGAGACTCTCCACGGGCTGTGGTGATGCGTACAGGCGCGACAGGTACCGCAGCAGGCGGAGCGGGGTGATGCCGGACCAGGCGCCGGTGGCCTGCGGCATGAGGCCGATGCGGGGGAGAACCTGCGGCGATCCCGGTGCGGCCCCGAAGAGGGTGAGGGCGCCGCCTTGGGGGTGCTCCAACCCGGTGCAGCAGCGGATGAACGTGGTCTTGCCGGCCCCGTTGGGCCCGAGCAGCGCGGTGATCCGCCCGGCCTCAGCCTGCAGTGTCAGCCCGGCGAGGGCCTGGACGGGGCCGTACGACACGGTGAGGTGGCGGGCTTCGAGGACGGGCACCCGGACAGCGTAGCGCCGCGACGGCGGGACAACTCCGCGGAGACCGGGGGCCGCCGAGGTCCCAGGCCGTGAGACTTAGGGTGGCCTTCCTTGAATTGTGAAGGAGAATTGGAAAGACTGACGTAGGCTAATTCGAGGAAGGGGTGAGGCAGGTGACCATTGGTGCGCTGGAGGGAACCGATCTCCCGACCCGACGACGCGTCGTCGATCTCATCATGAACGACGGCCCCCAGACGGCCAAGCAGTTGGCCGAGCGCCTGCACCTCACCCCGGCGGCCGTGCGCAGGCACCTTGCCGTGCTGCTGGGCGACGGCACGCTGACCTCCCGCGAACAGCGCGTGTTCGGGGTGCGTGGCCGCGGGCGCCCCTCCAAGGTGTTCGCGCTGACCGACAGCGGCCGCGCCGTGTTCCGCCAGGCGTATGACGATCTGGCCATCGCGGCGCTCAGGCGCCTGGCCCAGGCCGAGGGCCCGGAGGCCGTGCGGGAGGTCGCCGAGGGTCGGGTGGCGTGCATCGAGGACCGCTTCCGCGCCGCCCGGGACGCGGACCCCGAGCGCCCCGCCATGGACCTGCTCGTCGAGGCCTTGGCCGTCGACGGATACGCCCCCTCGATCCGCCCACTGCATTCGGGCAACCAGTTGTTGCAGCATCACTGCCCGATCGCGCACGTGGCCACCGAGTTCCCGGTGCTGTGCGAGATCGAGACCGCCCTGTTCGCGCGGCTGCTCGGCACGCATGTGCAGCGGCTCGCCACCATCGCCCACGGCGACGGGGTGTGCACCACCCACGTGCCGCACCGCCTGCCCACCCCCCAGATCCCGAGAAGAAAGTGACGTCAGATATGACTCAGACTGCACCGCAGGCCCCCGGATTGGGCGCCACGCAGGACGAACACATCGAGGCCCTCTCCAAGTACCAGTGGGGATGGCACGACAGCGATTCCGCCGGCTCCACCGCCAAGCGCGGTCTCAACGAGGGCGTCGTGACGAACATCTCCGGGTTGAAGAACGAGCCCGAGTGGATGCGCGACCTCCGCCTGAAGGGACTCAAGCTGTTCGAGAAGAAGCCCATGCCCACCTGGGGTGCGGACCTCAGCGGCATCGACTTCGACAACATCAAGTACTTCGTGCGCTCCACGGAGAAGCAGGCCCAGACCTGGGAGGACCTGCCCGACGACATCAAGAACACCTACGACAGGCTCGGCATCCCGGAGGCTGAGAAGGCGCGCCTGGTCTCCGGTGTCGCGGCCCAGTACGAGTCCGAGGTGGTCTACCACAAGATCAACGAGGAGCTCGAACGGCAGGGGGTCATCTTCCTGGACACCGACACCGCGCTCAAGGAGTACCCGGAGATGTTCCAGGAGTACTTCAGCACGGTGATCCCGGTCGGGGACAACAAGTTCGCCTCGCTCAACACGGCCGTGTGGTCCGGTGGCTCGTTCATTTACGTGCCCAAGGGCGTCCACGTCACCATCCCGCTGCAGGCCTACTTCCGGATCAACACCGAGAACATGGGCCAGTTCGAGCGGACGCTCATCATCGTCGACGAGGGTGCCTACGTGCACTACGTCGAGGGCTGCACCGCCCCGATCTACTCCTCGGATTCGCTGCACTCGGCCGTGGTCGAGATCATCGTGAAGAAGAACGCGCGCTGCCGTTACACCACCATCCAGAACTGGTCCACCAACGTGTACAACCTGGTGACCAAGCGCGCCGTCTGCGAAGAGGGCGCCACCATGGAGTGGATCGACGGCAACATCGGCTCCAAGGTCACCATGAAGTACCCGGCCGTCTACCTGATGGGTGAGCACTCCCGCGGCGAGACGCTCTCCATCGCGTTCGCCGGTCCTGGGCAGCACCAGGACGCCGGCTCGAAGATGGTGCACTGCGCACCCCACACCTCGAGCTCCATCATCTCCAAGTCGGTGGCCCGGGGCGGCGGACGCTCCTCCTACCGGGGCCTGGTGAAGGTTGAGCCGGGGGCGTCGCACTCCGCGTCGTCGGTGAAGTGCGACGCGCTGCTGGTGGACAACATCTCCCGCTCGGACACCTACCCCTACGTCGACGTCCGCGAGGACGACGTCTCGATGGCCCACGAGGCCACCGTGTCGAAGGTGTCCGAGGACCAGCTGTTCTACCTCATGAGCCGCGGGATGGGCGAGGACGAGGCCATGGCGATGATCGTGCGCGGTTTCGTCGAGCCCATCGCCCGCGAGCTGCCCATGGAGTACGCGCTGGAGCTCAACCGCCTGATCGAACTGCAGATGGAAGGCGCGGTCGGCTGAGGCCCGGCCATTCCTCCCCACCCACCTGTGATGAAAGTGAATTCTGACGTGAGTACTGCAACCATGCCCGACGCCGCACTGAACGTGGCGGGCGCCATCGAGACCATCGAGTCCCACCTGCACCCGGAGCCCAGCTTCGACGTGGCCAGGCACCCCATGCCCACGGGCCGCGAGGAGATCTGGCGGTTCTCGCCGCTCAAGGCGCTCCGCCCTCTCCTGCAGGAGGGCGCCGTGCTCGGCGGACTCGATTGGGCCGGCGACCTCCCGCCCGGCGTCGAGCTGCGCAGGGTGACGCCCGCAGAGGCCCGCGAACTGGCCGTCGAGCCCCCGGTGGACAGGCTGTCCGCCATCGCCGCCCAGCGCACCGCCGAGGCGGTCCACATGGTCGTCGCGGCGGAGTCCGTCATCGACGAGCCCATCGTGCTCACCGCCACCGGCACAGGCCAGCACGCGGCGGAATCCTTCGTCGTGGAGTTCGGCCGCCACTCCCGGGCCACCCTGGTGCTGCACTTCGAGGGGTCGGCCCAGTACGCGGCCAAGTACGACTTCCGCGTCGCAGACGGCGCCGAGATCAACCTGGTCTACGTCAACGACTGGGCCGAGGACGCCGTCCACGGCGCGCAGATCTCGGTGCAGGTGGGCCGCGACGCCCGGGTCCGCACCATCCATGCGTCCCTCGGAGGCAAGGCCATCCGGATCGCCGAACGCGCCAGCTTCGCGGGGCCAGGCGGGGCGATCGAGCAGTTCGGCCTCTACTTCGTCAACGGCGGCCAACACGTCGAGCACCGCATGTTCGTCGATCACAACGAGCCGCACACGAAGAGCAACGTTGACTACCGCGGCGCACTCCAGGGCAAGGGCGCGCATTCGGTGTGGATCGGCGACGTGCTGATCCGCAAGGTCGCCAAGCAGATCGAGACCTACGAGTCCAACAAGAACCTGGTCCTGACCGACGGCTGCCAGGCCGACTCGGTGCCGAACCTCGAGATCGAGACCGGCGAGATCGCGGGCGCCGGGCACTCGTCGACCACCGGCCGCTTTGACGACAACCAGCTGTTCTACCTCAACAGCCGCGGAATCCCGGAGGACGAGGCGCGCCGCCTCATCGTGCACGGCTTCTTCAACGAGATCATCCGCCGCATCGGCGTGTCGGCGATCGAGCAGCGGCTGCTGGCCCAGGTGGAGCGGGAGCTGGAGTTGGTCCACGGCAGCACCGCGACGAAGGCGCACGAATGAGTTTCGTCACCGTCGCCCAGGTCGCGCAGCTGGATCAGGACAAGCCGTTGGCGGTGGACGTCGACGACGAGCTGACCGTCGCCCTGGTGCTGCACGACACCAAGGTGTACGCCATCGAGAACGAGTGCAGCCACGGCAAGGTCGCGCTCAGCGACGGTGACGTCGTGGGCGGGACCATCGAGTGCTACCTGCACGGTTCCACCTTCGACCTGGCCACCGGCCGCCCGCTCAACCTCCCCGCCACCGCACCCGTCCGGGTGTTCGCGTGCCGCATCGAGGGTGACGACGTCCAGATCGACGTCGACGCTCCCGCCACCTACTGACGCACGGGGGCCAGCCCCCACCGACCCCCCACCTCGATTCACTCAGGAGAACCAGCAACCATGTCCACTCTTGTCATCTCAGACCTGCACGTCGACGTCATCACCGAGGAGGGCAACAAGCCCATCCTCAAGGGCGTCAACCTCACCGTGAGGCCGGGTGAGATCCACGCCATCATGGGCCCGAACGGCTCGGGCAAGTCCACGCTCGCCTACGCCATCGCCGGCCACCCGAAGTACGTCATCACGCAGGGTTCGGTGACCCTGGACGGTATCGAGCTCACCGCACTGAAGGTTGACGAGCGTGCCCGCGCCGGCCTGTTCCTGGCCATGCAGTACCCGGTGGAGGTGCCGGGCGTGTCCGTCGCGAATTTCCTGCGCACCGCCAAGACCGCCCTCGACGGTGCGGCCCCGAAGGTCCGCACCTGGGTCAAGGAGGTGGAGGGCGCCCTCGGGCGGATGCAGCTGGACAAGACCTTCTCCGCGCGCTCCGTCAACGAGGGATTCTCCGGTGGCGAGAAGAAGCGCCACGAGATCACCCAGCTCGAGCTGCTCAACCCCAAGGCGGCCATCCTCGACGAGACCGACTCCGGCCTCGACATCGACGCGCTCAAGATCGTCTCCGAGGGAGTCAACCGCTACTCCGAGCAGGGTGACCGCGCGGTGATCCTCATCACGCACTACACCCGCATCCTGCGCTACATCGAACCCACCTTCGTGCACGTGTTCGTCGACGGCCGCATCGTCGCCGAGGGCGGCAAGGAGCTGGCCGACGACCTCGAGGCCACCGGTTACGAGGCCTACGTGAAGGCGTCCGCGGCGGCATGATGCGGTCGGGAGCGGTGGTGGACGGGTCCCTGTGGTCGGGTGCGGGCTGCCCGACGGGGGCCGGCACGCCGTCAAGGCGGCGTGCCTTGCCCAGCGCCCGACCTACCGCGACCGGCCCCCTTCGCTGGCCCAAACCGACCACTGGGCCGTTTCTCCGCTCACATTCGACGCTCACAGACTTGGTGACCACTCATGTTGACTGAACAGATCCGCGGGGACTTCCCGATCCTGCAGCGCGGGGTGGGGGAGTGGCCCCTGGTCTACCTGGACTCGGCCAACACGTCGCAGAAGCCTCGTCAGGTCGTCGACGCGATCGCCGAGCACTACCTGCAGCACAACGCCAACGTGGCGCGCGCCATGCACCTGCTCGGCGCGGAGGCCACGGAGGCGTTCGAGGGTGCCCGATCCAAGGTGGCCGGCTTCATCAACGCCGCGCGTCCCGAGGAGGTCGTGTTCACCAAGAACGCGTCGGAGGCGCTGAATCTCGCGGCGCACACGCTGGGCTCGCGGCTGAAGCCCGGCGACGAGGTGGTGATCTCGGTGATGGAGCACCACTCCAACATCGTGCCGTGGCAGATGGCCTGCCAGCGCAGTGGCGCCACCCTCCGGTGGTTCGACGTGACCGACGAGGGCCGCCTGGACCTGGAAGGCGCCGTCGGCGAGGACCTGATCAACGAGCGCACCAGGGTGGTCTCGCTGACGTGGGTCTCCAACGTCCTCGGGACGAAGAACCCGATTGCGGAGATCGCGGCCCAGGCGCACGCCGTCGGCGCGGTCATGGTGGTGGACGCCTCCCAGGGCGTGCCGCACCAGACCACGGATGTCGCCGCGCTGGGGGCGGACCTGGTGGCGTTCACCGGGCACAAGATGTGTGGCCCCACGGGCATCGGCGTGCTCTGGGGGCGCTACGACCTCCTCGCCGAGCTGCCGCCGTACATGGGTGGCGGCGAGATGATCGAGGTGGTGGAGATGAGCCACTCGACGTACGCTCCGCCGCCGCACCGCTTCGAGGCCGGCACCCCGCCGATCGCGCAGGCCGTGGGGTTGGGTGCTGCCGTCGACTACCTCACAGGCATCGGCATGGAGGCCATCGCGGCGCACGAGCAGGAGCTGACGGAGTACGCGCTGGCGAAGCTCACCGGCATCGAGGGCCTCGTTCTCCTCGGCCCGTGGACAGCCGTGGACCGCGGCAGCGCGATCTCCTTCAACATCACCGACGTGCATCCCCACGACGTGATGCAGGTGCTCGACTCACGCGGCGTCGCCATCCGGGGCGGTCACCACTGCGCCCGCCCCCTGCACAAGCGGCTCGGGCACCAGAGCTCCACCCGGGCATCGTCGTACCTGTACACGACACGCTCTGAGATCGACGCGCTGGCCGACGCGCTCGTGTTCACCCGCAACTATTTCGCCCCGCGATTCGGAGGTTGACCCGTGAATATCGACGAGCTGTACCAGACGATCATCCTCGATCACTACCGCGAGAAGCACCACTCCGGGCTCCGCGAGCCCTACGAGGTGCAGGTGCACCACGTGAACCCGTCCTGCGGCGACGAGCTCACGCTGCGGGTGCACCTCGACGGCGACACCATCCGTGATATCTCGTACAAGGGGGAGGGCTGCTCCATCTCGCAGGCCTCCACCTCGGTGATGACGGACCTGCTGATCGGCGACTCGACGGCCCACGCGCTGGACCTCCACGACAAGTTCCTGGAGATGATGCAGAGCCAGGGCCGCATCGAGCCCGACGAGGAGGTGTTCGAGGACGCCATCGCGTTCGCCGGCGTCTCCAAGTTCCCGGCCCGAGTGAAGTGCGCGCTGCTCGGCTGGTCCGCCGTCCGCGACGCGACGCTGCAGGCCACCTCCCACAACCCCGCCGGCTGATCCGCCCAACCCCCGGCGAACACGCCTGGACAACTCTCGAAGGAGCACCTCATGTACACCCCAGAACAGCGGCCCAGCGACCTCGTCAAGGACGAGCTGCCCCACGTCGACCTCTCCCAACCCGCCGCCCCGGCGAGCGCACTGCCCACCGAGGACGAGATCCTCGAGGCGATGAAGGACGTCGTCGACCCCGAACTGATGGTCAACGTCGTCGACCTCGGCCTGGTCTACGGCGTCCAGGTCGACGAGTACGGCAACGCGACCATCGACATGACGCTCACGTCGCCCACCTGCCCGCTCACGGACAAGATCGAGTACGACACGAAGTACGTCCTCGAAGGCCTGGTCGCCTCGGCGACGATCAACTGGGTGTGGCTGCCGCCGTGGAGCCTCGAGGCGATCACCGAGGACGGCCGCGAACAGTTGCGCGCCATCGGCTACAACCTCTGAGTGGTCCGGGCCCTTCTCCCGCCTGGCGGGGTGGTGCCGTGCTGCCAATTCCCCAGGTTCTTCGGTGTCCAGACACCCCCGAAGTGAGCTACTACGTCGCGTAGTGTCACGGTAAGGGCGTCGCCGCCCCCGCTTCCGAAAGGGGGATCCACGCATGATCAAGAGGTTGTCGGCTGCACTGATCGGCTGGGCCATTGTTCTGGGTGGGGCGCAACAGGGGTGGGCGTCGCCGCCGTCAGAGGACACTTCGACAATCGGGTTGGATGGTGACGGCGGTCCGCGGCGGACAGATGATCCGGCTCCGCCACCCGAGGTCGAGGAGATTCTGGCCTCCCGTCGCGTCGCGCGCGACGCCGCGCTGCGACGCTTTGACGTCACTCCACAGGGAGTGGTGGCCAGTGAGTTGAGCAGTGCAGTCATCTGTGACAGCACTGAACGGGGACGTTCCGACCTACAGCTCCTATATGGTCAACAACTGGCAGCCTCAGCAGTGCTCCAATTGGTGCGGGCCCGCGTCGATGCGCATGGCGCTGAGCCACATGAGTGTCGTGAAGACACAATCCGAACTGGCCGCGTCGGTGGGGATCACATGCGGCGGAACCGGCACCTATCTCGGGACGATGCATTCGGTCCTGAATGGAATCGGGGGCGCGGCTTCGCGTGGGACATCCAGTGGCTGCCCTACACCCCGACATCCGCCGACAAGTCGACATATGTGGGGCGGCTCTATGTGAGCATCCTCGGACTGACGGGATCGGGACGACGTTATCCACTGATCGGAAACATGTACATGGTGTCAGGTGGGCCCCATGCCCCTGGCTACAGCGAGACGAAGACGTACAAACAGCATGTGGAAATCAGCGGCTTCAAGGACTACGGCGCCACGTCCCATGTGCGGGATCCCGCGAGTGGAATGTCAGGATTCGAGGCAGTGCCCTCGAAATACCATATCGATTCCAATAAACTCGTGACAATCCTGGGCGCTCGTGGGCTACCTCTACTGAGTGCGCTATGGAACGAGGACTCGGGCTCGGCATGTGGCTGGCCCTATTCAGCATTCTGTTGACGAGTTGCTCAGGGATTCCGCGAGGCATGTCATCGTCGGATCCGCCGAATGTCACCCCCACGCATCCTGCTCTCGTGACACTTGGCCCCCGGCAGTCTTCCGCCCTGTATTCCGAGGATCCGGTGCTCGCGACGTGCCTGGTCGACGCTCTGGTGCAGCCTGAGGATTTCAGGCGCGACTCGGACGTTGTTTATCGCGATGAGGCACTGGTGTTGCGGCACCCGGCGATGAGGCTCGTGTGGGAGATGAATGGTGACTCTGGTCTCCTTTACGAGAGTGAACCACTGCCGAGGCCGGACCCGGACGGCTGGAATGGTGATCGTGTGAATGGACCGCCGCAGGTGAGCGATCGCTACGTCGTCTTCTACACGAATGACACACCCGAGGTTGCGTCCCCGTGGCAGATCTGGGCCTGGGACAGGCTTCACCCGCATGAGCCGCCCTGGGAGATCGGGGCGCTACCTGATGGCACGGAGATGAGTGGATTCGTCTCTCCGCAGCTCCGGGGCTCGCAGGTCGTCTGGAGCCAGCCCTCGAAGGACCACCCAGGCGAGATCGTGCTGTACGACCTCGATAAGCGACTCGGTCGAGTTCTCGCGGCGGGCGTGGTGTACGCCCCCCAGCTCTTGGATGATCACACCGTTGTGTGGCAGGCGCTCCACCCCGCACGCGAGTATTTCACCACGCTCACGGGTGTTGATCTCTCCACGGGCGCGAGCTGGTCTATTCCGCATGAGTTGGCCGATATCGACATGGGCTATTCGGGATATGTTGCGACTGGTGGACTCTACGTGCTGACCCGTGATCCGGGCGACGGGGGCGCATCCGGTACCTATGGTCTCGTGATCTGGCGCCCTGGATGGCCGGCTGCGATCGAAATCGAGGCAACCGAGCAGAGCGCGTTCCTCAGTGGCGCGTCACAGCTAGTCCAGGACGATCTGTTCACGTACCTGGTCTGGGAAGGTGACTACTACACCGTGCGGGTGATCAACACGAGAACCGGCGTGATTCACGAGGTATATCGGGATTGGGCCGTGCCGCGTTTCGTTGGCGGCTCGCTGCGCCTAATGCGTCTGCTCGACCGAGAGACTTTGGCCACCGGCAGTGTGGAGATTCCGGCATCCGAGTTCGACTCAACAGTGTGCGGCTGACACGTGGTTCTTCGTCATAGTTATACGCGTGGTGACTACCCTGGGCGGATCGTGGCTACCTGTATTGAGCGCGCTGCGGCACGCGTCAGGTCCGAGGCGCCGGTCTCCTGACACTGCTTGTGGCGTTGTCTGCGTGCCAATCGGGTGAACTTCCTGGGCCAGGTCAGGGGTGCGTGGCCTCGAAACCGCGGGGGAATCTCACCCTCACGTGCCACCAGCCGCCGTCACGATCCAGGGTGCATGTCCCCCGGAGCAGGCCGTCGCGCTCCTCGATGCCGATGAGGCCCAGCCTTCGTGGGTTGACCTTCCTGGCGAGCGTGCGGTTGCTGAGCACGGCCAGGAGGTCGCCGCCGTCGTCGGTGACGGAGAGCTGGCACAGCGTTCCGGCGGGGGCGTGCTTGAACATGTTGGTGGTGGCCTCGACGGTGACCTTCGTCAGCGTCGCGGCACGGGCCGGGCTGAGGGGCCCCACGCGCACCTCGGTGGCTGCCATGAAACCGTGTGCGCGCAGGCGCTCTGCCTGCTCCTCCACGGCGGCCTCGAGCGTGTCCGCATCCGCGAAGGGACCGACGAACGACGGCGAGGCGCCGTCCTCATGCTCGCGCAGCGGCGACAGCAGTTGCCGGCGGTCGTGCGCGGACGAGGAACACTCGTCGGCGATCACGGCGAGCTCCTCGGGGATGGGGGGTGACGCGTCCGGGTGCATGGCGAGCACGTGCGCGCGCATCGCGGCGTGCGAAAACGTCTGTGCGACGGTGTCGTGCAGGTCCCTGGTTGATCCGACGGTGACGTTAGGCCCCCACGAGGAACACCTCGCCCACGATCAGGACGCAACGGCGCAGCCGCGGAGGAACCGGGCACGTTGGTCGACTCCCCGATCAACTTTCGGGCATCGCCAGGAGCCCGGAACGGCTGACGGCCGCCCGGAACCGCACTAGCCTCGGGGGCAGGACCCTTGCACCGACCCGGGGAGGCGACGATGCCCACGTTCATGACCGCCGATGGCCTCAGCCTGCACTACACCGACAGCGGGGGCGGCGGCCGTCCGCTCGTCCTGGTCCATGGCTGGCCGCTGTCCGGGGAGGCCTTCTCCGGCAACACGGCGGCCTTCGTCGCGGCCGGGCACCGAGTGATCACCTACGACCGTCGCGGCTTCGGCGCCTCCGACAAGCCGGAGGGCGGCTTCGGCTACGACGTGCTCACCGATGACCTCGCCGCCCTCATCCAGCACCTGGACCTGCGCGACGCCGTCCTGCTCGGATTCTCGATGGGAGGCGGGGAGGTGGCCCGCTACTTCACGCGCCACAGCCACGAGAGGATCGCCGGAGCAATCTTCTCGGGCTCTATCACGCCCGCGCTCTGCATCACGGAGGACAACCCTGACGGCGCCATGCCGATCGACGGGTTCCAGGGCATGGCCGATCAGTGCGCCCAGGACCGGGACACGTTCCTCGACCAGTTCATCACCTGGTTCTACAGCACCGCCGACGGCGGGCTGCAGGTGGACGAGGGCACCCGCCTCCGGGCGCTGGCCATCGCGAAGCAGTCTGACCCGCGCGCCGCCGTAGAGACGATCCTGCTGTGGGCAACGGACCTGCGCGACGATTGTCGAGCCATCGACGTCCCCACCCTTGTCATCCACGGCGACGGCGACATCAACGTGCCGCTGGAGAAGTCCAGCCGCCGCATGGGCGAGTTCGTGCCGGGCTCCGAACTCGTGGTCCTCGAGGGGGCTCCGCACGGCGCCAACGATTCCCACGCCGCCCTCTGGCAGGGTGCCGTCCTGGACTTCCTGGCTCGCCTGTAAGGGCGCAGGGGCCCGGGCGGTAGGCTCGCCCGGTGCGCGATCACAGGGCTGGCCTGAGCTACGGGCTCGCGGCCTACGGGCTGTGGGGCCTCTTCCCGCTGTACTTCCAGTTCTTCGGCCGCTCGGGTCCGTTCGAGGTGGTGGCCCACCGCGCGCTGTGGTCCCTGGGCTTCTGCCTGATCCTGCTGACGGCGCT
The DNA here is from genome assembly GCF_055326215.1 of Tessaracoccus pujii. Taxonomy (NCBI): domain Bacteria; kingdom Bacillati; phylum Actinomycetota; class Actinomycetes; order Propionibacteriales; family Propionibacteriaceae; genus Tessaracoccus; species Tessaracoccus pujii. The sequence goes on along the minus strand of NZ_JBUZNP010000002.1, from coordinate 271,905 downwards.
GCGGCAGTGGGGTCACCTGCGTGCCGTGTTCGCCGACCGGCGGACCGCCGCCTCCCTGGCGCTGGCGGGCGTGCTCATCGTCGTGAACTGGACCACCTACGTGTTCGCGGTGATGACGGAGCGGACGCTGGAGACCGCGCTGGGCTACTTCATCAACCCGCTTGCCGTGGCGGCGCTGGCCATCGTCGTCCTCGGCGAGCGCCTGCGCCGGCTGCAGTGGCTGGCGATGGCGTTCGGCGCGGCCTCCGTGGCGGTGATGGTGGTGGGCTACGGCCAGTTCCCCTGGATCGCCCTGACACTGGCCGGCTCCTTCGGCGTCTACTCGCTGGTCAAGAAACTCGCCGGCCGTTCCGTAGGCGCCCTCCCCGGGCTGGCGATCGAGACAGCCGCGGTGGCGCCGGTGGCCGTGGTCTACCTCGCGGTGCTCACTACGACGGGCGCGTCCACCGCGACGGGCGGGTACGGGGTGCTTCTGGCCACCACAGGCATCGTCACCGCAGTCCCGCTGCTGCTGTTCGCGGCCGCCGCCAGGCGGGTCTCGATGGTCACCATCGCCATCCTGCAGTACCTGGCCCCCATCGGGCAGTTCCTGCTGGGCTGGCTGGTGTTCGACGAGCCGATGCCGGCGGCGCGCTGGGCGGGATTCACTCTGGTGTGGGCGGCGGTGGCGCTCTTCGTCGCCGACGCCCTGCTGCAGACGAGGCCCTGGGGCGCGAAGAAGGGCTGGCGCTAGTGGAAGTAGCGCCAGCCCGACCGGTCAAGCATACACGCCCTCAGCGCTCCAGCCCCCACTCGTGCGCCGGGGCCGCGCGCACGCAGCGCCGGAGCCCGGTTTGCCCTGAGGGCACAACGCAGGGAGACTAACAAGGTGCTACAGGTCAAGGACATCGAGGTGCGCGCGGGCGCGAGGCTGCTGCTGTCACCGGTGTCCTTCCAGGTCATCGCTGGTGACAGGATCGGTCTGGTGGGCCGCAACGGTGCCGGGAAGACCACGCTGACGCGGATCCTCGCGGGCGAATCGTTGCCCGCCGGTGGGGCCGTGACGCGCGCCGGCCAACTGGGCTACCTTCCGCAGGACCCACGCTCGGGGGATCCCGAGCAGATCGCCCGGGACCGGATCCTGGGCGCCCGAGGCTTGGATCAGGTGATCCATCGGATGCGACGCGCCGAGGAGGCGATGGGCAGCCACAGCGAATCCGTCCGCGAGGAGGCCATGGCCGCCTATACCCACGCCGAGGCGGCGCTGATGGCCGCGGGCGGATACGCCGCCGAGGCGGACGCGGCGCGGATCGCCGCCAATCTCGGTCTGGCGGACCGCGTGCTGGGCCAGCCCCTCAAGACGCTGTCCGGCGGGCAGCGCCGACGCATCGAACTGGCGCGCATCCTGTTCTCCGACGCGGAGACCCTGCTCCTCGACGAGCCCACCAACCACCTCGACGCCGATTCCGTGGTCTGGCTGCGCAGCTACCTCCAGGCCTTCCCCGGCGGCCTGATCATCATCTCCCACGACACCGAGCTGCTCGACGCCGTGGTCAACAAGGTCTACCACCTGGACGCCAACCGCGCCGAGCTGGACATCTACTCCATGAACTGGAAGCGCTACCTGCTGCAGCGCGAGACGGACGAGAAGCGACGCAAGCGGGAGCTGGCCAACGCCGAGCGCAAGGCCACCCAGCTGATGGCCCAGGCGGACAAGATGCGCGCCAAGGCCACCAAGGCCGTCGCGGCGCAGAACATGGCGAAGCGGGCCGAGAAGCTCATGGCCGGTGTCGAGGGCGAGCGCCGTGTCGACGCGGTGGCGAAGATCCGCTTCCCGGAGCCGGCCCCGTGCGGCAAGACCCCCCTGCGCGGTCACGACCTCAGCAAGTCCTACGGTTCACTTGAGGTCTTCACGGCCGTCGATCTGGCCATCGACAAGGGCTCCAAGGTGGTCATCCTCGGCCTGAACGGCGCCGGCAAGACCACCATGCTGCGTCTCCTGGCGGGCATGGAGGAGCCCTCGTCTGGCGAGGTGGAGCACGGCCACGGCGCCAAGCTCGGCTACTACGCTCAGGAGCACGAGACGCTCGACGTCAAGCGCAGCGTGCTGGACAACATGAAGAGCGCTTCACCCAACCTCAACGACACCGAGGTGCGCAAGGTCCTGGGTTCGTTCCTGTTCACCGGAGACGACGTGGAGAAGCCGGCCGGAGTGCTGTCCGGCGGCGAGAAGACCAGGCTGGCGCTCGCCATGCTCGTGGTGTCCGCGGCCAACGTGCTCCTGCTCGACGAGCCCACCAACAACCTGGACCCCGCGTCTCGCGGCGAGGTGCTCAACGCCATCCGCACCTACGCGGGTGCGGTGATCCTCGTGACGCACGACCCGGGGGCGGTCGAGGCATTGGAGCCCGACCGGGTTCTCGTCATGCCGGACGGCGTCGAGGACCTGTGGAGCGACGAGTACCAGGAGTTGATCGACCTCGCCTGACGGACGCCCGGAGGCTCCCTCGACGGGCGGAGCTGGCCTGCGAGGGGTTCCGCAGGTTCCTGAGGCTCTGATGTCCTGCGTCAGAACACGCGGCTGACGGTCGCCTCCCACGGCTCCATCACGGCCGAGCGGGCGCCTCCCATCACCGGCACGATCCTGCCGCCGACGTGCGGCCGGGGCCGCTGCCTGGCAGAGGTGTTGCACTCGATGAGGAACACCTCGTCGCCGAGCTTGCGGTAGTAGGCGAAGTAGAACTTGTGGTGCGGATGCACCCACTTCAACGCCCCGATGGTCAGGGCGCGGTGGTTGCGGCGCAGCTGGATCAGCGCCTTGTGCCAGGCATAGACCGAATCCGGGTCCGCCACCTGTTCCTCGGCAGAGAAGCCCTCCTCCGCGTCGGTGCCCACCAGCCACGGCGTACCGTCGCTGAACCCCCCGTCGGGGGTCCACCTCATCGGGACCCGCGAGTGGTCCCGCGAGCCCGCCAGGATCTGAGCCCACGCCTCGTCGTCGGCCATCCCACGGTCCACCAGGGCCTGGTGCCGGTTGATGGACTCCACGTCGCGCAGCTGCCCGACCTCGACGAACGTCTGGTTGATGGCGGCCAGTTCCTGGCCCTGGTAGAGGAAGGGCGTGCCGCGCATGGTCAGCTGGATGGTGGCCAGCATCTTGCCGATGGACGTCCGCACCGCGGGGTCCCTCTCGAGACCCATGCCGAACTTGCTCAGCATCCTGGGGTTGTCGTGGTTGTCCAGGAACACCGCGATCCAGTCGTTGGGCGAGAGGTGCGAATCGTAGGCGCGGTAGAACCTCTTGAGGTAGTAGAGGTGATACCGGTAGGAGTCCCAGCGCACGTGCCCGGGATTGTCGAGCACGTCGAAGTTGAAGATGAGATCCAGCTCGCCGCGGCCGTACCCGCTGAGCAGCCGCCCCAGCTCCATCCCGATGCCGGGCGTCTCACCCACCATCACCCCGATCATGTCCGGGGGCAGCGGGTCGGCGAGGGTGCCGTCAGGGAGCCGACGGCGGGGCGAGGACACCGGCCGCTCCCGCCGGGTGAACCCGTCGCGCCGCAGTCCGCGGAGGAACTCGTGCAGGCGGGGTCCGTAGAAGTAGTGTTCGACGCCGACGAATTCCAGCACCTTCCCGATGAACGGGTGACCGTCCGGCAGGCCCGGTTTCTTGGAGATGTAGTTGATCACGTCCAGGCGGAACCCGTCGATGCCGCGCTGCATCCAGTAGCGCACGATGTCGGCCACCTCGTCGCGGACCTCCTCGTTGTCCCAGTTGAGGTCCACCTGCCCGTCGGCGAACAGGTGCAGCACCCAGCGCTGCGCCTCGGGGATCCACTTCCAGCCCGGCCCGGAGAAGAACGAGGTCCAGTTGTTCGGGGGGGTGTCCGGGTCGCCCTCCACCATGAAGTAGTAGCCGCCGTAGCGACCCTCGGGATCCGCGACCGCCTTCTGGAACCACTCGTGCTCGGCGGAGGTGTGGTTGACCACGAGGTCGAGGATCAGCCGCATGCCGCGCTCGTGGCAGGCCTCGATGAGCTGGTCGACGTCCTCGAGAGTGCCCATCTCCTCGTTGACGTCGCGATAGTCGCTGACGTCGTAGCCCATGTCCTCGTTGGGGGACCTGAAGATGGGGGAGAGCCACACGCAGTCGACGCCGAGGTCCTGGAGGTAGTCCAGCTTGCTGATCACGCCCTGGATGTCGCCCACCCCGTCGCCCGACGCGTCCCGGAAGGATCGGGGATAGATCTGGTAGAACACGGCCTCGCGCCACCACGGGGTGGGGTGTGGGGCGATACCGTGCAGGGGACGGTCACGCTCCGAGTTGACCAGGTCCAGGACTACGTCGAGCATGCCTGGGCCGGTCAGCGGCTCCACGAGCCGCTCGACCCACTTCAGCCGCATCCACTCGATGGTGTAGACCAGGCGCCTCGGCAGCCCGGTCTGCAGCAGGAGCTTGTCGATGATGTCCCGGCCCACCGGGTGGCGGTAGAGCTGGCGGACGGTGTGGCTCTTAGTCAGCAGCCTCGTTGACACGGGCGTTCCTCTCGGACAGGTCATCCACGACGGTGGCGTAGAACTCCTCATGCAGCCGGTACTTCGCGCGGAGGACGACATAGCTCACGATGATCAGGATGAGGGGAAGGACGAGCATCGCGAGGCGCAGGATGGTGAGCCCCTCGCCGGTGACGTCCTCCGGTGTGCGGGCCACGTCGATGCCGGACCAGATGAGCGTGGCGCCGACGACGGCGCTGGCGACGGCGTTGCTCAGCTTGTAGATGAACGGCTGCAGGGAGAACGTGACGGACTCGTTGCGCCGCCCCAGCTTCCACTCGCCGTATTCGACGGAGTCGGCGATGAACATCACCATCAGCAGCTGGATGGCGCCCTGCCCGGCGAACAGCAGCACCCCGGCCACACCCACCAGGAGGAGCGAGGTGCCGGAGACGAGGAAGACGAGGTAGCCGGCCACGCACATGAGCGTGGCGAGCAGGTGGATCCTGGAGCGGCGAAGCACCTTGGACACCAGGGGGAACAGGGCCAGCGCTGCGATCTGGGACACGCCGAGGACGGCCGCGAAGATCGAGTAGGCGCCCTCGTCGAGGAAGTAGTACTTGAAGTAGTACAGCCCGAAGGATGCGGTGGTGAGGTAGCCCGCCATGAACGACACCATGGCCAGCGTCACCCACAGCAGCTGGTCGTTGCCCGCGATGACCGAGAACAGCTCGCGCAGCGGCGTGGTCTCCCGGTGCCCGGCCACACGCTCCCGGGTGAACAGCAGCGTCAGCGTCTGGAACGCCAGCATGACCACGACGAGGCCGACAGCCAGCGCGAACCAGGCAGTTCTGGCGTCGCCGAACACGCTGCTCAGCCAGCCGGTGAGGGGAACCAGCGCCACCACGATGGCGAACAGACCGACGTTGGCGGCTATGCGCGCCACCACGCCGATCTTCTCGCGCTCCTTCTGGTCCTGCGTCAGTGACGGCAACATGGACCAGTAGGAGATGTCGTTGATGGTGTAGGCCACCTCGTAGACCAGGTAGACGGCCGTGAACAGCACCACGTACGCCCAGCCGTCGATGCCGAGATCGGCGAACATCAGCAGGCTGGCCGCCCCCCACAGCACGGCGCCGACGAGGATCCAGGGCTTGAACTTGCCCCACCGGCTGCGGGTGTTGTCCACCACGACGCCCATGACCGGGTCGTTGACGGCGTCGAAGACGCGCATCACCACGAGGATCACGGTGACGGCGGCCAGCTGTGCGCCGGACACGTCGAGCACCTCGGTGAGGTAGAACATGAGGTACAGCGACACCAGCGCCGCGAGCATGTCGCGGCCGAGGGTGCCGAGTCCGAAACCCCAGCGCGTCGCGGTCATGCGAACACAGTAGGACCTGCGCCGGTCATCGGGGGCGGGTGAGGGTGAGGACAGTGACCGCCAGGCGCGTCGACGCCGGGGCGGTGGAAGGGGGCGGGCCGTGGAAGGCGTTGGGTCCCATGGCGATGAGATCCGCCACCTCAGCGGCGGTCAGGTCCAGTGGCGCGGTGAGGGTCTCCGGGCGGTCCATGTCCCAGCCGGGCAGCGACGCCGCGACCGTCTCGGCCTTGTCCGCGGCCACGCCCAGAAGCCCGTAGTGGGCGCGGACGTCGGCGAGGTGGGCGGCTGTGGGGACCGCCACGACGAGGCGCCCGCCGGGTGCGAGGACGCGTTCGAACTCGGACGGGTTGCGGGGGGCGAACACGCAGAGCACGGCGTCGGCGACGCCGTCGCGGAGGGGGAGCCCGGCCCAGGTGTCGGCGACGATCGACATGGCCCTGTGATGGGCCCGCGCGGCGCGTTTCGCGGCCGCCACGGAGACGTCGGTGGCCAGCCCTTCGGCGTCGGGGTGTGCGTCCAGCGCCCGGGCCAGGTAGTGCCCCGTTCCCGCGCCCACCTCGATGATCCGCAGGGCGCCGTCGAGCCGGGCCGCGACGGCGTCGGCGAGGGGCGCGTAGTGGCCGGCGGCGAGGAAGCGGGCGCGGGCGTCGAGCATCCGGGGGGTGTCGGCGTTGGCGGGAGCCGCCCGGCCGAGCAGGTTGGCGTACCCCTGGCGTGCGACGTCGAAGGCGTGGCCGGTGGAGCAGCGCAGCGCTCCGTCGCCGCGGGTGAGCGGCTCCGCGCAGTGCGGGCAGCGCAGCCAGTCGAACCCGCTCACCGGGAGGGGTGCGCCGGGCGTGGGGGCGCGACACCGGGCGGGGACTGCTCCCTCCTCCGGTCGCGGAGGTCTGCTCGGACGAGGACCACCATGCCCACCACGCCGATGACGGTGAACGCGAACCACTGCAGGGCGTAGCTCAGGTGGGGCCCCTCGTTCAGGTCGGGCTCGGCCAGGGTCCGCAGCACGTCCGTCTCCGCGGGCGTCGACTCGATCAGCGCCACGTACCCGTCGACGAGGTCCTCGCCCATCGCGGCGCCGAGGGCGTCGGAACTGATCAGCCGGATCTGGTCCTCGTGCGGCGTCATGGCGCCCTCGTCACCGCGCTCGTTGCGGCGCACGAATCCGGTGACGGTCACCTCGCCCGGCGGCGGGGCCGGGAGCACGCCGTCGGGATAGCCGGGCTGCCGCACGAGGAAGCCCCTGTTGACCAGGAGGAGGTCGCCCTCGTTGGTCCGGAGGACGGCCACCGCCTCGCTGCCGTACGCGCCGTCGAGCGAGCGGTAGCGCACCTGGAACTGTTCCGGCTCGTAGCTGCCCGTGGCGGTGACGCGGTACCACTGGTCCGCGTCGGTGATGGGGCCGGTCATCACCTCGGTGTAGTGAGCGACGGGGAGGTCGCGGTGCGCCTCGACGACCGCGTTGTTCGCGCGCCGCTCGTCGAGGCGCCGCAACTGCCATTGGCCGAGCATGACGAAGACGGTGGCCAGGATCGCGGCGAACACGCCCATCGCGATCCAGCGCCTGACCTGCCTGCTCACTCAGTCCTCCTCAACGGTGCCGCGCACCACGTCTCCGCCGGTGATGGCAGGGTGAGTCACATCCGGCTCGTCGGCCGGGACCACGGGCGGCGGCCTGTGGTCCGCGCTGTTGGCGAACAGCACGGCGAACGCCGGCAGGAGCGCCGCGGCACCCAGGGCCGCCACTTTCCACCATCCCGGAACGACGAGGAACAGCAGGAAGCATGCGGTCCGCACGCCCATGGTGATGAGGTAGCGCCGCTGTCGTTCCTCCAGGTCCAGGGACCGGCCGCGACCCGCGCTGGTGATCAGCGTCGCGTCGCGATCCTTGGCCATGGCCGCCAGCATAGTCCGCGCTCCGCGGCGGCCCCGCCGCAGCGGGGCGGCTTAAGGTAGGTTGCTCCCGTGGCTGAATCAAGAGTCGTCCTCGTCACCGGAGGATCCAAGGGCATCGGCAGAGCGATCGCCGAGGCGTTCCGCGACGCCGGCTACCGTGTCGCGGCAACCTATCGATCGGGCGGCGTCCCAGACGGCGTGCTCGGCGTGACCTGTGACATCACTGACCAGGGGCAGGTGGATCAGGCGTTCGCGCAGGTGGAGGCGGAACTTGGCCCCGTCGAGATCCTCGTCGCCAACGCAGGCGTCACCAGGGACACCCTCCTCATGCGCATGTCCGACGAGGACTGGCAGTCCGTGATCGACACAAACCTCACCGGCACCTTCCGCGTGGTTCGCCGCGCCAGCCGCCCCATGATGCGCGGCCGCTTCGGCCGGATCATCCTCATCTCGTCCGTGGTGGGCCTGCTCGGCTCGCCGGGCCAGATCAACTACTCGTCGTCGAAGTCGGCGCTCGTGGGCATGGCGCGCAGCCTCACCCGCGAGATCGGAACCCGCAACGTCACCACCAACGTGATCGCACCCGGGTTCATCGAGACGGACATGACCGCAGTGCTGCCCGCGGACACCATCGCGGACTACACCAAGCGGATCCCCGCGGGCCGGTTGGGCAGCGTCGACGACGTGGCCCAGGCCGCACTATTCCTGGCCGGCGAGCACGCCGGCTACATCTCCGGCGCCGTCATCCCTGTTGACGGCGGCCTCGGCATGGGTCACTGAGAAAGGACCGTCGATGGGTCTCCTCGAAGGTAAGAACATCCTGGTCACCGGCGTGACCATGCGCACCTCCATCGCCTACGCGGTGGCGGAGATCGCGCAGCGCGAGGGCGCCAGGATCGTGGTCTCAGCGGCCGGGCGCGCCATCGGCCCAGCCCAGCGGGCCATCTCCAAGCTGGACCCGGTGCCGCCGCTCATCGAGCTGGACGTCACGGACCCGGAGCACCTCGCCGCGCTCCCGGGCGTGCTGGCGGAGCACTTCGAGGGCGGCCTCGACGGCATCGTGCACTCGATCGCCTACGCCCACCCGGAGAAGGCCCTGGGAGGCGCGTTCCTCACCACCGACTGGGAGACGGTCGGGGCAGCCCTGCACATCTCCGCCTATTCGCTGCAGTCCCTCACCATGGCCTGCAAGCCGCTGCTGAACCGCGGCGCCAGTGTGGTGGGCCTCACCTTCGACGCCCGGATCAGCTGGCCCACCTACGACTGGATGGGTGTGGCGAAGGCCGCGCTGGAGTCCACCTCGCGCTACCTGGCCCGCTACCTCGGCCCGGACGGCATCCGCTGCAACCTGGTGGCGGCCGGTCCGTTGGACACCGTGGCCAAGAAGGCCATTCCCGGGGCCGGGTCGTTCAACGACACCTGGTCGACGCGTTCGCCGCTGCCCTGGGACACCTCGGACGCCGTCCCGTCGGCCAAGGCCGTCGTCGCGCTCCTCAGCGACTGGTTCCCGGCCACCACCGGCGAGATGATCCACGTCGACGGCGGGCTGCATTCCACCGGAGCCTGACCGCACGCCTGCAGTCGACCGCTGTCAGCGTCCGGTAGGTTGGGGGCATGGCAGCGGTGGCAGAACTTGCGGGTGTGTCGATCAGGCGTGGCGGCGCCACTCTCCTGGACGACGTGAGCCTGGTCATCGGCGAGTCGGACCGCTGGGTCGTCATCGGCCCCAACGGCGCCGGTAAGACCACCCTGCTGCAACTCCTGTCCGCCCAGCTGCATCCCAGCGACGGGATCGTGGGGATCCTCGGGGAGGTGGTGGGCACCGTCGACGTCTTCGAGCTGCGGCCGCGCATCGGCCTGACCTCCTCGGCGCTCGCGGACCGTATCCCCGCGGAAGAGCTCGTGCGCGACGTGGTGCTGTCGGCCGCCTACGCCATCGTCGGACGCTGGCGTGAGGACTACGACGAGTACGACATCACGCAGGCGGACCAGCTGCTCGGCTCGCTCCGGGTGAGCCAGCTGCGGGACCGCACCTTCGGCACCCTCAGCGAGGGGGAGCGCAAGCGCGTGCAGATCGCGCGGGCGCTCATGACGGACCCGGAGCTACTGCTCCTGGACGAACCTGCCGGCGGCCTGGATCTCGCCGGCCGGGAGGCGCTGGTCGACACGCTCTCGGACCTGTGCCAGGACCCCGACTCCCCGGCCACGGTCCTGGTGACCCACCACGTGGAGGAGATCCCAGAGGGCATCACCCACTGTCTCCTGATGCGCGACGGCCGCGTGGTCGCCGACGGCCCGCTGCGCAGCACCCTCACCGACGAGAACCTCAGCCGCACGTTCGACATGCCCCTGCAGGTCACCCACGACGGCGTGCGCTGGAGCGCGAGGAGCCGTCGGTGAACGAGTTCCTCGACTGGGTCCGCGCCAACCTCTGGGCCGGCTGGGGGATCCTCGCGGCGCTGCTCGCCACCGCCGAGCTGCTCACCATGGACCTGACGCTCCTCATGCTGGCCTCGGGGGCCCTCGCAGGTGGGGTGACCGCCCTGATCATCCCGGGGCTCGTCTGGCTCCAGGTCCTCGTCGCGCTCACCACCGCCGTGCTGACGCTGTTCCTGCTACGTCCCACGCTGCTGGAGCGCGTCCGAAGGGCACCCGGGTACCGCTCGTCGCTGGACAAGCTGGTGGGTGCCTCGGGCCGCGCGCTCGGCGAGATCACCGGCAGGAGCGGCGAGGTCAAGGTGGAGGGCCAGATCTGGGAGGCCCGCTCGTTCGACCCGTCGGTGGTCATCGATGCCGGCGAGGAGATCGAGGTCTACGGTCTCGATGGCATCACCCTGATCGTCTATCCCGCACGTCGACAACTCGACAGCTAGGAGAAAGCAATGCCCGACATCACTGTCTGGGTGCTCGTCGCCCTGGCCATCCTCATCGTCATGATGCTGGCCGCCACCCTCAAGATCATCCGCCAGCAGCAGGTCGCGCTGGTGGAGCGCCTCGGCAAGTTCCGCAAGGCGCTGGAACCCGGCCCGCACCTGGTGGTGCCGTTCTTCGACCAGGTCCGCTACACGCTGGACATGCGCGAGCAGGTGGTCCCGTTCCCGCCGCAGGGGGTCATCACCGAGGACAACCTCATGGTGAGCATCGACTCGGTCATCTACTTCCAGATCGTGGACCCGGTGCGTGCCGCCTACGAGGCGCAGAACTACCGCGCCGCCATCGAGCAGCTCACCATGACCACGTTGCGCAACATCATCGGGGGCATGGACCTGGAGGCAGCGTTGACCTCCCGCGAGGAGATCAACCAGCGGCTCCGCATGGTCCTGGACGAGGCCACCGGCAAGTGGGGCATCAAGGTCAACCGGGTGGAGCTGCGCGCCATCGAGCCGCCGCCCACCATCCGCGACGCCATGGAGAAGGGCGCCCGCGCCGAGCGCGACAAGCGGGCATCGATCCTCATCGCCGAAGGCCAGCGCCAGTCCCAGATCCTCTCGGCCGGGGGTGACCGCGAGGCCGCCATCCTGCGCGCCCAAGGCGACAGGGAGGCCGCCGTGCTGCGCGCCCAGGCGGACAGGCAGGCGCAGATGCTGCGCTCCGAGGGCGAGGCCCAGGCCATCACCCGCGTGTTCAACGCCATCCACGCCGCCGAGCCGGACCAGGCGCTGCTCGCCTACCAGTACATGCAGATGCTGCCGAAGTTGGCCTCCGGGGATTCGAACAAGGTATGGATCATCCCGAGCGAACTCAACGATGCGCTCAAGGGCCTCGGCCAGGTGACCGACGCGCAGGGCATCCGCGAGTACGTGTCCCAGGCGGCGCAGAAGTTCGAGGCGCCAGCCATGGTGGACGTGCAGGCGGAGATCGAGGCTCAGGCCGAGCGAGACCGGCAGCGGTCGTCGGAGACGGTCGAGCAGGCCATCGCCGACGCCCAGGCGCTGGATGCGGGCCGAGCGGCGTCGCGCCGGGCCCATCGGGCCAGCCAGTCGATCTCCAGGTCACGCGCCAGGGAGGAGCAGCGCCAGCTGTCCGCCGGCGAGCATCTGCTGGAGGACCACGTCGACGAGCCGGCGCCGGTCAGCGATGAGGGCGAGGGCCAGCCTCACCCGTTCGGGCCCCCGGCCTGACCTTCGCGCAGTCTCGTGGCCAGCACCGAGCTGGCCAGGAGCTGTGCCTGGTGGAAGAGCATCAGGGGGATCACCAGTACGCCGACGGTGGCCCCGGGAAACAGGACGCTGGCCATGGGGACCCCCGTGGCCAGCGACTTCTTGGTGCCGCAGAACATCAGGGCGATCCGATCCTCGCGCGGGAAGCCCAGCCACCCGCCCAACGCCCACGTGAACCAGAACATGAGGGCCAGGAGGGCCAGTGCCAGGGGGATCAGCAGCGCGAGGTCCCGCCATCCGATCTCGCGCCACACGCCGGAGACGCGCAGCTCGGAGAAGGCGCCGTAGACGATGAGCATGATCACTGCCTGATCCAGGAGCTTGAGCCGCTTCCGGTGCGTCGCCATGAAGCCGGCGGTCACCACCCTGGACAGCTGCCCGAGGACGAAGGGCAGCAGGAGCTGCAGCACCACGCCCCACACCTGCTCGAAGCCGATGGATCCGCCGCTGGCCGTCGGGATGAAGGCCATCGCCAGCAGCGGGGTGATCACCACGCCCAGCACGTTCGACGCGGTGGCCGACACCATCGCCGCCGCCACGTTCCCGCCGGCCAGGGAGGTGAAGGTGATCGACGACTGCACCGTCGACGGCACCAGGCACAGGAAGATCAGCCCCACCCGGATGGGCGCCGACAGCACCGAGTCCGGAATCGCGAGGACGGGGAGGGCGAGCACGGGAAACACCACGAACGTGGTGCTGAGGATGGCCAGGTGGAGTTTCCAGTTCCTGATCCCGGAGCGGGTCTCCGCCGCGGAGAGGCGTGCGCCGTAGCCGAAGAACAGCACGAAGATGCCGACGCGCGTCACCACGTCGAGGACCTCGGCGGGGCGGCCGCTGACCGGCAGGAGCAGGCCCAGCGCGAGCGTGGCGAGAATGATGACCAGGATCGGGTCGACCTTCAGTTTCACTGGTGCGCCTCCAGCCGGGCGGGCAGGACCCCGCGCACGGCGTTGGTGACGACGATGGCGTCGGCGCGGCGAAGCTCGGCCACCGTCAGGGGGTGTTCGTGGACGGCCGCGGCGCCGAGGAGTCCTGGATCGGCCAGGACGGCGGCCCGCTGCACGCCGTCGAGCACCCCGAGGTCGAGCGGCGGCGTGACCCAGCGCCCGTCCAGGTGCGCGAACACCGAGGTGCGGCCGCCCTCCAGCACACGACCGGCGTCGTCGAACCCGATGGTGTCGAATGCGCCCACCGCGTCGGCGTCACTGATGGCCTCGTCGTACAGCGCGCGGGCGGACGTCTTGTGCCGGGCCAGAGGGCCCGGGACCCAGGGGTGGTCGGCCAGCCGGACGAGCACGTCCGAGACGACGTCATCCAGGGACGTGCGCGCAACGCTGAAGGAGCCGTCGGGCGACACGTCGACGGCGACGCGCCACCGGCCGGCGGGGGTGGCGCGGACGGCCTCGTCGATCACGCCACCGACGGCCGCGAAACCCAGCTCGCGGGCGGAGGCGCTCAGTCGAGCCTGGTGGCGCTGACCGAGCGTCGCGGTGTGGTCGACGACCCGCAGGGTCTCCTTGAGGGTGACGGTGGGCTCGAGTGTCGCGACGAAGGCTGCCTTCGCGAGGCATTCGGCCCACTCCGCGTCGGCGGTGCTGTCGGCCACCACGCCCGAGCCGATACCGAGCCGGACCGCCCCCTCGGCGTCGATCTCGAGCGTGCGGATGGCGATGCTGAGGTGCATCCGCCAGCCGAGGTCGTCGTCGGAGGGCTCCAGGAGTCCGAGGCTGCCGGTGTACAGGCCGCGACCCTCGCGCTCCACATTCCGGATCAGCCGCATGCTCGCCAGCTTGGGCGCCCCGGTGATCGACCCGCACGGGAAGGTCGCCGCGAGGAGGCCTGACGGCGTGGTGCCCGGGACCAGCCGCCCGCTGACGGTGCTGGTCATCTGCCACAGGCCACCCACGCGCTCCACCTCGAACAGCCGCGACACTCCGACGGTGCCCGGCACCGCCACGCGGCTGAGGTCGTTGCGGAGCAGGTCGACGATCATGAGGTTCTCGGCGCGGTTCTTGGGGTCGTCGCGCAGGGCTGAGGCGTCGGTGGCGGCGGGGGCGGTGCCCTTCATCGGCCGCGCCACGGCCGTGCCGCCCTCGACGTGCATGAACAGCTCCGGGGAGAGGCTCAGCGTCCAGGGCGCGGCGGGGGGCGGCAGGTGCGCCAACACCCGGTAGGCCACGGGCTGGCGCTCGCGCAGCCGGGCGTAGAGGGCCTCGGGGGAACCGACGAGGCGGCCGGTCACCCGGTGGGTGTAGTTGGCCTGGTAGCTGGTGCCGGCCGCGATGGCCTCCTGCACGTCGGCCACCCGGGCCGAGAAGTGGGCGAAGTCGACGTCGTGGGCCACGTCGGCGAGCCAGGCGTGCGCATCCGCGGGCAGGACGGCGAGGGGGTCGGCGGCGGCGCGGTCGGTGAACCAGTACAGGGCGCCGTGCCCCTCGTCGCGCAGGCCTGCGATCGCCTCGCCGAACTCGTAGGGCAGCCAGGCGAAGCAGTGCAGGCCCTCGGCCCATCCGGTGGCCAGCGCGGCGTCCACGGTGCCGAGGGTGACAGGTGTGACGCGCCGCAACCCCGTCAGCAGGGTCGCGCTGCCACGACGGGCGTCGTCGAGCAGCACGAACGGGTCCATGGCCGCAAGGCTATCCCGATCGTCCGCAGGGCGGTCCGGCGGTATCGTCGGTGCGTGCTGATCGACGTCACCGACCCCTCAGATCCGCGGCTGGCGGACTTCGTCGGACTCCGGGACGCGCAGTTGCGCCGCGGCGACGGCGCACGTTTCATCGCCGAGGGCGTCAAGATCATCGAGCGGGCCTTCGCTGCCGGGTGTGCGCCCCGGTCGCTCCTGCTGCAACCGCGGTGGCTGTCCGGGGTGCGGCACCTCCTCGACGACTGGCCGGACACGCCGGTGTACGTGGCCACGGAGGCGCTGATCGAGCGCGTCAGCGGCTTCCACGTCCACCGCGGCGCGCTGGGCTCGTTCGGCCGGCCGGCGGAGGCGTCGTGGGACTCGATCGCCGGGGCCGGCCGCGTGATCGTGTGTGAGGAGATCGTCGACCACGCCAACATCGGGGCGATCGTGCGCGTGGCGGCGGGCCTGGGGTGGGACGCGGTGCTCGTCTCACCCGGCAGCGCCGACCCGCTCTACCGCCGCGCCATCAAGGCCTCCATGGGGGCGTCGCTGACGTTACCGTGGCGACGGATGTCCTCGGACGAGGACCTGGACCGGCTCCGCGCGGCCGGATTCGCCCTCGTGGCCTCCACCCTCTCGCCCGGCGCCGTCGATCTCGCCTCCTTCGATGCGCCGGAGCGGGTGGCCCTGCTTCTGGGTACCGAGGGTCGCGGCCTGAGCGCCGCGTGGCTGTCGGCGGCGGACCACCACGTCACCATCCCTATGACCCCGGCCGTGGACTCGCTCAACGTGGCGACCGCCGCCGCGATCCTGGCCTATCGGCTGGCCCCGTGACACACTGCGACGATGGAGCGCATCGTCAGGCGGTGCGTGGCTGTCGTCCTGATGGTCACGCTGTCGGGCTGCGCTGAACCAGGGTTCCCCCGTGACCCTGACGGGACGCTCGAGCGGGCGCGCGGCGGGCCGCTGCTGGTGGGGGTCTCCGATCACCCACCGTTCACCGAGGTGTCCGACGACGGAAGGGTGGGCGGGGACGAGGCCGAGATCATCGAGGCCTACGCCGACAGCATCGGAGCCACCGTCGAGTGGCGCGAGGGGGCCGAGAGCGAGCTGATGGAGTTGGTGAAGCTCGGGCAGCTGGACCTCGTCATCGGGGGCCTGGCATCCGACTCGCCGTGGTCCACCCACGCCGCCTTCACCCGCCCGCACACGAGAACGATCGGATCCGACGGCAAGGCGGAGAAGCTCGTGTTCGCCGTCAGGATGGGGGAGAATGCGCTGTTGACCAACCTGGAGCGTTTCCTCATCGCGGAGGGGCACCAGGCATGACCAGCGTGACGCCGTCGGCCCTGCCCCCCGAACAGTCCGCCCTGCTGCACAAGGCGATCCGACTGGAGTGGATCTCCCTGGTGGTGATGGGGGTCATCATCGCGGCGGTCGGGATGGTGGCGGGTCAGTCGCAGGCCATGCGCACCGCCTTCGTGGAGGATTCGCTCGCACTGCTCCCGCCGATCGCGTTCCTCATCGGAGTGCGACGCGCCGCACGGCCACGCAGCCCCGAGCATCCCTACGGGCATCATCGGGCGATCGCCGCCGGGCACCTGGTCTCGGCTGTCGCGCTGCTGACCTTCGGGCTCTCGCTGCTCTACAACGGCGCATCCGGCCTCGTCACGGGGGCGCGGCCTCCCGTCGGTGCCGTCATGCTGCTGGGCCAGACCCTCTGGTCCGGCTGGCTGATGATCGTCGTCATGACGCTGAGCGCCATCCCGCCCGTGATCCTCGGACGGATGAAGCTGAAGCTGGCCGAGAAGCTGCACGACAAGGTGCTCGCCGCGGACGCGGACATGCTGAAGGCAGACTGGCAGACGGGACTTGCCACCGTCGCCGGTGTGGTGGGCATCGGGTTCGGGTTGTGGTGGGCGGACTCGCTGGCCGCGGTCCTCGTCTCGACCAGCATCGTCAAGGACGGCGTCACCAACCTCCGTGGCGCCGTCGCCGCCCTCCTCGACGCGAGGGCGACGCCGATCGAATCCCAGGACCCGCACCCGGTGATCGCGAAGCTGCGCGAGGCCGCGCTGCGCACCGACTGGGTGGCCGAGGCGGCCGTGCGGACCCGGGACATGGGCCACGTGTTCCACAGCGAGGTCTTCGTCGTCCCTGTCGAGGGGGCGTCCCTCTCGGTCGGTCGGGTCGAGGAACTGCGCCAACGGTGCTGCGACGTGGACTGGAAGGCGATCGACACTGTGGTGGTGGTCACCGACGAGATCCCCCACGGGCTGTCCGCGCTGGATCGCACCCCGTCCTGAGGAGACGCGCCGGGCCGGCCCCCCGGAGGAGGACCGGCCCGGCGATGCCTGCGGATCAGGGCCGGCCGAGGCCCTTGCCGGGCTTGGGTTCGGTCAGGTCGAGTCCCACGAGGACCGGGTCGTGGTCGGAGGATCGGTAGGGGTCGGCGGCCCACAGCTGCTCCTCGAGGGGCTGCTTGAAGGTCATGTCGTAGTCGAACAGGTCCGACTCGTCGGCGTTGATGTGCCAGGCCGCGGTGCCCGTGACCATCGCCGAGAGGGCGGCGTTGGACAACGCGTAGTCGAGGTAGCCGACCATGCCGTCGAAGACGTAGGTGTAGGCGCCCGCGCCCTCGTACTGCTTGAGCAGGTCGGTGTAGCCGGCGTCGACGAACGCGTCGATCGGGGCCTCGTGGTCGTAGCTGTTGAGGTCGCCGATCACCAGGGTCCGTGCCTCGCCCACGCCGGTGGGGTCGGCGGCGAGCCACTCGGTCATCCGCTCCACCGCGCCCAGGCGCGTGAGGTTGCAGTTGCCGGAGCCGTCGCCGGTGTCGGGATCGCCGACGGCGTTGCAGTTGGAGCCCTTCGACTTGAGGTGGTTGACCGCGACATTGACCTTCTCCGGGGACCGCACCTGCTTGAAGGTCTGCACGATGGTGGGTCGGTTGAGGTCGTCACCGTAGTCCAGCGCGGCCCATTCGCCGACGGGCTGGACCGTCGAAGGCTTGTAGATGAGGGCCTGGATGATGGCGTCCGTGCCCACGACGCCGGTGTTGACGGCACGGTAGGTGTCGGCGCCGAGGTGGGCGTTGAGGGCGGTGACGAGGTTCTCCACGGCGGTGCCGTTGTTCTCGATCTCCATGAGCCCCACGACGTCGGCGTCCATCTCCGCGAGCGCGGCCACGATCTTGGCCTGCTGGCGCTCGAACTCCTCCACGGTGTCCGCGCCGCGGGCGCTGCTGTCTTCAGACCTCAGAGTCGTGAAGTAGTTGAGCACGTTCATGGACGCGACGGTGATGTCGCCGCCCACCTCGGGCACCTCCGGGCGCGGGTTGGCGGCCGTGTGATCGGCCCCCTGCGTCGGCTGGATCTTCCATGCGCCGAAGTTGTAGCTGAGGACGCCGGTGATGTTGCCCACCACGTCGCCACCGCGGAAGTAGTTCCCGGCCGAGAACTCCTCGCCGTTGGGGTGGATGGCAGGGGTCGGATTCTGGGACGTGCGCCCGTCGTCGACGGTGATCCGGTTGGCCAGGTTCACGGCCCGCAGGTTACTCGCGGCGTTTCCCGGCTCGACGACTGCGGTGGGGGTGTGCTGGCGGGACGTGCCGTAGACGATCTCGCCGAAGCGGTCGTAGTTGAAGTACTCGATGATGGTGAGCTCATCGGGGAAGGTGACCAGCATCGACTCACGGCTCTCCGGGGCGGTGAGTGGTAGGCCGAGCTCGAGCGGTGTGACGGTCCTGCCGGTGGCGATGGTCTCGAGGGTGCCCTGCCGGATCTGGGTCTGGCCGTTGAATTCGCTCACCCCACCGGTGACGCGGACCTCGGTGCCGACGGGGACGGTGTCGGCGCCGGGGGCGTAGACGAAGAGGCCGTCGCTGGTGGTGTCGTCGTCGTCGCCGTCGTCCTGGATGAAGTAGCCGTTGAATCCGCCGGTCTGGAAGTTGCCCGTCACCACACCCTCGACGGTCACCTCCGTGCCCGCGTAGGGCGAGGTGTTCGTCGATCCCTGCACGGCGCCGATCTTCAGCACCTCAGGTGCCGGAGGCTCGGCGGGGGGCGTGGCGCCCCCGCAGCCGAATGTGCCGAGAATCGAGAGATCATCCTGGGCGTACGCGACCCACTGGGCCGTGGGGTCGAACGCGTCCGACGGCACTGTGTCGACGACACACGCGCTGCGCTTCAGGGAGCGGTTGGCCGTGGAGAGGTCGCCGCTGATCCATGCTGTTCCCGGATCGTTGCCCGTCTGTCCGAAGGAGTCGACGACTGCGCCGTCCTTGACCAGCTGGATCGCGTCGTCGCCGTTCCAGAGTCCGCTGGCGGTCTGGTCTGCCAGTGCGAGAAGCACCTCGGACGCGGCGCTGTCCACGAGGTGGCGGTAGCCTCCCGGCTCGAGCGTGCCGGTCATCGACCAGGTGTAGTTCGGCGTCGTGCGGCCGTTGGAGAACAGCAGGACCTGGTAGCCGGCCAGGGCGACGGGTGAGCCCGTGGGGTTGTAGATCTCCAGCGCCTTGTTCGAGCTGCTGCCCTCGATGTAGGCGCTGATCATCAACGTGTCGGGCGTGTCGGCGGTGGCCGGCTGCGGCGCCGCGGCCAGCAGGCCGGTGGCCAGCGCCGTGGCGGCGCCGATGGCCGTGAGGCGGGTTCTCATATGCATGGGCGTCTCTCTCGTCGTCGAAGCAACTTCTCGAGAGACTAGGCGACCCATCTGAACCTGAGTAGGCCCTTTGGTGAACGTCAGGTGAACCAGCTCACGGTGGTGGCGTTACTCCGCCGCGACGGGAGTGGCGTGTGGGGCCTTCGGTGAGACCGGCCAGTCGTCCGGGTAGCGCCACGCCAATTCCGCCACCTTCGCGTCGAGTTGGCGGCGTGCGCGCGCCGACAGCCTGTCGCCGAACACGGTTCCGTTGAGGTGGTCCGTCTCGTGCTGGAGGCAGCGGGCCAGGAGGCCGGTGCCCTGCACCTCGATCTGGCGTCCCCACGGGTCCTGCCCCACGCAGCGCGCCTTGTCCGGCCTGGCCAGCTGGGCGTAGCCCCCCGGGAACGACAGGCAGCCCTCATCGGCCGCCTCGAGCTGCCGGTCGACGCCCTCCGGGACGGTGATCACGGGGTTGCAGACCACCCCCACCTGGACCACGTCGTCGGCATCCGGGCACTGGTAGATGAACACCGAGAGACCGACGCCCACCTGCGTGGCGGCCAGGCCGACGCCGTCGGAGGCGCGCATGGTGGCGAACATGTCACGGATGAGGGTGTGCAACTCCTCACCGAACTCGGTCACCGGTGCGGTCTTCTCGTGCATGACCGGTTCGCCCCACCGCGTCATCGGCCGCACGGAGCCGCCCTGGGTGAGATCGTCCTGCGCCATGTTTCCTCCACTTGTCGAGCAGGCAGTTTCCGGCTGCCCAGTATGCCGCACGGGTGTCGTGCCGTGGCCTGGCCGGTCCGTGCGCGACACTGGCGGGCATGGAGCTCCCCCCGGGCTGGTCCGCCGTGCTGGACGAGTACTCGACGCATCTGCGCGTCGATCGCGGGCTGTCGGCGCACACGGTCCGCGCCTACGAGACCGACCTGCGGGACCTGGCGCGCTTCGTCGACGTGGAGGTCCGGCGGGTCACGCTGCCGCGTCTCCGGGGGTGGTTGGCGCTCATGGCCGACGAGGGCCACGCGTCCGCGACGGTGCAGCGCAGGGTGGCCTGCGTGCGCGGCTTCTTCGCATGGGCGCAGAAGGAAGGTCTCGTGGCCGACGACCCCGCCGCGCGGCTGAAGGCACCCAAGCGGCAGAGACGGCTCCCGACGGTGGTGGCGGCAGGCGCCGTCGAGGTCAGCCTGGCCAGCGCCGAGCAGCGGGCGGGCGAGGAGGACGATCCCCTCGCGAGGCGGGACCTCGCTCTAGTGGAGGTGCTCTACTCCAGCGGGCTGCGGGTCTCCGAGTTGTGCGGACTGCTCCTGCGGGATGTGGACCGTGAACGCAGCTCGCTGAGGGTCCTGGGGAAGGGGGGTAAGGAGCGCACGGTCCCGCTGGGGCTCCCGGCACTGCGCGCCATCGACGCCTGGCTGGAGGTGCGCCCGCACGTGGCGACCGACGCGAGCCCTGACACCGTGTTCCTGGGTGCCCGCGGGGGAGTCCTGGACCCGCGGGTGGCGCGACGTGTGGTGCACGCCACCACCTCCGCGGCCGGTCCCGGGGCGGACGTCGGCCCGCACGGACTGCGCCACGCGATGGCGACGCACCTCATCGACGGCGGCGCCGATCTGCGCAGCGTCCAGGAGATGCTCGGCCACGCGTCTGTGGCCACGACCCAGATCTACACCCACGTCTCCTCCGAACGCCTGCGCCAGGCGTACCGGCAGGCGCACCCCCGCGCCTGAGAGCGCGCGCCGGCTACTCCAGGGACAGGGGGTCCAGCAGGGCACCGTCGCGCCACGCCATCCAGTGGAGGTGGCACCCGGTGGACAGTCCGGTGGTGCCGACGCGCCCGATACGCTCCCCGGCCCGGACCCGCCGGCCCTCCCGCACGTCGAGCCCCGGAAGATGCGTATAGGCCATGACCAGCCCGCCGCCGTGGTCGATCCGGACCCGGTAGCCGTACGAGACGTGGAAGGAGGCGTCCACCACCAGCCCCGGCAACGTGGCGACGACGGCGGTGCCGCATGCAGCAGCGATGTCCACCCCGTCGTGCAGTCTCATCTCGCCCGAGACCGGGTGGCGGCGCATGCCGAACGGCGACGACACGGGGCCGCGCACCGGCCGCGATCCCACTGCGGCGACGTGGGCGGCGGAGAGTTGCGGAACGGCGGACGGCCTCGCGCCTGCAGGTAGGAGCCGGATCACCGGGACGCTCAGGTACGCAGTGGGGTCCAGGTAGGATCCTCCGTCGGTCAGGCCCCAGTGCAGGCACGACGATCCGGCGCAGTGCCCCGCCTCGAGCGTGCCGATCCGGTCACCTGTCGCGACGACGTCGCCCTTCCGCACCCCGGGTATCACGGGCTGGTAGGTGGTGCGCCAGCCGTTGCCGTGGTCCACTGAGACTGTGCCGCGGCCGGCCACGTGGCCGGCGAAAAACACACGGCCGGCCGCAGCCGCCAGCACCTCGGAACCGACGTCACCCGCGAGATCGACGCCCCGGTGACCGGCGGCGTAGGGGGACGGCGGCGCGTCGAACCCGCGCAGCACGCGGCCGCCCAGCGGAGGCTCGAGCAGGAAGCCGCCCTCGGCCGAGGCGGTGAGCGGGGTGAGGGTCAGCGTGAGCAGGACCCCGAGGGACAGGAGGAGGGCGCGCATGTCACCTTGATCGCCCGCCGGCCGGTGCGTTTCCCACGTGGATCCCCGGCTGTGGAGAAGGGTGGTGTTTGTGGCGCTGCGCCGGACTGTCTAAGATGAGCTCCGCAACCCTTGTGGGTTGACATCGCATGCGCTGCGCGGGTCACCGCCGGTGGTCGCGTGGTCCCGCTCCCCGGAGCGGGCGCGGCCCCGGGCGCATCAGGCAGGTCCACTCGGACCAACGTAACCACACGTGAGCGTCGCTCACCACAATCAGGCGGGGCGCAGCCTCGCCGCGAAAGGACCGGCCATGGCCGTCGTCACCACCCGCCAGCTCCTGGAGTCGGGCGTCCACTTCGGACACCAGACCCGTCGATGGAACCCCAAGATGAAGCGGTTCATCTTCGCCGAGCGCAATGGCATCTACATCATCGACCTGCAGCTGTCGCTGAGCTACATCGACAAGGCCTACCACTTCGTCCGGTCCACGGTGGCCCGCGGCGGCCAGGTGCTGTTCGTCGGCACCAAGAAGCAGGCGCAGGAGGCCGTGGCCGAGCAGGCCACCCGCGTGGGCATGCCCTACGTCAACCAGCGCTGGCTCGGTGGCATGCTCACCAACTTCCACACCGTCACCAAGCGGATCCAGCGACTCAAGGAGCTGGAGGGCATGGACTTCACCGACGTGCCCGGCTCCGGCCTCACGAAGAAGGAGCTGCTGCAGCTCGAGCGCGAGAAGATCAAGCTCGACAAGACCCTCGGCGGCATCCGTGACATGGCCAAGACCCCGCAGGCGGTCTGGATCGTGGACACCAAGAAGGAGCACCTCGCCGTTGATGAGGCGCGCAAGCTGCACATCCCGATCGTCGGCATCCTCGACACCAACTGCGACCCCGACGAGGTGGACTACGCGGTCCCCGGCAACGACGACGCGATCCGCTCCGTCCACCTGCTGACCCGCATCATCGCCGACGCGGTGGCCGAGGGCCTCATCGAGCGTTCCGCCGGCCGTGGGGGCGAGCAGGTCGCTGCCGAGCCCATGCCCGACTGGGAGCGTGAGCTGCTGGGTGCGGACCAGGCCGTCGCGGCGCCCGTCGTCGAGGCTGAGGCTCCGGTCGCCGAGGAGGCTCCGGTCGTCGAGGCTGAGGCTCCCGTCGAGGCCGAGGCGCCCATCGTCGAGGAGACCCCCGTCGAGGCCGAGGCGCCCATCGTCGAGGAGACCCCCGCCGCCGTGGACGAGGCGCCTGCCACCGAGGCTGAGGTCCCCGCTGAGGACGACACCACCACCGCCGCCAACTGAACAACTCGAGAAGACGGGAAACACCACTCATGGCAATTGCTGCCGCTGACGTGAAGAAGCTCCGCGACGCCACGGGCGCGGGCATGATGGACGCCAAGAGGGCTCTCACCGAGGCCGAGGGCGATTTCGACAAGGCCATCGAGGTGCTGCGCATCTCGGGGCTGGCCAAGGCCGCGAAGCGGGCAGACCGCGAGGCCACCAACGGCATCGTCGCGGGCCGCGACGGCGCCCTCATCCAGTTCGCCTCGGAGACGGACTTCGTCGCCAAGAACGCTGAGTTCGTGGGCCTGGCGGAGGAGATCGTCTCCGCCGTCATCACCTCCGGAGCAACGGATGTGGCCACCGCCAACGAGGCCACGCTGGCCTCCGGCGCGAAGGTCTCCGACGCGGTCCAGGACCTCGGCGTGAAGATCGGCGAGAACCTCTCGGTCGTCAACGCCGCCAACTTCGACGGCGCCACGCACCTCTACCTCCACCGCCGCGCCGCGGATCTGCCCCCACAGGTCGGCGTGCTCGTCGAGTACCAGGGCGACGAGGCGCTCGCGCACCAGGTCGCCATGCAGATCGCCGCGATGTCACCCCAGTGGGTCACCCGCGACGAGGTTCCGGCAGACGTCGTCGCCAACGAGCGTCGCATCGCCGAGGCCACCGCCAAGGAGGAGGGCAAGCCCGAGGGCGCCATCCCGCGCATCGTCGAGGGACGCGTGGGCGGGTTCTTCAAGGACGTCTGCCTCGTGGACCAGGCCGCGGTCTGGGAGGACAAGAAGTCGGTGGGTGACGCCCTCAAGGCGGGCGACACCGAGATCGTACGCTTCGTACGTTTCGCTTTTGGCGCCTGACCCAGGCAAACACCCCGCAGTTCAAGGGAAGTAGAGTGACGTGCGCCGCGATCCTTTCGGGTCGCGGCGCACGCGCATGATGCGCACCAGCCAGCACGAGGAGGCCCAGTGGCTTATCAGCGAGTCTTGTTGAAGCTCTCGGGGGAGGTGTTCGGCGGGGGACGGCTAGGCGTGGATCCCATAGTGGTGTCCAACATCGCGGCGGAGATCGCCGCAGTGGTGCACTCCGGGACCCAGGTGGCGGTGGTCGTCGGTGGTGGCAACTACTTCCGCGGCGCCGAGCTGTCGCAGAACGGGATGGCGCGGGACCGCGCGGACTACATGGGCATGCTCGGCACCGTGATGAACGCCATCGCCCTGCAGGACTTCTGCGAGAAGGCCGGGATCGAGACGCGAGTGCAGTCGGCGATCAGCATGGCTCAGGTCGCGGAGCCCTACATCCCGCGGCGCGCCGAACGGCACCTGGAGAAGGGCCGCCTGGTCATCTTCGGTGCAGGATCCGGCATGCCGTACTTCTCAACGGACACGGTCGCGGCGCAGCGCGCCCTCGAGATCGGGGCGGAGGTGCTGCTCATGGGCAAGCAGGGGGTCGACGGGGTGTACAACAAGGATCCGAAGACCAATCCGGACGCCACGAAGTTCGACCATCTCACCTACGACCAGTTCCTCACCGAGGATCTGAAGGTGGCCGATGCCACTGCTATCTCGTTGGCGCGTGACAACAATCTCAACATCGTCTTCTTCAACCTCTCCACCCCGGGCAACATCGGGCGCGTGGTCGCCGGCGAGCCGATCGGCACGCTGGTCTCGCGCTAGGCCCACACCCGCAAGCCACCCCAGAGGAGCACCCATGATCACCGAAACCCAGAAAGAAGCCTCCACCAAGATGCAGCATGCGGTGGAGCATGCCCGCGAGGACATGGCCACCATCCGCACCGGCAGGGCCCACCCCGCCATGTTCAACAGGATCACGGCGGACTACTACGGGGCGCCCACCCCGCTGCAGCAGCTGGCCACCTTCACCTCGCCTGACCCTCGCTCGATGGTGATCACGCCCTTCGACCGCAGCGCGATCGGTGCCATCGAGAAGGCGATCCGCGACGCGGACCTCGGCGTCAACCCCAGCAACGACGGCAACTCCGTGCGCATCCTGGTCCCTCAGCTCACCGAGGAGCGCCGCAAGGAGTACATCAAGATGGCCAAGTCGAAGGCCGAGGATGCACGCGTCGCCGTGCGCAACGTCCGCCGCCACTCCATGGACACCCTGAAGAAGGCACAGAAGGACGGCGAGATCAGCGAGGACGAGTTGCGAAGCGCAGAGAAGGCCCTCGACGCCTCCACCAAGAAGTTCGTGGAGAGCATCGACGAGCTTTTCAAGCACAAGGAAGCCGAACTCCTCGAGGTCTGAATGACCCAGAGCATCGCGCAGCCGTCAACCCCGAAGGCGGGCCGGAATCTTCCGGTCGCCGTCGGGGTCGGCGTCGCACTGTTCCTGGTGTTCGCCTTCGGCCTCATCTGGGCCCCGTGGGTCTTCATCGTCACCGCGGCGCTGGGGTTGTGCCTGGCGGCGGTTGAGCTCAACGGGGCGATGCTGCGCAAGGGCATGCGTGCAGAGATCGTGCCCATCGTCCTCGGCACGGCACTCAGCGTGATCGGCGGGTACCTCTCGGCCGTGGTCGACCTGCGCGTGACGCCCACCTCGTTCGTGATCATCTGCCTGGGTGCCACCATCATCGTGGCCCTCGCGTCGCGGCTCTTCCGGGGCGCGGAGGGATTCATCCGCGACATCGCGGCCAGCGCGCTGCTCATCGCCTACATCCCGGCGCTGGGCATGTTCGTCCCGCTGCTCATGGGCGCCCCCGACGGGCAGCTGCGGATCCTCACCGTCATCGTCTGCGTCGTTGCGTCGGACACCGGCGCGTACGCAGTCGGCTCGTTGCTCGGTCGCCACAAGCTGGCTCCGCACATCAGCCCAGGGAAGACGTGGGAGGGGCTGGCCGGGGGCGTGACCGTCACCGCGGCCGTCGCCGTACTGGCCACGGTCTTCCTGCTCGACGCGCCGTGGTGGGTCGGCATCCCGCTGGGCGTGCTGGTCTCCCTGGCCGCCACCGTCGGCGACCTCGTCGAGTCGCTGGTCAAGCGCGACGCCGGCATCAAGGACATGTCCAACTTCCTGCCCGGCCATGGCGGCGTCATGGACCGGCTCGACTCCATGCTGGTGGCATTCCCGGTGGGATGGCTCGTCCTGCACCTGGCCCTCGGCGGCTGACCTCCTCCCCCTCTCGAAGGTGACCCATGACCCGAACCCAGCTGCCCATCGTCTTCGACGCCCCGGCGCGAGGCAAGGCGCCCAAGCACTGGCTTGATCTCAGCGTGGACGAGCGGCTCGAGGCCACGCAGCGGCTGGGCCTGCCCAAGTTCCGCGCCAACCAGATCTCCCGCCACCTCTTCGACCGGCTCGAGGACGACGTGGCGGGTTTCTCGGACATCCCGTCGTCGATCCGCGAGGAGCTGGGAACCCAGCTGTTCCCGAGGCTGCTGGATCGGGTGACCCAGCGCACTGCAGACAAGGGGGCCACGGTCAAGACCCTGTGGCGGCTCCACGACGGCTCCCTGCTCGAGTCCGTCCTCATGCGCTACCCCGGCCGATCCACGCTGTGCATCTCATCGCAGGCGGGCTGCGGCATGGCCTGCCCGTTCTGCGCCACCGGGCAGGGTGGGTTGCAGCGCAACCTCAGCCAGGCCGAGATCACCGTGCAGGCGCTGGCCGCCAACCAGATGCTGGCCGCAGGGGAGGTCCCCGGCGCAACCGGCCGGCTCAACAACATCGTGTTCATGGGCATGGGAGAGCCGCTGGCCAACTACAAGGCCGTCCTGGGCTCCATCCGCACCCTGCTGGCGCCCAGCCCCGACGGGTTCGGCATGAGCGCGCGCGGCATCACGGTGTCCACCGTCGGACTGGTGCCGAAGATCCAGCAGCTGACGAGCGAGGGCCTCCCCCTCACGCTGGCGGTCTCGTTGCACGCCCCTGACGACGAGCTGCGCGACGAGATCGTGCCGATCAACACCCGGTGGAAGGTCAACGAGGTCGTGGACGCGGCATGGGAGTACGCGCGCACCACGAAGCGCCGGGTGTCCATCGAGTACGCCATGATGCGCGACATCAACGATTCGGTGCAGCGGGCGGAGTTGCTCGCCACCGTCCTGAAGAAGCGGGGCGACTGGGGGTGGGTGCACGTCAACCTCATCCCCCTCAACCCCACGCCGGGCTCGAAGTGGACGGCCTCCCGCAAGGAGGACGAGCGCGCTTTCATGCAGACCCTTGAGCGTCGCGGCGTCCCCGTGACGCTGCGCGACACCCGCGGCTCCGAGATCGACGGAGCCTGCGGACAGCTGGCCGCATCCGTGCAGTAGAGAGCGCGGATCCGGGACCCGCCCCCGCAGCCGCCCGTGAGGGTGGCTACTATCATCCCGCTGACAGTCAATCCGAAGGAGTATCGATGGAGCAACAACTGGAGGGTGTCTTCCAGAGTGTCGTCGCCCGCAACCCCGGGGAGGCCGAGTTCCACCAGGCCGTTCGCGAGGTCTTCGAGAGCCTCGACCCTGTGATCAAGCGCCACCCCGAGTACCTCGAGTCCAAGGTGCTGGAGCGCATCTGCGAGCCGGAGCGCCAGATCATCTTCCGCGTGCCGTGGATGGACGACAAGGGCGAGGTCCAGGTCAACCGCGGCTTCCGCGTCGAGTTCAACTCCGCGCTCGGCCCGTACAAGGGCGGCCTCCGGTTCCACCCCAGCGTCTACCTCGGCGTGATCAAGTTCCTCGGCTTCGAGCAGATCTTCAAGAACTCGCTGACCGGCCTGCCCATCGGCGGCGGCAAGGGTGGCTCGGACTTCGATCCCCGCGGCAAGTCCGACGCCGAGGTCATGCGGTTCTGCCAGTCGTTCATGACCGAGCTGTACCGTCACCTCGGCGAGTACACCGACGTCCCGGCCGGTGACATCGGCGTAGGGGGCCGTGAGATCGGCTACATGTTCGGCCAGTACAAGAGAATCACGAACCGCTACGAGTCCGGCGTCCTCACCGGCAAGGGCATCGCCTGGGGCGGCTCGCTGGTGCGCACCGAGGCGACGGGTTACGGCACCGTCGTGTTCGCCGACGAGATGCTCAAGACGCGCGGCGAGTCCTTCGACGGCAAGAGGGTCACGGTCTCCGGCTCCGGCAACGTGGCCATCTATGCCATCGAGAAGGTCCACCAGCTGGGCGGCACCGTCATCAGCTTCTCGGACTCCACCGGCTACGTCGTCGACGAGGCGGGCGTGGACCTGGACCTGCTCAAGCAGATCAAGGAGGTCGAGCGTGGGCGCGTCAGCGACTACGCCGAGCGCCGAACCTCCGCCACCTACCAGGCCGGCGGTTCCATCTGGGACGTCCCTGTGGATGTCGCGCTGCCGTCGGCCACGCAGAACGAACTCAACGGGGACCAGGCGGCCACGCTGATCAGGAACGGCGTCATCGCCGTCGCCGAGGGCGCCAACATGCCCACCACCCCTGAGGGCATCCGCGCCTTCCAGGAGGCGAAGGTCCTCTACGGTCCCGGCAAGGCCGCCAACGCGGGTGGCGTGGCCACCTCAGCGCTGGAGATGCAGCAGAACGCCTCGCGTGACTCGTGGAGCTTCGAGTACACCGAGGAGCGCCTGACCACGATCATGCGCAACATCCACGACATGTGCGCGGAGACCGCCGAGTCCTACGGCGCGCCCGGGGACTACGTGGTCGGCGCGAACATCGCCGGTTTCGAACGGGTCGCGGCCGCCATGCAGGCCTTCGGCCTGGTCTGAGTCAGGGCTCACCCCACAGGGTGCGATAGCGCCGGATCCGCTCAGGGTCCGGCGCTTCGCCGTACCCGGCCCAGAAGGCGTCCTCGTGGCCGCGGCCGAAGTTCCACTCCAACGACCACGACGCGATGGCCAGGTCCGCCCACCGGTCGGCCACGCCGAGCTCGCCGACGTCCACGGTGCCGACGAACGAGCCGTCGGGACCGAGCAGCGTGTTGGGCGCGCAGGCGTCCCCGTGGGTCACGACGAGGACGTCCACCTCGTCCTGGACACCGATCCAGCCGGCGGGTCCGAACGGACAGTCGTCCGGGTCCAGGGTGTGCAGCCGGGCGAGCCCGGCGCCGATCGCGAAGGCCGCCCGGTCCGGCTCTCCTGCCCACCTCGTCGACACGGCCGACTCGCCGGGGAGGCCGACCGTGACGACCAGCCAACCGTCGTCCAGTTCCTCGAAGTCCGCCATCCGCGGCGACGGGTGGCGGCCGGAGAGCCACGAAAGGCGCTCCGCCTCGGGGAGGAGGTCATGCGGGCTCCACTTGGCGTACAACGGGGTGGCGTCGTCGGCGACGAGGCGGGCGGTGAGGCCGCCCAGCTCGTTGCGCCAGACCAACTGCTCGACATGGCGGCGGTTCACGGCGGCCCAGTGGGTGATGGCGAACGGGACGGGGGTCCCGGGAGGGGGAGGGGCGGCGAGCGGCATGGGTCGATCGTCGCACAGCTCCTCGGCCAGGATGCGGCGGCGGGGCCGCGTCTACACTTGCCCGGTGCGCACACTCGTCCTGCTCGGCTCCACCGGCTCGATCGGTACCCAGACCCTCGACGTGGTCTCCACCAGGCGGGACCGGTTCCGGGTGGTCGGGCTGTCGGCCTCGGGCGGGAACCTCGAGCTGCTGGCGCGCCAGATCATCGAGTTCGAGCCGGAGACGGTGGGGCTGGCCAAGGCCAGCGCCGCTCAGGAACTCCAGCGGGCCCTCTACGCGGAGGCGGACCGGCGCGGGTGGAGCTCCGGCCAGTACCAGCTGCCCAAGCTGCTCCTCGGCCCGCAGGCGTCGACGCAGCTCGCCGCCCTCGGATCCGACGTGGTGGTCAACGCCATCACCGGCGCCGCGGGCCTCGGGCCCACCCTGGCCGCGCTCGCTGCGGGCAGCACGCTCGCGCTGGCCAACAAGGAGTCGCTCGTCATCGGCGGGCGGCTCGTCACCCAGGCGGCGGCGCCCGGCCAGATCGTCGCGGTGGATTCCGAGCACTCCGCGTTCGCGCAGGCACTCCGCTCGGGCCGTGCCGACGAGGTGCGGCGCCTCATCCTCACCGCCTCCGGCGGCCCGTTCCGCGGGCGGAGGGCCGACGAGCTGCTGGACGTCACCCCGCAGCAGGCCATGGCGCATCCCACCTGGGACATGGGCCGGGTCATCACCATCAACTCCGCCACCCTCGTCAACAAAGGCCTCGAGCTGATCGAGGCGGCCCTGCTCTACGGCGTGGACTACGACGACATCGTCGTCACGGTGCATCCCCAGTCGATCGTGCACTCCATGGTGGAGTTCCACGACGGATCGACGATCGCGCAGGCATCGCCGCCGGACATGCGGCTGCCGATCGGTATCGCCCTCACCTGGCCCGAGCGGCTGCCCGACGCCGCGGCGCCCTGCGACTGGTCGACCGCCGCCACCTGGACGTTCGAGCCCTTGGACCACGAGACGTTCCCCGCGGTGGAACTCGCCCGGCGTGCGGGGAAGGCGGCAGGCACCGCTCCCGCCGTCTACAACGCCGCCAACGAAGCCTGCGTCGAGGCATTCTGGTCCGGGAACATCGGTTTCCTGGACATCGCGCGCATCGTCGGTGTCTGCGTCGACGAGCATCTCGCGGGCGGGCACGTCGCGGACGAGGACCTCACCGTGGAGGCGGTACTCGGCGCCGACAGCTGGGGCCGGGTCCGCGCCGCCGAGTTGGCGGGCGCATGACCGCCCTGCTCACCGTGGTGTTCGCGGTGCTCTTCTTTGCGCTCATCATGGCGTCGATCGCCCTGCACGAGGTCGGCCACCTCGTCCCGGCGAAACTGTTCGGGGTCCGGGTCAGCAAGTACTTCGTGGGCTTCGGCAAGACGCTGTGGTCCACCCGTCGCGGCGAGACCGAGTACGGCATCAAGGCCATCCCGCTGGGCGGCTACGTGCGCCTCATGGGCATGTACCCCCCGCACCGTCCCTCCGCCAGGCCAGGCTGGCTGAGCCGGATGGCTGACGAGGCGCGCTCGGTGGAGTACGAGGACATCACCGACGCGGACAAGGGGCGCCTCCTCTACGAGAAGAAGACCTGGCAGAAGATCGTGGTGATGCTCGGCGGCCCGCTGATGAACATCGTGCTCGCCTTCGTCATCTTCCTCGGCATCAATGTCGCCTACGGCGTCCCCACGGCCACGTTGACGGTGGCCGCCGTCTCGGAGTGCGCCGTGCCGGTCGACCGGGCGGACCGCACCTGCCGCGACGGCGATCCGGTCACCCCCGCGGTCGAGGCCGGCGTGCGCGAGGGGGACCGCCTCGTCTCGTTCAACGGGACCGAGCTCACCAGTTGGGAGCAGATGGGCGATCTGATCCGGGTCAACCGCGACGGCGAGGCCCGCGTGGTCGTCGAGCGAGACGGTGAACGGGTGGAGCTCCCGGTGGTCACCACGGTGCTCAACAACGTGGCGGACCGGCTGGATCCGACCCGCACGGTGGAGGCCGGATTCTTCGGCGTCAGCCCCTCCATCGAACAGCGGCGCGGAGGCGTGGTGGAGACCGCGGACCAGATGTGGACCATGACGAAGCAGTCGGTGGTGGCCCTGGCCGGCTTCCCGGTGCGCGTCTACAACGTGGCGGCTGATCTGGTCACGGGTCAGCCGCGCGACATCAACTCGCCGCTGTCCATCGTCGGCGCCTCACGCGTCGCCGGTGAGATCGGGGCCAGCACCGAGCTCGAGGTGGCGGACAAGGCCGCGACCTGGCTGTCCCTGCTCGGCTCGGTCAACCTCTTCGTCGCGCTGCTGAACCTCGTCCCGCTGCTGCCGCTCGACGGCGGGCATGTGGCCGCGGCCGTGTGGGAGTGGCTGCGCCGCAGCTCCGCGCGGGTCCTCGGGCGCCCGGATCCGGGCCACGTCGACACCGCAAGGGGACTGCCGGTCACCTACATCGTCGGTGGATTCCTCCTTCTCGGCGGCGTGGTGCTGATCCTGGCCGACATCATCTCGCCCATCAGCATCTTCTAGTGGGCGGGCGGGCCCACCGCTCCGCAGCCGGAGCGGTTCACGCCCCGTAACAGGTAGTCTGGGCGCCATGTCCGTGAACCTCGGTATGCCCGCCGCGCCCGCCCCCGTTCTCACTCCCCGTCGCAAGACCCGGCAGATCAAGGTGGGCAAGGTGCTGGTCGGCGGAGACGCGCCGATCAGCGTCCAGTCGATGACCACCACCAAGACCACGGACATCAACGCCACGCTGCAGCAGATCGCGGAACTCACCGCCACGGGCTGCGACATCGTGCGCGTGGCGGTTCCGAGCCAGGACGACGCGGAGGCGCTGCCGATCATCGCGATGAAGTCGCAGATCCCGGTCATCGCGGACATCCACTTCCAGCCTCGCTACGTCTTCGCGGCCATCGACGCGGGCTGTGCCGCGGTCCGGGTCAACCCGGGCAACATCAAGCAGTTCGACGACAAGGTGGCGGAGATCGCCAAGGCGGCCTCGGACTCCGGGGTGTCGCTGCGGATCGGCGTCAACGCGGGTTCGCTGGACCGGCGGCTCCTCGCCAAGCACGGCGCGCCCACCGCGGAGGCGCTCGTCGAGTCGGCGCTGTGGGAGGCCTCGCTGTTCGAGGACGTCGGCTTCCACGACTTCAAGATCTCGGTCAAGCACAACGACCCGGTGGTGATGGTGCGCGCCTACGAAATGCTGTCGGAGAAGTGCGACTACCCGTTGCACCTCGGAGTCACGGAGGCCGGCCCCGCGTTCCAGGGCACCATCAAGTCATCCGTCGCGTTCGGCTCCCTGTTGAGCCGCGGCATCGGCGACACCATCCGCGTCTCGCTCTCGGCACCCCCGGCCGAGGAGGTCAAGGTGGGCCTCAAGATCCTCGAGTCGCTCAACCTCAAGCCCCGCAAGCTCGACATCGTGTCCTGCCCGTCGTGTGGCCGCGCGCAGGTGGACGTCTACACCCTCGCCGAGCAGGTCACGAAGGGGCTCGAGGGCATGCAGGCCCCGCTGCGGGTGGCCGTCATGGGCTGCGTCGTCAACGGGCCCGGCGAGGCGCGCGAGGCCGATCTCGGCGTGGCCTCCGGCAACGGCAAGGGTCAGATCTTCGTCCGGGGCGAGGTGATCAAGACGGTCCCGGAGGACGAGATCGTCGAGACCCTCATCATCGAGGCCCAGCGGCTGGCGGCCGAGATGGGCGAGATCGGCACGCCTGCCGTCTCCGTCTCCTAGGCTGTCGCGCATGGCTCCCCGGGTTCGCGCGCTGACAAGCGCAGACCGGGACGAGGCCCTCAGCTTTCTGGCCCGCAGCCCCATCGAGAACCTCTTTCTCGCGGCCAAGGTGGCCGCCTACGGCATCGACCGCCGTCGTCTGGGCAACGTCTACGCCTACCAGCAGGGTGGCGAGGTGACCGCGCTCATGCTCGACGGCGGCACGGTGTTCGTCGCCGGATTCGATCCGGGTGCCCTGCCTGCGTTCGTGGGCCAACTCGGCCCCGTGCGGCGCTGCACCTCCATCCTCGGGCCCTCGATCTCAGTGCTCGGGCTCCACCTTGGGCTCACCGAGAGATGGCGGGGATCCTGGGGCAACGTCAGCAACATCCGTGCCCGCCAGCCCCTGATGCTGCTGGAGACGCCGCCCGCCGTCGAGGCCGACCCGCGGGTCCGGCAGCTGACCGTCGACGACTACCCGAGCTACCTCGACGCCTCCGTCAACATGTACACCGACGAGATCGGCAGCTCGCCCTTCAAGTACGGCTCCGGATACGAGCGGTTCGTCATGCAGCGGCTCGTGGACGGCGACGCGTACGGCGTCGTCGACGAGCGGGGCACGGTGATCTTCAAGGCGGACCTCGGCCCCAAGCTGGGGCGGCAGGCGCAGCTGCAGGGTGTGTGGGTGGAACCGGCCCTCCGCGGCCGCGGCATGAGCGTGCCGGCGCTCGCGGGGATGCTCAGCCTGGCCATGCAGCGCTTTCCGCAGATCAGCCTCTACGTCAACGATTTCAACACCCCCGCCATCAAGGCCTACGAGCGTCTCGGGTTCGTGGAGGTCGGCGCCCTGGCCACCGTGCACTTCTGACCCATGGACTAGGCTTTGCTGCGCCCCACCCCCATGAAAGGCGCCCTGAACGATGCTTTCCCGCCTGTCGAGCCTGTTCGTCCGTACGCTCCGCGATGATCCCGCCGACGCAGAGGTGCCGAGCCACCGGTGGCTGGTGCGGGCCGGCTACATCCGTCGCGCCGCCCCGGGGGTGTACTCGTGGTTGCCGCTGGGCCTCAAGGTGTTGCAGAAGGTGGAGGCCATCGTCCGGGAGGAGATGGACGCCATCGGGGCCCAGGAGGTGCGCTTCCCGGCGCTGTTGCCGCGCGAGCCCTATGAGCTGACCGGGCGGTGGGCGGACTACGGGGACAACCTCTTCCGGCTGGTGGACCGCAAGGGCGCGGACATGCTGCTGGGCCCCACCCACGAGGAGATGTTCACCCTCATGGTCAAGGACCTGTACAGCTCCTACAAGGACCTGCCGCTGTC
The DNA here is from genome assembly GCF_055326215.1 of Tessaracoccus pujii. Lineage (NCBI taxonomy): Bacteria > Bacillati > Actinomycetota > Actinomycetes > Propionibacteriales > Propionibacteriaceae > Tessaracoccus > Tessaracoccus pujii. The sequence continues at coordinate 237,384 of NZ_JBUZNP010000002.1, read as the reverse complement.
GCTCTACCAGATCCAGATCAAGTACCGCGACGAGGCCCGGCCGCGGGCGGGCCTGCTGCGCGGGCGCGAGTTCATCATGAAGGACTCCTACTCCTTCGACGTCGACGACGCCGGTCTCGAGGCCAGCTACCAGCGGCACCGCGCGGCCTATGAGCGGATGTTCCAGCGCCTGGGCCTGGAGTTCGTCATCGTCTCGGCGATGGCCGGTGCCATGGGCGGTTCCCGTTCCGAGGAATTCCTCGCGGTGGCCGCCAACGGCGAGGACACCTTCGTGCGATCCCCGGGCGGGTATGCGGCCAACGTTGAGGCCATCCGCGTGGCAGCGCCGCCCGACCTGCCCCTCGAGGACGCCCCGGCCATGTCGGTGGTCGAGACTCCGGACGCCGGCTCGATCTCCGCGGTGGTGGAGATTCTCAACCGTGAGCTCCCCGAGCGCTCGTGGACCGGTGCCGACACGCTGAAGAACCTGCTGTTCACCGTCACGGGCGCCGACGGGAAGAGCCGCCCTCTCGCCGTCGGCCTCCCAGGGGACCGCGAAGTGGACGTGAAGCGCCTCGCTGCTGCGCTGGAGCCCGCCGTCGCCGAGCCGTTCGGTCCGGACGACTTCGCGCGCCACCCCGCTCTGGTGGTCGGCTACATCTCCCCGGTCTCGCTCGACGGGAGCCGCGTGCTCGGCAAGGACTCGGCCACCGGCATCGAGTACCTGGTCGATCCCCGCGTGGTCTCGGGCACGTCCTGGGCCACGGGGGCCAACGAGCGCGACAGGCACCTGGTGGGCGTCACCGCGGGCCGGGACTTCGTCGGCGACGGCGTCCTGGACGTGGCCGAGGTCCGCGAGGGCGACCCGGCGCCGGACGGTTCGGGGCCGCTCACGCTGGCACGGGGCATCGAGATGGGCCATATCTTCCAGCTCGGCCGCAAGTATGCCGACGCGCTGGGCCTCAAGGTCCTGGACGCCAACGGCAAGCTGGTCACCGTCACCATGGGCTCCTACGGCGTGGGCGTGTCCCGTGCGGTGGCCGCGGTGGCGGAGGCGACCTGCGACGACAAGGGCCTGTGCTGGCCCCTCGCCCTGGCTCCCTATCAGGTCCAGCTGCTGGCCACGGGCAAGGATCAGTCGATCTTCGCCGAGGCCGAGCGGATCTCCGTCGAGCTGTCGGACCGGGGCCTGGACGTGCTCTACGACGACCGCAAGGCGAGCCCGGGCGTGAAGTTCGCAGACTCCGAGGTGATGGGGATGCCCATCGTCGTCGTCGTGGGTCGCGGCCTGGCCGACGGGGTGGTGGAGGTGCGCGACCGCCGGACGGGGGAGAGGCGAGAGATCCCCGTGGCGGACGCCGTTGATGTGGTCGTAGCGGCGGCCGGGCGCTGACCTCAGGCCCAGCCGGGCCACGACGGCAGGGGAGTGCCCACGGCGCGCGCCGCGTCGACCTGGGCCACCATGAGGTCCAGCCACCGGGGCACCCCCGGCCCCCCCGCCGCGACCAACCGGCCCAGGCCCTCCAGCAGGCCGAGTTCGAGCGCGCCCCATCCGGCTCGGATCTCGGCGCTCGTGGCCATGCCGGTGGGGAGCTCGAAGCTGGCCGGTTGCACCGGAGGGACCCCCGGAACGGCGTCGCGGAGCTCGTTGCGCACCTCCTTGGCATCAGCGAGGCGGGCCGCGCCCAGCGCGCGCAGCGGATCCGCCCCGTCCAGGCGCCCCAGCCCCACCCCCAGCCCGTAGACCAACGCCCAGGCGTGACTCAGGGCGATCGGCAGCGAGGCCGCGACCGTGGTGCCCTGGAAGTGCCGCGGGGCGGCGTCGCTCTGCACCGACGCCGGGCCGTCGCTGCGGTGGGCCCGCGCCGTGCAGGCACCCGAGGCGAAGAGCAGGCGCAGCGGCTGGCGGTCGGCCGCCAGTGCGGCGGCGCGAAGCGCATCCTCCGCCTCCTGCGCGGCGGCGGCCACCGTCTCCCCGGCGGCGACGGCGGACGGGGCCGGGGGCGGTGAGGGGGATGCGAAGACCGGCTCGCCGCCGGCCACCGGGTCCTCCGCGCGCAGCCGGTCCAGGAGCGCGGTGAGGGCAGAGGCGGCCCCCTCGGTGGGCGCCGGCGTGGCGTCGACGGCGGCCAGCAGGCGGGCCACGGCCTGGGCAGCCGCCAGCGTCTCCGGCGCCTGGCTGGGGGTGGGCCCGGGATCCGGGACCGGGCGGGTGGAGGACTCGACGGTGGCGTCCACCCCGCACCCGGACAGCAGGAGAGCGACCACCACCGCGCGTCGGCCACACCTCATGCGTTTCAGCCTATCGGTATGCTTGGGCTTCACAATTGAGGCCAACAACCGGATAGGGAGCCGAAATGCAGGAGAACTCGCTTGCGGCGGTCATCGAACCGATCCTCGCAGAGCACGGACTCGAGCTCGACAGCATGGAGATCACCCCCATCGGGAAGCGTTCGGTCCTGCGTATCGCCGTCGACGGGGACGGCCCCGTCGGTCGCGGACCGCTGCTGGACGACATCGCCCGCGCGTCGTCGGCCATCTCCGCGGCGCTGGACGAGAGCGCGGCCGTGGGGGAGCGTCCCTACACGCTCGAGGTGAGCTCGCGCGGTGTGAGCACCCCGCTCGTGGCGGCCAGGCACTACCGCCGGAACACCGGCCGCCTGGTGAGGCTGTGGCTGGTCGAGGGCGGAGAGATCACCGGCAGGATCCTGGAGGCCGCCGACGAGGCGGTCACCGTGGAGGTCGACGGCGCTCCCCGGACGGTCACGCTCGGCGACATCAGGAAGGCCGTCGTCCAGGTGGAGCTCAACCGCCCCGTGGCCGACGAAGACGGAGAGGATGCATGATGGATGTCGATCTGGCCGCACTGCGCGCTATCGAGCGTGACAAGGAGATCTCCGAGGAGTACCTCATCAAGACGCTGGAGGACGCGCTCCTCAACGCGTACAACAAGACTCCCAACGCGCTGCGCGGCGTCAAGGTCGAGGTGAACCGCAAGTCCGGCAAGGTCAGTGTCCTGGCGCCCGAGTTCAACGACGACGACGAGATCATCGGTTACTTCGACGACACCCCCACAGACTTCGGACGCATCGCGGCCGCGACGGCGCGTCAGGTGATCTTCCAGCGCATCCGGGAGGCCGAGGATGACCAGAAGTTCGGCCACTTCTCCGGCACCGAGGGCGACATCGTCGTGGGCACCATCGCGCAGGACCGCGACACCCGCGCCGTCCGCGTGGACCTGGGCACCCTCGAGGCCATGATGCCGCTGGCCGAGCAGGTGCCCGGCGAGGACTACTCGCACGGCCGGCGGTTGCGCGTCTACGTGGTGGCCGTGCGGCGTGAGCTGCGCGGCCCGCAGGTGATCGTGTCACGTACCCACCCGAACCTGGTGAAGAAGCTGTTCGCGCTGGAGGTGCCGGAACTCGGCCGGGGGATCGTGGAGATCATGGAGATCGCCCGCGAGGCCGGGCACCGCACCAAGATCGCTGTCCGCTCGAACCATGCCGATGTCTCCGCCAAGGGCGCGTTCATCGGGCCGATGGGTCAGCGCGTGCGGGCCGTGACCAACGAGCTGGGCGACGAGAAGATCGACATCGTCGACTACTCCGACGACCCGGCACGGTTCGTGGCGGCGGCGCTCTCGCCGGCCAAGGTGCTGTCGGTGACGGTCGTGGACGAGCAGGCTCGCGCCTGCCGGGCGATCGTGCCGGACTACCAGTTGTCCCTGGCGATCGGCCGCGAGGGCCAGAACGCGCGTCTGGCCGCCCGGCTCACCGGATGGCGGATCGACATCCAACCCGACACCGCGCCCAGCACATAGTGCTCCGCGTCGTCGGGGGGCGTAACATGTCCCGACGATGTCTGTTCACCGTGCGTTCACCTCGCGTTTCCTGAAGCCCCGACACACGTGGGGGCGACTCGTCGTGCTCCTTGCCCCCGTCGCAGTGATGGGCGTCTGGTTGAAGCTCGTGCGCACGGAGCGGTATTTTCCGGACGCCGGCGCCCTCGAGGTGACGGCCCGCATGTGGTCCGACGTCGCCTTCGGCGCCGGGTGGGCCCTTCTGTGGGCGGTGCTCTGCGCCGTCGGCGCGCAGTGGTGGCGGACGTCGGCCTTCTATCTCGCCCACGCCGCGACCCTGGTGCTGGGGCTCTTCTCAATCGTCAGCCACGAGTACGTGATGGAGACCGGCAATCCCCTGACCTGGGAGCAGATCGACTACGCCTGGCGGGCGAGGGGCGAACTGAGCGGGCTCCTGGGGTCGCAGGTCAGCCCATCCATGGTGGGGTGGTTCGTCGCGGTGGTGATCGGCACGTTCGTCGCGCCGCTGCTGCTGGGGCCGACGGTGTCGCGGCTGCTTCGCCGCACGCCCTCCCGGCGGGTCCACCGCGCCGTCGTGGCTGCCACGGCGGTCCTGCTGGCCGCGTCCACGTGGAGCGCCCCCACCATCTCGGCCGCCTTCGCACTGGCCCCACCCGTGCAGCTCATCGTGTCGCCGATCAGGGAGGCCTCCGCCTATCCGGTCAGCCCGGAGGACGCGGACCCGTCCGAGGGGGACGCCGCGCGCCTGGTGCCCCGCGGTGACGCCTCGCGGCGCAACCTGGTGGTGATCACGCTCGAGTCCCAGCGCGCCACGTCGACGCTGCCGGCGACCAGCCAACCGGTCACCCCGGTGCTCGACGCTCTGGCCGGGTCGAGCCTGACCCCCAGCCGCGGCTACACCGTCCTCCCGCACACGTCCAAGGCGATCACCGCCGTTCACTGCGGCCTCGCGCCGCCCACGGACAGCGACAACACCGAGGCGGATCCGGCGGGCCTGCCGATGCCGTGCCTGGCCGATCTCCTGGGCGCGCAGGGCTACGCCAGCGCGTTCTTCCAGTCCGCCACCGAGCACTTCGAGCGTCGCCGCAACACGGTCGAGAACCTCGGGTTCGACTTCTTCCGCGGCGTGGACTCCATGCGCAAGGTCGGGTTCCAGAGGGCCAACTACTTCGGCTACGAGGACGACATCATGCTGGGCCCGCAGCGTGACTGGCTCGAGACGCTCGACGGGCAGCCGTTCCTGATGAGCATGCTCACCGTGACGGGGCACCACGACTACGCTCTCGAGGGCTACGAGCCCATCAGCTTCGTCGAGGACCCGCTGCTCAACGACTACCTCAACGGCATCCACTACCAGGACGCCTTCGTCGGCCGCGTCATCGACATGTTCAAGGAGCTCGGGCTCTACGACTCCACGGTGTTCGTGGTCACCGGCGACCACGGTGAGGGATTCGGTGAGCACCGGATCTTCCAGCACGACAACACCATCTATGAGGAGGGCGTGCGCATCCCCTTCCTCATCCACGACCCCCGGCGCAGCGGTGAGCGCCTGACGCAGCCGGCCAACCAACTGGCGGTCCTGCCCACCGCCGTGGACGCCCTCGGCTTCGACCTGATCAGCGATCACACGTACCAGCCCTCGCTGTACAGCGACGCGCCGCAGGGCCCGCTGGTGTCCACCTGCCTCGACAGAGGGCGGTGCACGGCGGTGGTCGACGGTGACATGAAGCTGATCCACCACTTCGGGGACCGCCGCGACGAGGTCTTCAACCTGGCCGAGGATCCCTTCGAGCTCACGGACCTGGCCGCCTCCACCGACGAGGACTGGATGACCGCGATGCGCGACGAGGCGCTGGCCTGGTACGTGGAGACCGAGGCCGTCTACGCCGCGCACCGGGCGGCACAGTAGTCCATCACTGAGAGAATCTCAGGGTTTGTTTGGTTTTTTCTCAACTCCCGGGTTAGCCTGATTCACGTACCACTGAATCTGCTGAGGAGTTTTTGTTGAAGGCGAAGAAGTTCTGGATCCCCGCTGCTGCCGGCGGCTGTGCGCTCGCGCTGGTCACCGCAGCCGGCGTCGCCACTGCGCTGCACAAGAATGACGTGACCCTCGTGGTCGACGGCGTGTCCCGCACCATCGCGGTGCGCGAGGACACGGTCGCCGAGGTTCTGCAGTTGGAGGACATCAGCCTCGGACAGCACGACGTCGTCCTTCCCGGCCCGGACACCGAGGTCTCCGACGACATGGAGATCAGCGTCGCGTTCGGCCGCGAACTCGAGGTCACGGTCGACGGGGAGAAGCGCACGGTGTGGACCACCGCCCGCACCGTCGGGCAGGCCCTGGCCATGCTCAACCTCGGCGCCACCGATTCGAAGCTCTCGACGTCGCGCTCCACCGCCATCACCCGCGAGGGCCTCACCATGCAGGTGGCCACCGCCAAGGACGTGACGCTCACCGTCGCCGGCACCCCCGCACCGCTCACCGTGGCGGGCACCGTCGCTGATGCGCTCGCGCTCGCCGGCGTCAAGCCAGACGCGGACGACAAGGTGACCCCTGCCGCCGGCACCGCCCTGGAGGACGGTCTGGCCATCTCCGTCATCGACGTCGAGGTCAAGCAGGCGTCGAAGGACGTGTCCATCGCGTTCGAGAAGACCTCGGTCAAGTCCGACAAGCTGACCAAGGGCACCAGCAGGATCACCACCAAGGGGGTCGAGGGCCTCGCCCGGGAGACCTACACCGAGGTGTACGAGGACGGCGTCCTCAAGAGCTCGACCCTCGACGAGCGGGTGGTGTCGCGGCAGCCCGTCAGCCAGGTCACCACCGTCGGTACCAAGGTGGTCGCCCCGAAGCCGGTCGCCAGGACGAGTTCCTCCAGCTCGTCGTCGACGTCGTCGTCGGGTCTCAACCTGGCGCGTGAGGCGATGTGGGACCGGATCGCACAGTGCGAGTCCACCGGACGCTGGGACATCAACACCGGCAACGGCTACTACGGCGGGCTGCAGTTCAACCTCGCCACGTGGCGCTCCGTCAACGGCCAGGACTTCGCCGCGTACCCGCACCAGGCGAGCCGCGCCGAGCAGATCACCGTGGCCAACCGCCTCTACGCCATCCGGGGCACCCAGCCCTGGAGCTGCGCGTAACTCCACAGGCACGACAAGACCCGATGGCCGCTAGGCCATCGGGTCTTGTCGTCGCGCCCGGTCAGCGGCCGTGGTGCCCGCCGCGCGTCGACACGATTCCGGCGTCGATCGCCTTCTGGACGACGTCCGCCTCGGACTGGGTCAGGTCCCCGTCGGTGACGGCCTGGTCCAGTACCTCCTGGTCGGCTGCCGCGCGATCGGCCTCCCGCTCCGCCTGGATCTCGTCGAGCGCGGACTGCACCGTGCTCTCGTCGATGCCGAGCTCCCCGGCCAGGGCCTCGGCGATGGCCGCCTGCCGCTCCGTCCGCGCGGCCTCGCGCTCCTCCTGCGTGTCGTCAGAGGACCGCTCCGCGGGATCGACGGCGTCGCGAGCCGCGTCGAGGGCCTCCTCCAGCGCGTCCTCCTCGACGCCCAGCTTCTCGGCAAGCGTCGCGACGTCGGCGCCGAGCATGCCGCGACCTCCGTGGGCGCCCCTGCCGGTGCGCTCGGTGTCGGTGGAGGTGTCCGCCGAGGCGGTGGCGCTGGGCGTGGGGTCGGTGGTGGTGTCCGCACTGGCCAGCTGGGTCAGGCCGAAGCCGAGCCCCGCGGCCATGGCGGCAGCTGAGATCCCTGCGATCATCTTGTTCTGCATGATGTCTCCTTGTGGTCGTGGACGGGCTGAGTGCCCGACAGGACAACCATCCCGCCGGCCCCTGTCAGGATCCTGTGCGCGGACTGGGGGGTTGCTGGCAGTTGGCCGTAGGCTGCTGCCGATGACTCCGCAACGCACGTGCCTGGGCTGCCGACGGCGCGACGACCAGGGCCAGATGGTCCGCATCGTCCGCCGTGGTGACCTCGTCGTCGACGGCACCAGCCCCAGGCTCCCGGGGCGGGGGGCCTACATCCACAGCACGTGCGTCGGCCTTGCCGTCAAGCGCCAGGCCGTCCGCCGGGTCTTCGGGCCGGGCGTGGATCTGGCGCCGGAGCTGCTTCACCTTGCGCAGTGACGAGGCTGGCTGGTACCGGGCCGTTCTGAACGATATGATGACCAGCGGCCCATGCGTGCATGGGCGCATCGTTCCACGCCCCACGGGGCGGCAACCAGAAGGTGGGCTAACGCTCATGACCACTCGATGAGAACCCAACGATGATTCAGCACAACTAAAGGTCCGCCCCCTTGGAGGTCGGGCCGCAAAGGAGAGTAGTGGCAAAGCCTCGCGTCCACGAGATCGCCAAGGAAATCGGGAAGACAAGTAAAGACCTGCTGGCCTGGCTGGGAGAGAACGGCGAATACGTTCGCGGTCCGTCCTCCACGCTGGAATCGCCAGTGGTGCGCAAGATCCGGGAGGCCTTCGGAGGGTCCCCGGCCGGAAACACCCCGGCCGCCGCTGCTGGCGGCCCCACCGCCGCGCCGGTCGCGCGTCCCCAGACCCCGGCGGCCCCGGCCGCCCAGCCGGTAACCCCCGCGCCTGCGCCGTCGGCCCCCGCGCCCGCTGCCGTCCCAGCCGCCCCCGCTGCCGAGGCGCCCCGTCCGGGCGCGCCCCGTCCGCCCGCACCCGGTCCCCGACCGGCCACCCCGCCCGCGCCTGTGGCGCCTGCCGCTCCGGTCGCTCCGGCGGCTGCGGCCACGCCGGCGCCGTCGGAAGCCCCGAGCGTGCGTCCGCCCGCCCCCGCGCCTCAGCGTCCCACCCCTCCGGGCCAGCGCCCCGGCCCCGGTGCCCCGGCTCCTCGGCCGGGCGCTCCCGGCCCGCGTCCCGGCGCTCCCGCGCCTGGCGCGGCGGCCCCCCGCAAACCCGGCGCCCCGCGGCCGGGCAACAACCCCTTCGCCCCGGCGCAGGGTATGGGGACGCAGCAGCGTCGTCGTCCCGAGACGCCTCGTCCCGGTGTTCCGGGTGCCCGTCCCGGCGCTCCCGCCGCCCCCGGTGACCGGATGCCCAGGCCCGGCGGTACGGGCGGCGTGCCCGGCATGCCGCGCCCGAACCCGGCGATGATGCCCAAGACGGCCAACTCCCAGCTCGGCGCCCCCACGCGCGGCGGCGCCCGCCCCGGTGGTCCCGGTGGTCCCGGCCGCGGCCGCCCCGGCGGCGGTGGTGGCGCTGGTCGCCCCGGCGGCGGCACCGGTGGTCCCGGTGGTCCCGGTATGGGTGGCGGCATGGGTGCCCCCGCGGGCGGTGGTGGTCGCGGAGGCGGTCGCGGTCGCACCGGTGGTACCCAGGGCGCGTTCGGTCGCGGTGGTGCTGCCGGCCGTCGCGGACGCAAGTCCAAGAAGCAGCGTCGTCAAGAGTTCGACCAGATGGAGGCCCCGTCGATCGGCGGTGTGCGCCTCCGCAAGGGCGACGGCGCCACCGTGCGCCTCCGTCGCGGCGCCTCGCTGACCGACCTGGCCGAGAAGATCGGTGTGGAGCCGGCGTCGCTCGTGCAGGTGCTGTTCCACCTCGGCGAGATGGTCACGGCCACTCAATCGGTCGCGGACGACACCCTCGAGGTGCTCGGTGCGGAACTGGACTACAACATCGAGGTCGTCTCGCCTGAGGACGAGGACCGCGAGTTGCTGGAAAGCTTCGACCTGGAGTTCGGTGAGGACATCGGCGACGAGGACGACCTCGAGGCACGCCCGCCCGTCGTCACGGTCATGGGTCACGTGGATCACGGCAAGACCAAGCTGCTGGACGCGCTGAGGCACACCAACCTGGTGGCGAAGGAGGCCGGCGGCATCACGCAGGCCATCGGCGCGTACCAGGTGGTCACCGAGGTGGACGGCACCATCCGCCCCATCACCTTCATCGACACCCCGGGCCACGAGGCGTTCACCGCCATGCGTGCCCGTGGCGCCAAGTCCACCGACATCGCGGTGCTCGTGGTGGCGGCCGATGACGGCGTGATGCCGCAGACCATCGAGGCGCTCAACCACGCCAAGGCGGCCAACGTCCCGATCGTGGTGGCGGTCAACAAGATCGACAAGGAGGCTGCAGATCCCACGCGGGTCCGCGGACAGCTCTCCGAGTTCGGTCTCGTCCCGGAGGAGTACGGCGGCGACACGCAGTTCGTCGACGTCTCCGCGATCACCCGCCAGGGCCTGGAGGAGTTGCTCGAAGCCGTCGTGCTGACGGCCGATGCCGCACTGGACCTCCGCGCCAACCCGGACATGCCCGCTCAGGGCGTGGCCATCGAGGCCCACCTCGACAAGGGACGCGGCCCGGTTGCCACGGTGCTCATCCACCGTGGCACGCTACGCATCGGAGATTCGATCGTGGCGGGTTCGGCCCATGGGCGCGTCCGCGCTCTGGTCAACGACCAGGGCGAGACGATCAGCGAGGCCCCGCCGTCGATGCCCGTGCAGGTGCTCGGACTGACCTCCGTGCCCGGCGCCGGTGACAACGTGCTGGTCGTCGAGGACGATCGCATGGCCCGGCAGATCGCTGATAAGCGTGAGGCCCGCATGCGCGCCGCACAGCAGGCGAAGACGAGCCGCCGCAAGACCCTCGACCAGCTGTTCGAACAGCTCGAAAAGGGCGAGGCGCAGGAGCTCCTGCTCATCCTCAAGGGCGACGGCGCAGGCTCGGTCGAGGCCCTCGAGGACGCACTGTCCAAGATCGAGGTCAGCGACGAGGTGTCGCTGCGCGTCATCGACCGCGGTGTGGGTGCCATCACCGAGACCAACGTCTCGCTGGCGGCAGCCTCCAAGGCCGTCATCATCGGCTTCAACGTGCGGCCCACGCCGCACGCAGCCAAGATGGCGGACAACGAGAACGTGGACATGCGGTTCTACTCCGTCATCTACTCGGCCATCGACGAGATCGAGGCGGCGCTCAAGGGCATGCTCAAGCCGATCTTCGCCGAGGAAGTGCGTGGTCAGGCGGAGATCCGAGACATCTTCCGCTCGTCCAAGTTCGGCAACATCGCCGGCTGTATGGTCACCGACGGCACCATCCGTCGCAATGCCAGCGCGCGTCTCCTGCGCGACGGCATCGTGGTGGCCACCACCTCCATCGCGTCGCTGCGGCGCGAGAAGGACGACGCCACCGAGGTCCGCGAGGGCTTCGAGTGCGGTGTGACGTTGAACAACTTCAACGACATCCGCATCGGTGACGTCATCGAAACCTTCGAGATGGTCGAGAAGGAGCGTTCCTGATGCCCGGACCGAGAAACGCCAAGCTGGCGGATCAGATCAAGGTCATTCTGGCCACGACGATCGAGCGGCGCGTCAAGGATCCCCGCCTGGGGTTCGTGACGATCACGGAGGTGAGGCTCACCGGTGACAACCGGGAGGCCACCGCCTTCTACACCGTCCTCGGCGACGACGAGGCCCGAGCCGGATCGGCGGCGGCTCTCGAGTCGGCCACCGGCATGCTGCGCTCGACGGTGGGCCAGCACCTGGGCATGAAGTTCACGCCCACGCTGGCCTTCGTGAGGGACGCCACCCCAGAGGTGGCGCGCCACATGGAGGACCTCCTCGCGGAGGTGCAGGCCAAGGACGCCCAGGTGGCGGCCGCGGCCCAGGGCAGCACGTTCGCCGGTGAAGCTGATCCGTACCGGAAGCCGCGCGAGTCCGAGGAGGACGACGAGCAGTGACCCAGGCCTCGGGGGTGGTGATCGTCGACAAGCCGTCGGGGGTCACCTCCCACCAGGTGGTGGGTCGCCTGCGCCGCCTCCTGGGTACACGCAAGATCGGTCACGCCGGCACGCTGGACCCGATGGCCACCGGCGTCCTCATCCTGGGCGTCAACCGCGCCACCCGGATGCTCGGCCATCTCGCCCTCCACGACAAGCGATACCTGGCCACGGTGCGGCTGGGGGAGTCCTCTCCCACGGACGACGCCGACGGCGACGTGACCGCCGTGGCCGACGCATCCGCCATCACGGCGGTGCAGATCGAGGCCGCGCTGGAGCCCCTGCGGGGCCATATTCTCCAGGTCCCGAGCGCAGTCTCGGCCATCAAGGTCGACGGGAAGCGCTCCTACGCCCGCGTGCGGGCGGGGGAGACGGTGGAGTTAGCCTCCCGGCCGGTCACCGTGTCCCGGCTGGACGTGGTGGGGGTCCGCACGGACGGAGCCCGGATGGACGTGGACCTGGACGTCGAGTGCTCCTCGGGCACCTATGTCCGGGCGCTCGCACGAGATCTCGGGGCAACGCTCGGGGTCGGCGGCCACCTCACTGCGCTGCGGCGCACCCGGATCGGCCGCTACTGCCTGGAGGACGCCGTCGTGCTGGGCGACGAGGCGCCGCCCCTGATGTCGATGGCCCAGGCCGCCCGCCTGAGCTTCCCCGTCGTCGACCTCACCGACGAGGAGGCGCGTGACGTGGGATTCGGCCGGCCGCTGGCGCGGTCCGTGCCGGGCAGCCCCACAGGCGTGCTGTCTCCCTCCGGTGACCTGCTCGCGCTGTACGAGCCCGCGGGTGAAGGCGCCCGGCCGGTTGCGGTGCTGGTGGGGGCATGACAGATTTGACCACTGTGACGGAGACGGTGGTCGTGATCGGTAACTTCGACGGCGTGCACCGCGGCCATCGCCGCGTCCTGGCCGAGGCGGTCAGGGACGTCGACCACCCCCTCGTCGTGCTGACGTTCTGGCCGCACCCCGTCACGGTGCTGCGCCCCGCCGCGGCCCCCAAGCTGCTCAGCGACCTGCGCACCCGCATCGACCTCCTCAAGGGCGCCGGGGCGCACGAGGTCCGAGTGATCAGGTTCACGCCAGAGGTCGCCGCCATGTCACCGGCGCAGTTCGTCGACCGCTTCCTCCTCCCGCTCCATCCCGTCAGGGTGGTGGTGGGACAGAACTTCCGCTTCGGCCACCGGGCCGCCGGAGACGTCACGACGCTGGCGGAGCTCGGTGAGGGCCGGTTCGAGGTCCTCCCGCTTCCGCTCGAGGTGATCCACGACGAGGTGTCCTGCTCCACAGGCATCCGCGAGCTCCTGGCCGCCGGCGATGTCGCCGAGGCGGCTGAGCACCTCACCCGCCCGTTCCGTTTCCGCGGGGTGGTGGTGGTGGGGGACCAGCGAGGCCGCGACCTCGGCTTCCCCACCGCCAATCTCACCGTCCCGCCGGACATGGCGGTGCCGGCCGACGGAGTGTACGCCGGGTGGCTGACGAATCTCGACGACAGGGGCGGCGCACCCATGCCGGCGGCGATATCGGTGGGCACCAACCCCACGTTCGACGGTGCCGACCGCCGCGTCGAAAGCTATGTCCTGGACCGCACGGACCTTGAGCTCTACGGCGCGGAGGTGGCCGTCGACTTCGTCGAACGGCTGCGCGGGCAGGTCCGCTTCACCGGGATCGAGCCGCTCATCGAGCAGATGCACGCCGACGTCGAGGCCGCTCGACGCTGCCTCGGGGCCTGAACAGGGGCTCAGCGAGCGGTGAGCGACTTCTTGTAGATGGCGTAGTGCTCGCTGGGTTCCGCGTCACCCTCCACCTGAGGCACCTCCGGGCGGTCTACGAAGAGATGCTCACCCGTGGGGTGGTACTCGAGGGAGACGTACAGGGGCACGGCCTTCTCGTTGTTGGGATCCACCGCCAGGTAGACCGCCGAGAAGCCCCGGGCACGCGCCTCGGACTCGAGGTACTGGCTGAGCGCGCGGCCTGCTCCCTTGCGGCGGGCGTGGGGGTAGACGAACATGTTGCGCAGCTCGGGTGTCATGGAATCGGCGTCGAGGTCCAGCACCGCCGTGCCGAGGGGCTCGGCACCGTCGTGGGCGACGGCGAAGATGAGGTCTCCTCGCTCCTGCGCCTCGAAATGCTGGTCCACGAGGCCGAGCTCGGGGCGCGCCTGGTGGGCGCGAAGGGCTTCGAGGTCTGCGGATGTCGCAGGACGGACGCCGATGGCCATCAGGGGCTCCTTGCTCAATCTTCCGGGACGCTCCTACCCTACCCCGTGCTGGGGCGCCGCTTCGGCGCGTGCAGGCGTTTGGAGCCGGTCCCGCCCGATGATAGGGTTCTCAGGTTGCCGTTAGATCGGCCACGGACCAGTCAGAGCCCCGACAGCACCCGCGCCTGGGGCGCCGTGCAGCGATCCGGAAGGAGCCCCATGTACATGGACGCTGAAAACAAGAAGAAGATCATCGACGAGTACGCGACCACCCCTGGTGACACCGGATCGCCGGATGTGCAGATCGCCCTGCTGACCAAGCGGATCGCTCACCTCACCGAGCACCTCAAGGCACACAAGGGTGACCACCACAGCCGTCGTGGCCTCATGCTCATGGTCGGCCAGCGCCGCCGCCTGCTCAACTACGTCGCCAAGAACGACGTCGAGCACTACCGCGCGCTGATCGCCCGCCTGGGCCTGCGTCGCTGATCGCACCGAAAACTCACCTTCTCAGGGCACCCCGGACGGGGTGCCCTGAGTCGTCTCTAGCCCGCCGCGCGAGGGTGGCCGAACCGGTGGGCCGTGACGGAGACCGCCTGCTCCCGCACGTACGGCAAGCACGCCAGGGGCCCCGGCAGTGGCGGGCCGGCATGGACGGTGGCGTCGATCGATCCGCCGAGGTCGGCGAGGAGGTCGCGGGTCCCGAGGTGCCGTATCCGTCCTGACGCGGTGGCGTCGAACGCGGTGTCCGCGACCTCCTCCACCTCGAGCCCTGCGGCGCGCAACACCGCCGCGACCCCGGGGTCCAGGCCCTCCCGCGCCGAGAACCGCGCGGGCGCGCCGACGGCGAGCGCGGCCGAGGCCTCCCGCAGCGCCGGCCACGCCTCCGTGGTCTCCACCCGCACGGTCACGACCGTCGGCCGGTACCGCAGCACGTTTCGCTCCACGGTGAGGGCCGACGGGTCGTGCGACGCGGTGAACACCGTCCTTGCCGCCTCCTCGTCGCCCACCGCCGCCGCGCGCAGCCGGCCCAGGTCGTCGTCGCCCAGCACGCCGCGCGCACCGCGCACGAGCCGCGCCAATGCCGGGGTGGTCGGCTCGCCGCCAGGGCCGGGCCGCCCGGGTGAGGGTTCCCACCGCCCCAGGCCGGCCACGTAATGCGGGCCGCCCGCCTTGGCGCCGGGTCCCACGGCCGAACGCTTCCACCCGCCGAACGGCTGCCGGCGCACGATGGCGCCGGTGATGGTGCGGTTCACGTAGCAGTTGCCCGCCTCGATCCTCTCCAGCCAGGTCTGGATCTCACGCTCGTCCAGCGAGTGGAGGCCGGCCGTGAGTCCGTAGGGGGTGCCGTTCTGCCAGGCGACGGCCTGCTCGAGGGTCGCGGCGTGCATGAGCCCGAGCACAGGGCCGAAGTACTCCACCTGGTGGAACTCGCAGCCTGGGCGGACGCCGGCACGGATGCCCGGGCTCCACAACCGGTCGCCGTGGCGCCGCGGCTCCAGCAACCACCGCTGACCCGGTTCCAGGCGCGTCAGACCACGGAGGAGCTTGTCCCCGGGGGGCTCGGTCAGGGGGCCCATCTGGGCGGCAGGGTCCGACGGCCAGGCCACCCGCAGCGACCCGACGGCATCGAGGAGCTGATCGCGGAACCTCCGCGACCGACCCACCGAGCCCACCATGATCCCGAGCGACGCGGCCGAGCACTTCTGGCCGGCGTGCCCGAAGGCCGAGGTGACAAGGTCCGCCACAGCCAGGTCCAGGTCCGCCGACGGCGTCACGACGATCGCGTTCTTGCCGGAGGTCTCCGCCAGCAACGGCAGCGACGCGCGCCACGACCGGAACAGCGCCGCGGTCTCGGCCGCGCCGGTGAGGATGACCAGATCCACGCCGGGGTCGGTGATCAACGCCCGGCCGAGCGGGCCGTCGTCGAGCACCGCGAACTGGACCACGCCCCCGGGGAGGCCGGCTCGTGCGCACGCCTCGGCCAGGACGGCGGCCGTCCGGCGGGCCGGGGGAGCCGGCTTGAGGATGACCGCGGAACCGGCGGCGAGCGCCGCGGCCACCCCGCCCAGCGGGATGGCGATGGGGAAGTTCCACGGGGGTGCGACCACGGTGAGCGTGGGCGGCACGTGGCGGGCCCCGTCCACCACGTCCAGCGCCCGCGCCGCGTAGTAGCGCGCGAAGTCCACGGCCTCGGACACCTCGACGTCGGCCTGGTCGATCAGCTTGGCCACCTCGTCGGCCGCGACCGTGATCAGCTCCGTCCGGGACTCCTCCAGTTCCTGTGCGAGGCGGCGCAGCGCGGCTGCCCGCTGCGGCGCGGGAACAGCGGCCCATTGCGCGCCGGCGGCGCGGCCGCGGCGCACGACCGCCCGAAGCGCCGGCGCATCGGTCAGCGTCGCGTCGCGCACCGTGGCGGCGCCCAGCGCGGGGACCGGCAGCGAGGCGTGGATGGCCGCCGCCCACTCCTGGTTGGCGGGGAGCGCGGGGTTGGTGTCCTGTGCGTTGGCGAACGCCGGCCCCCCTCGGGGGCGGGCCTGCCGCGCCCAGCTGTCGGGCACCGGGGCGCCGACGAGGCCCGTCGCCGCCCGGAAGCGCGCCTCCTCGCGATCTAGGAACGAGGCGTCGTGCCCGAGCCGTGCGGCACCGGACATGAAGTTCTCGTGCGCCGCGTTCTCCTCGAGCCGGCGGACCAGGTAGGAGATCGCGGAGTCGAACTCGGCGCGCGGCACCACCGGGACGTAGAGCCTCAACCGGCCCACCTCCCCCAGGATCACCTCCTGCAGGGGGACACCCATGCCGGAGAGCATCTCGATGTCGACCTGGCCCGTGACGCCGCGCTCCTTCGCCAGCTCCCAGGCCATGGCCAGTGCGTAGACGTTGTGGCTGGCCACGCCGACGTGCAGCCGCCTGGCGCGCTCCGGGGCGAGGCAGAAGTCGAGGGCGCGCAGGAAGCTGGCGTCGGTGTGCTCCTTGTCCGGGTGCACCGGGTTGTCCCAGCCCCGCAGCTCCGCCTGGACCCGCTCCATCGCCAGATTGGCGCCCTTGACGAGGCGCACCTTCAGCGGGACGCCGCCGGCGGCCTCGCGTCGCCGCGCCAGGTCGTCGAGAAGGTCGATCACCAGGCCGGACTCCTTGAGGTAGGTCTGCACCGCGACGCCGGCCCGCAGACCCAGCAGGTCCGGCTCCAGGACGAGCCGGCTGAACACGTCGAGGGTGAGGTGGAGGTCGCGGTACTCCTCCATGTCCAGATTCACGAACTTGCCGGCCGCCGCTGCCTGCAGCAGGAGCGGCCGCAGCCGGGTGACGGCCTCCTCGACGGTCGCGGCGTGGGCCCACGGGGCGTGCGGGCCGAGGACCGCTGACACCTTGATGGAGACGTAGTCGACGTCGTGGCGGGCCAGGAGGCGCATCGTCTCCCGCAGCCTCCCACCGGCGTGGGCGTCGCCCAGCACCGCCTCGCCGAGGAGGTTGACGTTGAGGTCGCTGCCCCTGCGCCGCGCGCGGCGCAGTGCGGGACCGAGACGGCGGCCCACGTCCACGACGTGGTCGCCGACCAGCGCGCGGAAGGCGGCCCGGACCAGGGGTAGCGCCGGGCGTGGCGCCACCCGGACGGCCCGCAGGCCCACACGCAGCGGCACCGGAAGGAACGGCGCCGGGCGCTTGGCGAGCTCACCGAGCGCCCTCGAGGCCACCGATGCGTCCTCCGGGCGGAGCACGTCGTCGACGAAGTCGAGCGTGAAGGCGAGGCCCTGCGGGTGGGCCAGGACGCGCGCCAACAGCCGTGCGGCAGGGGGTTCGGGATGGCCGGCGCTGGCGGCCGCCCACCGCCTGGCGGTGGCCACTGCCGCCTCGATGGCCTCCGGCGAGGTGACACTGAGCATTCAACCATCGTGGCTCAAGCGGCTAGACTGCACAGGACAACTGAAACAACTGTCAACACAATTCCACCCCCGCCGCCCAGCGCACGTGTCCGTCTGGTCCTCGGTAGTGGTCTTCGGGTGCGCCGTCGGCGGCCCCGCGGGCCTCGATCAAGGACCGGCAGGCGTGGCGAGCATCGCCGTGCGCACGGGTGGCGAAAACCCCCCGAAAGGAGCCTGTCCATGGAAGGACCAGGCATCGAATTCGCTGAGGCCGTTATCGACAACGGCAAGTTCGGCAAGCACACCGTCCGCTTCGAAGCGGGCGTTCTGGCCCAGCAGGCCGACGGCGCCGCCGTCGTGTACCTGGACGACGACACCATGCTGTTGTCGGCCACCACCGCGCAGAAGACCCCGCGCGACTCGCTGGACTTCTTCCCCCTCACCGTGGACGTCGAGGAGCGGATGTACGCCGCGGGCCGGATCCCCGGCTCGTTCTTCCGCCGCGAAGGCCGCCCCGGTGAGGGCGCCATCCTCGCGTGCCGCCTCATCGACCGCCCGCTGCGCCCCGCGTTCGTCAAGGGCCTGCGCAACGAGGTCCAGGTGGTGGTCACCATCATGGCGCTCAACCCCAACGTCATCTACGACGTGGTCGCGATCAACGCCGCGTCGATGTCCACCCAGATCGCGGGCCTTCCGTTCTCCGGCCCCATCGGCGGCGTCCGTGTAGCGCTCATCGAGGACCAGTGGGTCGCGTTCCCGACGGTCGAGCAGGTCGCCAAGTCCGTCTTCCAGATGGTGGTGGCCGGCCGCGTGCTGGCCGACGGTGACGTCGCGATCATGATGGTCGAGGCCGGCGGCACCGAGGCCACGTGGGAGCTCGTCCGCTCCGGCAGGACCGCCCCCACCGAGGAGGTCGTGGGCCAGGGCCTCGAGGCGGCCAAGCCGTTCATCAAGGCGCTGTGCGACGCGCAGTCCGAGCTGGCTGCCAAGCTTCCCAAGGAGACCTTCGACTTCCCGGTCTTCCGGGACTACCAGGACGATGTGTTCGAGGCCGTCTCGGAGCTCGCCTCGGATCGTATGGCCCAGGCCATGCAGATCGCCGGCAAGCAGGAGCGCGACGAGGCCACCCACGGCATCCGTCAGGACGTCACCGAGCAGCTCGCGGGCCGCTTCGAGGGTCGGCAGGGCGAGGTGTCGGCCGCTCTCAAGGCGCTGACCAAGAAGATCGTGCGGCACCGCACCCTCACGGACCAGATCCGCATCGACGGCCGCGGCCCGGCGGAGATCCGCGAGCTGGCCGCCGAGGTGGCGGTCATCCCACGCGTGCACGGCTCGGCGCTGTTCCAGCGCGGCGAGACCCAGATCCTGGGTGTCTCCACGCTCAACATGCTGGACATGGAGCAGAAGATCGACACGCTCTCCCCGGAGAGCACCAAGCGCTACATGCACAACTACAACTTCCCGCCCTACTCCACCGGTGAGACCGGCCGGGTGGGGTCGCCGAAGCGCCGCGAGGTCGGTCACGGCGCGCTGGCCGAGCGGGCCCTCGTGCCCGTGCTGCCGACGCGTTCGGAGTTCCCCTACGCCATCCGTCAGGTGTCCGAGGCCCTCGGGTCCAACGGGTCCACCTCGATGGGTTCCGTGTGCGCCTCCACGCTGTCCCTGCTCAACGCCGGGGTGCCGCTGAAGTCGGCCGTCGCCGGCATCGCGATGGGCCTCATGTCCGAGGACGTCGACGGCGAGACGAAGTACATCGCGCTGACCGACATCCTGGGCGCCGAGGACGCGCTGGGTGACATGGACTTCAAGGTGGCGGGCACGCGGGACTTCCTCACCGCGCTGCAGCTCGACACCAAGCTCAACGGCATCCCCGCCGTCGAGCTCCAGAAGGCCCTGCTGCAGGCCCGCGACGCCCGCCACACCCTGCTGGACGTCATGAACGAGGCCATCGACGTGCCGGATGAGATGAGCCCGTTCGCTCCCCGCATCATCACCGTGCGGATCCCGGTGGACAAGATCGGCGAACTCATCGGCCCGAAGGGCAAGATGATCAACCAGATCCAGGACGACACGGGCGCGAACATCTCGATCGAGGACGACGGCACGGTGTACGTCGGCGCCGAGACCGGTGAGGCCGCTGACGCCGCCGTCGTCATGATCAACGCGATCGCCAACCCGCACATGCCGGAGCGCGGCGAGCGGTACCTCGGTACCGTCGTGAAGCTCACGACGTTCGGCGCCTTCGTGTCGCTCATGCCGGGCAAGGACGGCCTCCTGCACATCTCGAAGCTGCGCCCGCTCGCGGGCGGCGCCCGCGTCGAGAACGTGGAGGACCTCCTCTCGGTGGGTCAGAAGCTGCAGGTGGAGATCTCCGACATCGACGATCGCGGCAAGCTGTCGCTGGTCCCGGTGGTGGAGGAGAAGGCGGAGTCGAACGACTGACCTCGGTCACACGCACATGCCGCAGGGGCGGGTCCGGACGAACCGGGCCCGCCCCTGCGGCATGCACCCGCGGGTGGCGGCGCCCCGCCGTCGATGCTTGGATGGACGTGGATCAAACCAGAAGGGATCACCTCATGACAGAGATTCGTGTGGGCGTGTTCGGGGTCAGCGGCAGGATGGGCAGCGAGGTGGTCCGGGCCGTCACCCGCGCAGAGGGCATGACCCCCGTGGGTGGCGCGGACCTGGGAGAGTCACGGGACCTGGTCAACCGCGCCCAGGTGGTGGTGGACTTCACGCACCCGGACGCTGTGATGGACAACATCGAGTGGTGCCTCGGGCGAGGGCTGCACATGGTGATCGGCACCACCGGCTTCACAGACCAACGCCTTGCGAGGGTGCGGGAGCTCTGCGCGGCGCACCCTGAGGTGGGCGTGCTGATCGCCTCCAACTTCTCGATCGGCGCGGTGCTCATGATGAAGTTCGCCGCACTGGCAGCGCCCTTCTACCCGTCGGCGGAGATCATCGAGCTGCACCACCCCAACAAGGCCGATGCGCCCTCAGGTACCTCCGCCACGACGGCGCGTCGGATCGCGGCGGCCCGCGCGGAGGCGGAGCTTGGCCCGGTCCCCGACGCCACCGTCCACGACGACGGCGCCCGGGGGGCGGTGGTGGACGGCATCCACATCCACGGCGTCCGCCTGCAGGGCCTGGTGGCGCACCAGGAGGTTCTCCTGGGGGCCGCGGGGGAGACGTTGACCATCCGCCACGACTCCTACGACCGGGCCTCGTTCATGCCCGGCGTGGTCGCCGGCGTCCGCCACGTCATGAACCACCCGGGCCTGACCCTCGAGATGGAGTCCGTGCTCGGGATCTGATCCCCTGCAGAGGGCGCGGCGGTCTCGAAGGCTCGCGGACGCGGCCTACTGTGAGATGTCGGTGTGCATGCGGATCAGCTTCACGGGCTCCGCGCCGTCGTCGAGGCCCACCTCCTGATGGGCCCCGTCGGGACCCCATCCGCCACCCGTGAGGAAGGCCCTCAGGGCGTCGTCGCGGGCAGGCACCCACATCGTCGCCACCTGGTAGCCGTCCTGGCGCAGGGTGTCGACGGCGGCGTTGATCAGCCGCGAGCCGTGCCCGGCCCCCCGGTGCCGCGGGTCGACGACGAACTCCGCGATCGTCCCGTCGCGGTCGTCGCGGTCCGGGTCACCGCTGGGGCCCGTGACCGCGAAACCCACCACACCCGGCTCGCCGATCGCCACCAGCACCCGGAGGTGGGCGAGCGGGGGCTTCACGATGGCCTGGTGCCAGGCCCTCGTGGCCTCGTCGGCCGACACCGCCCCGCCGGCCGCGGCCAGCAGGCCGGACCCGGCCCACGCGCGCCGCTGGATGCGGGCCACGTCGACGGCTTCGGCGGGCAGTGCGAGGCGAACGGTATCGACGGCAGACATGAACGCCATCCTAGGCGGCGGCGGTCGCCCGCCCGGCTCGTGACCGCGGCTCATCCACTAGCCTGAGCCCATGACCGACATCAAGACACCCCCGAAGCTCGCTCCCGGCACGCTGCGCGTGATCCCTCTGGGCGGGCTCGGTGACATCGGTCGCAACATGACCGCGTTCGAGATCGACGGCCAGATCGCCCTCGTGGACTGCGGCGTGCTGTTCCCCGAGGACACACACCCCGGGGTGGACCTCATTCTCCCGGCCCTGGACTACCTCGACGACCGGCTCGACGACATCGTCGCCCTGGTGCTCACGCACGGTCACGAGGATCACATCGGCGCAGTGCCCTACCTGCTCAAGAAGCGCGCCAACATCCCGATCTACGGCTCCAAGCTGACGTTGGCGTTCGTCGCCACGAAGCTGCGGGAACACCGCCTGCGGGACTTCGACCTCGATGCGGTCGAGGAGGGCGAGATCATCGAGATCGGCAACTTCGAGTTCGAATTCCTGGCCGTCAACCACTCCATCCCCGACGCGCTGGCCGTGGCGATCCGCACGAAAGCCGGCCTGGTGCTGCACACCGGCGACTTCAAGATGGACCAGCTGCCCCTCGACGGCCGGATCACGGACCTGCGGGGCTTCGCCCGCCTCGGCGAGGAGGGCGTGGACCTCTTCATGGTGGACTCCACCAACGCGGAGACCCCCGGCTTCACCACTCTGGAGCGCGACATCGAGCCGGCCATCTCCCGCGTGTTCGATCAGGCAGCGGGCAAGCTCATCGTCGCCTGCTTCGCCAGCCACGTGCACCGCGTCCAGCAGGTGCTCAACATGGCCGTGCGCTATGACCGCAAGGTGGTCTACGTGGGACGTTCCATGATGCGCAACATGGCCACCGCGCGGGACCTCGGGTACCTCAAGGTGCCCGCGGGCACGCTGATCGAGCTGAAGGACATCGACAAGTACCCGAAGAACAAGGTGGTCATCGTGTCCACCGGGTCCCAGGGCGAGCCGATGGCGGCTCTCAGCCGGATCGCGAACCGCGAGCATCCGGTGATCGAGGTGGGCCCGGGGGACACCGTCCTCCTGGCCAGCTCGCTCATCCCAGGCAACGAGAACTCGGTCTACCGGGTGATCAACGGGCTGTCCAAGCTGGGCGCCAACGTCGTGCACAAGGGCAACGCGCTGGTGCACGTGTCCGGGCACGCGTCGGCCGGCGAGCTGCTCTACTGCTACAACATCCTCACCCCCCGCAACGTGCTGCCGGTGCACGGCGAAGCGCGCCACCTCATCGCCAACGCCAAGCTCGCCGTCGCCACGGGGGTTCCCGAGGCGCGGGTGGTCGTGGCCGGCGACGGTGACGTCATCGACCTCGCCGACGGTGTGGCGCGGAAGGTGGGAGCCATCGACGCCAGCTACGTGTTCGTCGACGGGTCGATCGTCGGCGACATCTCCGAGTCGATCATGGACCGTCGGATCCTGAGCGAGGAGGGGTTCGTCTCCGTGATCACGGCGGTGGACCTGCACAACCGCACCATCATCAGCGGCCCGGACATCCACGCGCGAGGCATCGCCGAGGAGAGCAGCGCGTTCGACGAGGTCCGCGAGCGTGTGGCCACCGCCCTGATCGCCGCGATGCGTGACGGGGTCGACGACGCGTTCAGGCTCCAGCAGGTGACGCGGCGCACGGTCGGGCAGTGGGTGGCGAAGTCCCTGCGGCGCCGGCCTATGATCGTTCCTGTGGTGATCACCACGTGACGGGCGACGTCGGTTTGACCCGTCACGGACCGCCGCGTAGAGTTGGCCCTCGGTGCTTTGCCCCCTCAGGGTTGGGCGCGCCGCGAGGCTTTAAGCAAACAAGAAGGTAGGTCAGTCGTGTACGCGATCGTGCGCAACGGTGGACGTCAGCACAAGGTTGCTGTTGGCGACGTCCTGGACATCGATCTGGTGTCCGAAGAGGTCGGCAACACTGTCACTCTGCAGCCCCTGCTGCTGGTCGACGGCGACTCGATCACCTCGGACGCCAAGGGTCTCGGCAAGATCAGCGTCACCGCTGAGGTGCTGGGAATGAAGAAGGGTCCGAAGATCCGGATCCTCAAGTACAAGAACAAGACCGGCTACAAGAAGCGCCAGGGGCACCGCCAGCGGTACACCCAGGTCAAGGTCACTGGGATCGAGAGCTGAGGAGCTGAACTATGGCACACAAGAAGGGCGCGTCCTCGACGCGCAACGGTCGTGACTCGAACGCCCAGCGCCTCGGCGTGAAGCGCTTCGGTGGCCAGGTCGTCGGCGCGGGCGAGATCCTCGTGCGCCAGCGCGGCACCCACTTCCACCCCGGCGACGGCGTGGGTCGTGGTGGCGACGACACCCTGTTCGCACTGGTCGAGGGCCAGGTGCAGTTCGGCGTGAAGCGCGGCCGCCGCGTCGTCAACGTCGTCTCCGCCTGATCGTCGTCACACTTTTTCGAGAACGGCCCTCCGGGGCCGTTCTTGCTTTCTGGATACACTGAGCTTCGGCTTTGAGAAGGAGCTTTCCCTATGGCTATTCCCTCGTTCGTCGACCGGGTCAAACTGACCGTACAGGCCGGCAACGGCGGCCACGGCTGCACCTCCATCCACCGCGAGAAGTTCGTGCCGCTCGGCGGGCCGGACGGCGGTAACGGGGGCAACGGGGGCTCCATCATCTTCCGCGTCGACGACTCGCTCTCGACGCTGGTCGAGTTCCACCGGCAGTCTGTCCGGAAGGCCGTCAACGGCCAGCCGGGCAAGGGGGACCACCACGACGGTGCCCGCGGGGAGGACGTCGTGCTCGCCGTGCCGAGCGGCACCGTCGTGACCGATGCCGAGACCGGAGAGGTGCTCGCGGATCTCACCGAGCCGGGGGCCGAGTACGTCGCCGCCGCAGGAGGCAGGGGCGGGCTCGGCAACGCGGCGCTCGCCTCCGCTGCGCGCAAGGCCCCCGGTTTCGCACTGCTCGGTGAGGAGGGGGAGAGCCGGCTGGTCCAGCTCGAACTCAAGGTGGTCGCGGACGTCGGCCTGGTCGGTTTCCCGTCCGCCGGCAAGTCCTCACTCATCGCGGCCATCTCGCGTGCGCGCCCGAAGATCGCCGACTACCCCTTCACCACGCTCATTCCGAACCTCGGCGTGGTCGTCGCGGGGGAGGTGACCTACACCGTCGCGGATGTGCCGGGGCTGATCGAGGGGGCGTCCGAGGGCCGGGGGCTAGGCTTCGACTTCCTGCGCCACATCGAGCGGTGCCAGGCCATCGTGCATGTCATCGACCTGGGTACCTACGAGCCCGGGCGGGACCCGGTCACGGACCTCGAGGTGATCGAGGCGGAGCTCGCAGCGCACGGCGGTCTCGAGGACCGGGTGCGGCTCATCGCCCTCAACAAGGTGGACGTGCCCGACGCCCACGACCTGGCGGAGATCGTGCGTCCCGAGTTGGCCAGGTTCGGCCACCGGATCTTCGAGATCTCCACCAAGACGGGCGAGGGCCTCAACGATCTGAAGTTCGCGATGGCTGAGATCGTGGCTGCCCGCCGCGCCGCGCTGCCCGAGGCGGCGAAGCCGAAGCAGGTGCTGCGCCCCGCCCCAGTCGCACGCAAGGCTGCAGGCCCGGAGTTCACCATCGTCCAGAAGGGCGACGGCGAGGGCGGCCTGGTCTGGCGGGTGCGCGGTGAGAAGCCGGAGCGGTGGATCAGGCAGACGGACTTCGGCAACGCCGAGGCCGTGGGCTTCCTGGCGGACCGCCTCAACCGGCTGGGCGTCGAGGACAGGCTGCTGGAGATGGGCGCCAGGCCTGGTGACGCGGTGGCCATCGGCGGCGAGAACGCCGTGGTGTTCGACTTCGCTCCCCAGGTGGAGACGGGCGCGGAGATCCTCAGCCGCCGTGGCGAGGACGTCCGGTTGGAGACCGAGCGCCCCGCCGCCGCGCGACGCCGTCGGATGGACACTGACTATCACGCCGCCAAGGCCTCCGGCATCGACTTCACCACCTCGGGATACGAGCCCGATCCGGAGGTGCGGGGCGACGACGATGAGGCCTGAGGTCTCCGCCGCCACCCGTGTGGTGGTGAAGGTCGGCTCGTCGTCCCTGACCAGGGCCGACGGGCACCTGGACCCCGCCCGGGTGCAGATGCTCGCGCGAGTGCTGTCCTCGCTGCACGACCGCGGTACCCGAGTGGTGCTCGTGACCTCCGGCGCCATCGCCGCTGCGCTGGGGCCGCTGGGGTTGACGCGCCGGCCGCGGGACCTGGAGACCCAGCAGGCGGCCGCCGCCGTCGGCCAGGGGCTGCTCATCCGGCACTACTCGGACGCGTTCGCCGAGCACGGCGTCACCGTCGCCCAGCTGCTCCTCACCGTCGAGGACGTGCTGCGGCCCTGCACCTACCGCAACGCACTCAACACCATCTCGCGGCTCTTCCGCCTGGGCGTGGTCCCCATCGTCAACGAGAACGACACGGTGGCCACGCACGAGATCCGGTTCGGCGACAACGACCGCCTCGCGGCCCTCATCGCCCACCTGGTGCGGGCGGACACGCTGATCATCCTCAGCGACGTGGACGGCCTGTACACCGCGCACCCGGACACCCCCGGGGCGGAGCGGATCGACCGCGTCGACGACATCGCCGCCCTTCGCGTGGATACCTCCCGCGTCGGCTCCAAGGTGGGCACCGGCGGCATGCGCACCAAGGTCATGGCCGCGGACATCGCCACCCAGGCGGGTGTGAGCGTCGTCCTCAGCCATGCCGACCACCTGGAGAGGGCCATCGCGGGCGAGGACGTGGGCACCTACTTCCTGCCCACCCGCAAGCGCCGGCCCCGCCGGCTGCTGTGGCTCGCGTTCGCGTCGGAACCGCGCGGCTTCCTTCACGTCGACGAGGGCGCCCGGCGGGCGCTCGTGGACAAGAAGGCCTCCCTGTTGGCCATCGGGGTGCGCGACGTGGTCGGCACCTTCGCCGAGGGCGAGCCGGTGGAGATCGTGGGGCCGGACGGCCAGCCCGTGGGTCGCGGCTTCGTGGGCTACTCGAGCGCGGAGCTGATCGCCGAGGTCGGGCACAGCAGCGTCGAGGAGGGCCACCGCAGCCAGCGCCCCGTCGTGCACCGCGACCACATGATGCTCGCGGAATAGAGGCAGCCAGAGGATTCCAGCGGACGTCAGCGGCTCCACGCTCGGCCGGTGCCTTGCATCAGGCGTACAGCCCGCACAATCGTTTCCGTAATTTGGGCGACGGTCAACCGATTTCATTCCGTCGCGCGCCCGGCTTAGGCTTGTCCGGTGATAGAGGTCTTCGGGTGGGTGGCGGCTGCCATCGGTGTGGCGTCCAACCTTCCCCAGTTGATCCGGATCCTGCGGGCGAGGACCAGCGCCGGGGTGTCGCTGCGGCTCTGGCAGATCTCGGCCGCCACCACGGGCGCGTGGATGGTGCACGGGTTCCTGGTCCAGAAGGGTCAGATGCAGTGGCCCAACCTCTTGATGTCGCTGCTGGGCCTCGTGATCGTGGTGTTCGTCCTGCGCGACAGGAAGCAGGCCGTCGCCCCCCAGCTCGTGCTGCCGGTGGTGTTGGCGGCCGCACTGTCCGGAAGCGAGCTCCTCTTCGGCGCCATGGCCTTCGGTCTCGTCATCGCGGTGCCGCAGCTGTACGGCCAGGTCTCACAACTGCGCGAGATGGTGTCCGCCCCTGATCTTTCCGGCGTGTCGGTCGGCTACCTGTCGATCATGCTCGTAGTGCAGGTGATGTGGTTCATCTTCGGCCTGTACACCTTCGACTGGGCGTTGATCATCTGCGCCGGCGCGATGACGGCGGTGTGCAGCATCAACCTGACGGTGTTCATCGTGCGCCACCTCCGCGCCCGCGCCCGCGTCGCGCTCGCCGTCTGAGCCGTCCACATCAGCCCGGCCCCGACGTCGGTGCGTGGCCGTCGTCGATCCGCTGCCGTGGGCGCCCCATCGTCGCCCCGCTGCGATCAGGGCCGTGGCTCTGAGTGGAGTTGAGCCGGACACGGCTTTCGGCGGAGGTGCTTGAGCCGGACACGGCATTCGTTCGGGCGCGACGAGCCTGGCCTGGACGTCGCGACGGGTCGATCGTTCAAATCGCCCCGGCGCTTCGTCGACATCCAGATCAGGCTCAACGCCGGCTGTGCAGAAGCGCAATCAGCGTGTCCGGCATGGAGGCGAGGTTCTCGCTGGAGAACCGAAGGACGTGCCAGCCTGCTGCTGTGAGTGCGGCATCGCGTTGCCTGTCCGCGTGGAACGACTCCTTGGTTCCGTGGAACTCGTATCCGTCGATCTCGACGGCGATCTTCAACAGTGGCCAGGCGATGTCGAGGTAGTACGTGACAGTGCCGAGGCGGACCCGAAGGTTCGTCACCCAGCCGTTGATGCGAGCCTCGCGGAGCGTACGGTGCGCCAGCCTCTCCAGCGCGGACCAGGGGGAGTCCCGGGAATCGGCCAGGGCCTCCCGTCGGGCACGGTTTCCACGGCGGCGAGGGGTCATCGCGAGCGCGGCTTGAAGCTGGCCCAACGTGACGACGCGTCGGCGCAGCGCCTCGTCGACAACGCTCGAGCCGATGTCGGGGATCAGATCCAGCACGGTGAGAGGGGGCGAAGTGATAGGGAGGGCGCCTGCACGGTTGACCATCGGTTCGGGGATGAACCGCTCATGGAACTCGAACCCGGACCTGTTCTCCAGAACCCCGGGATGGACCAGTGACACCACCGGGCACTCGAGTTCCGGCCACCAACTCGATCTCGCAGCTGCCCTGCCGACGGCGATATAGGGACGGGTGGAGACTGCGGCGGCGGCCATTCGGGTGCCGAACTCGTGTGCGCGATCCGGCAGCGAATAGATGCCGGGCAGTACCGCCGCCAGTTCGCCGCGACAACGCAGGGCGTTGAGCGCCCTGTCGAGCTCAGGGTGTGCTGTGGAACTGATCACGCCGTCGTGTTCCAGGCGGATCCGGATGTCTTCTCTCATGCCCCCTTGATCGCCGACTGAGCGATCCGTTTCCCGTTGTCACCAGCATCCATGAGCCGGATCTGCGGCTCGACGATGGGGTAGGGCGATATTGATCGTTCCAACCGTGTCGACGTCCATGCCAGGCTCGTCGCGCCACACCGAGAGCCGTGTCCGGCTCAAGGCCCTCCAGCGAGAGCCGTGTCCGGCTCAACTCCCATACATCCCCAGCACCCAGACGGTGAGAACGAATCTCCGCTGAGTCGAGACGGGGGAGGGGCTCGGGCGGGGGCCAATAGACTGATGCCATGGATTTCCGGACCCAGGCCACCGCCGCCCGTCGGGCCGCCGTCGAACTCGCCACGCTCCACCGCGCAGCCAAGGATCGCGCCCTCGCGGCCATGGCCGACGCGCTCGCCGCCGCCGAGCCCGAACTGCTGGCGGCCAACGCCACCGATGTCGCGGCCGCCCGTCAGGCCGGCACACCGGAGTCCATCGTCGACCGCCTCGCGCTCACGCCATCACGCGTCTCGGGCATGGTGCAGGGTCTCCGCGACCTCGCCGCCCTCCCCGATCCCATCGGCGACGTGGTCCGCGGCTGGAGGCTGCCCAACGGCGTCTCCGTCACCCAGGTGCGGGTGCCGTTCGGTGTGGTGGGCATCATCTACGAGGCGCGCCCCAACGTCACCGCGGACGCGGCCGGCATCTGCCTCAAGTCCGGCAACGCGGCTCTCCTGAGGGGCTCCTCGTCGGCGCTCAACACCAACCGCGCCACCGTCGCCGCGCTCCGCAAGGGGCTGGAGGACGCGGGCGTGACCCCCGACGCTGTCCATCTCGTCGAGGGCGGCCGCGAGGTGACGGGCGAGCTCATGCGCGCCCGAGGGCTGGTCGACGTCCTGATTCCGCGCGGCGGGGCGGGCCTCATCCAGGCGGTGGTCGACGGCTCCACGGTGCCGGTGATCGAGACCGGCACCGGCAACTGCCACGTCTACGTCGACGCCGACGCTGATCTCGACCAGGCCCTGGCCATCCTGCTCAACGCGAAGACCCAGCGCCCCAGCGTCTGCAACGCGGCCGAGACCCTCCTGGTGCACCGCGACGCGGCCGACGAGTTCCTGCCGATGGCCCTGGCCGCCCTCGGGCACTCGGGGGTCACCGTGCACGGTGACCCGGCCACTGCCGCCTACTCGGACGCCGTCGTGCCGGCCACCGCGAACGAGTACGACGCCGAGTACCTGACGCTGGACCTCGCCGCCAAGGTGGTGGAGTCTCTCGACGAGGCCCTTGAACACATCCGTGCCTACACCACCGGGCACTCGGAGACCATCGTCACCCGGAGCAGGAAGAACGCCGATCGGTTCGTCGCGGAGGTGGACGCGGCGGCGGTGCTGGTCAACGCCTCCAGCCGGTTCGTCGACGGCGGGGAGTTCGGCTTCGGCGCCGAGATCGGCATCTCCACGCAGAAGCTGCATGCCCGCGGGCCGATGGGGCTGCCGGAAATGACGAGCAGCAAGTACGTCATCGAGGGCGACGGGCAGGTCCGCACATGAGCGCGACGCCCGCCGCCTCGGCATCGCCTTGCTAGGATCGGGCGCCATGAGCCTTCTTCTGGAGACCGCCGCTGCCGCACCTCCCGTGCCGAGCTGGGTGATGGGCGCGTTGGCACTGGCAGTGCTGGTCGGCGTGATCGCCTGGATCGTCGGATTCGGGTCGGGCCGCCCGCACTCCAAGTGAGCACCACGGAGCTCGCACTGGCGCGCAAGGAGAAGTCGCGCCGATACCGGTTGGGCGTGATGGGTGGCACGTTCGACCCCATCCACCACGGCCACCTCGTGGCCGCATCCGAGGTGGCCGCCAAGTTCGCCCTCGACGAGGTGGTCTTCGTGCCCACCGGGATGCCGTGGCAGAAGAGCCACCGTGAGGTCTCGCTCGCCGAGGACCGCTACCTCATGACGGTGATCGCCACCGCGTCGAACCCCCGCTTCTCCGTGTCGCGGGTGGATATCGACCGGCCCGGCAACACCTACACCGTCGACACTCTCAAGGACCTGCGGGCCGAGCGAGGCGACAACACGGACCTGTTCTTCATCACCGGCGCGGACGCGGTGCGCCAGATCCTCACCTGGTACGGCGCCGACGAACTGTTCGACCTCGCGCATTTCGTCGGAGTCACCCGCCCGGGCGTGCCGATGACCCGCGACGACCTGGCCCACCTCCCCGAGGACGCCGTCACCCTTCTCGAGGTGCCGGCCCTGGCCATCTCGTCGACGAACTGTCGCGAGCGGGTCCACGCCCACGAGCCGATCTGGTACCTGGTGCCAGACGGTATCGTGCAGTACATCGCCAAGAGGGGGCTGTACCCGGCCTCCGGATCAGGAGTTCCCAGTGACCGTAGCTGACGACGTGCTCAAGCCCGTCCAGATCGCCGCCCAGGCAGCGGCAGACAAGAAGGGCCACAAGATCGTCGCCTTCGACGTGTCGGAGCAGCTCGTCATCACCGACGTGTTCCTCGTCGCGTCGGCGGGCAATGAGCGCCAGGTCGGCGCCATCGTCGACGGCGTGGAGGAGCGGTTGCTCGCGGCCGGCTACAAGGCCGTGCGGCGCGAGGGGGACCGGGAGAACCGCTGGGTGCTGCTGGACTTCATCGACTTCATCGTGCACGTGCAGCACACCGAGGAGCGCTCCCTGTACAACCTCGAGCGGTTGTGGAAGGACTGCCCGCAGATCCCGCTGGAGCTGCACCTCCCCGAGCCGGACGACGACGAGGCCCCCGACGACGCGGCGCAGTGAGGCTCGAGCACTCGACGCGCCTCCTGGTCCTCCGCCACGGGCAGACGGACTGGAACGCGCAGCAGCGCTTCCAGGGGCTCGCCGACGTGCCGCTCAACGACGTCGGCCGCCGTCAGGCTGAGGACGCGCGCGCGGCGCTGGCCGACGTCCGGTTCGACGCCGTCTATGCCTCGCCCCTGTCGCGGGCGGTGGACACCGCGACACTCGTGCGCCCCGGCGAGCCCGTCCGCACCGATCCGCGGCTCATGGAGATCGACGTCGGCAGCTGGGCCGGGCTGACGTGGGACGAGGTGAAGGCATCCATGCCGGACTACGAGTCCAAGTACGCCAACGGGGTGGACTTCCGCCGATCGCCGGAGGGGGAGACCCTGGCCGATGTCGTGGCGCGCGGGCTGCCGGCTTTCGAGGAGATCGCCGGCGCCCACGCGGGCGGCACCGTCCTCGTCGTGTCCCACGGACTGCTGCTCAACCGGATCATCCACGCGCTGCTGGGCCTTGAGGGACGCGTGCTCGGAGGGTTGGGCAACGCGCACTTCTCGGAGCTCGGTCTAGCCCACGGCGCGTGGCGCCTCGTGGCGCACAACGTGGGAATATTCCACCCGACGTCGCGTTAGGCCAGATATGAAGAGGATCGGGTTCCTGTCCTTCGGCCACTACCGCCATGTGGTGGGGGCCCGGGTGCCCGATGCCGGCGCTGCGTTGCGCCAGCACGTCGAGTTCGCCCGGATCGCCGACGAGGTGGGCCTGGACGGGGCCTGGGTCAGGGTGCACCACTTCGAGGAGTCCCACACCGCACCGTTTCCGTTGCTCGCCGCCATGGCTGCCGTCACCACACGGATCGACGTCGGTACCGGGGTGGTGGATCTGCGCTACGAGAATCCCCTGTACCTGGCGGAGGAGGCCGCCGCGACGGATCTCCTCTCCGGTGGGCGGCTGCAGCTCGGCATCAGCAGGGGCAGCCCCGAGCAGGCCGTCGACGGACAGAAGCAGTTCGGCTACCGCCTGACCGACGGCGATTCGTGGGCGGACCACGCCCACTCGAAGGCCGCCAGGTTCCGCCGTGCCATCTCCGGGGAGCCTGTGGCCCACTCGGCGGCCGCGCAGTTCTCCGGGGACGGCCCGGACCTGCCCATCCGGCCGCTCAGCCCCGGTCTGCCGGACCGGATCTGGTGGGGTGCCGGGAGCCAGGAGTCTGGGGTGTGGACCGGCGAGCAGGGCATGAACCTGCTGAGTTCCACGCTACTGCTGGCCGACGACGGGCGGCCGTTCCACATTCAGCAGGCGGATCAGCTGCGGGCCTACCGCCGTGAGTTCCGGCGGCACGCCCATACCGGCCCGGGACTGGCCGCCGTGACCCGCCCCGTCTTCCCGGTGACCAGCGACGACGACCGCCGATATTTCGGGCTCCGAGGGGACAACCACGACAGCGTCGGCATCCTCGACGGCTCCAAGGCCCGCTCCGGCCCGCAGATGGTGGGATCGGTCGACGAGGTGGCGAGGATGCTGCGCGCCGACGAGGCCGTCAGCGAGGCTGATTACGTGCTGTTCGCCATGCCCAGCCAGCTCGGGGTGGACTACAACGCGCACTGGATGGAGAACCTGGTGGCCGTGGCTCGGGAGCTGGGCTGGGCCTAGCGCCGATCAGACGAGGGGTTGCCGCGAGATCCACTCGTCGAGCCCGATGCGTGGCCCGGTGAAGAACGGCGTCTCCTCGCGCACGTGCAACCGTGCCTCCACCGAGCGCTGGTGGCGCATCGCGTCGGTGAGCCGGTGCAGTTCGTCGGCTTCGAACGCCAGGATCCACTCGTAGTCGTTCAGCGCGAACGACGACAGCGTCGAGGCCACCACGTCCGGGTACTCGCGCCCGGCCAGGCCGTGCTCCATGAGCATCTTCGAGCGGTGGGCGTCGTCGAGGTAGTACCAGTCGTAGCTGCGCACGAACGGGTACACCGTCAGCCACGGGCGGGGCGCGAAGCCCGCGAAGCAGCTGGGCACGTGGGTGCGGTTGAACTCGGCGGGGCGGTGCACGCCCATGACGGACCACACCGGTTCCAGGAAGGAGCCGAGGTCGCTCTGCCGGATGGCGTGGTAGCCGGCCTGCAGCGACGCCGGGTCGTTCGACAGCGTCCACACCATGAGGTCTGCGTCGGCGCGGAAGCCGCCCAGGTCGTAGAAGCCGCGCACGGTCACCCCGGCCGTCCCGAGCGCGGCCTCCAGTTCCACGGCCAGCGCCGAGGCTTCGAACCGGGACGCCGGCAGCGGCGCGGCCGTGGCGAAGACCGAGTACATCGCGTACAGCGGCTGCGCGTTGATGGCCTCGAGGTCCACGTCCTGCTCGTCGCGCTCGTCGCGGCCCGGGTGCTTGCTCATGCGGAGGTCCTGTCGGTGGGGGTGGGGCGGGGCAGGCAGCAGCGGCCTGTGGAGAACCGGCAGCGGCCCTGGGTGGCCACCTCGCCGCGCGCGGCGGCCGCCTTCGCGAGGAGTTCGTCCACCAGGAGGGCCACGAAACCGGCGTCCGTGCCGACGGTGGCCGCGCGCTCGTAGGGCAGGCCCAGGCCGGCGGCCGTCTCGCGTGCCTGGGTGTCGAGGTCGAAGGCCACCTCCATGTGGTCGGAGATGAACCCGATGGGAGCCGCGACAATCCCGTCCACGCCGTCGGCCTGTACCTCGGGCATCCGGTCGTTGACGTCTGGCTCCAGCCACGGAATATGCGGCGCCCCCGACCGTGAGCAGAACGTCAGCTCCCACGCGAGCTCCTCGCCCAGAGCCTGGGATGCCTCGGCGGCCACGGCGGCCGCGACCCTCAGGTGCTGCGCGTCGTAGCGACGCTCGGGCTCGCCGGTGGACGACGCCGCGTTCATGGCGCCGGGGATGGAGTGCGTGACGAACAGCACCCGGAGTGCGCCGTCGCCGATGCGTGCCCGCAGCCGGCGCACGGCCTCGACGAGGGCGCGGGCGTTGGCGGAGACGAACCCGGGCGTCTCGGCGAAGGGGTCCACCTTGTCGATGTGGATGGGGCGGCCGTCGGCGGCTCTCTGGAGATCCTCCCCGTACTGGCGGCATCCGCTGTAGGAGGAGTAGGCCGAGGTGGCCAGCGCCAGGACGCGCTCATGCCCGTCGTCGACCAGGGCCTGTACGGTGTCGGCGAAGTACGGGTGCCAGTTGCGGTTGCCGATCACCACCGGCACGTCCACACCGCGGCGCGCCAGTTCCGCACGCACGGCGTCCATCAGGGCCGCGTTGAGCTCGTTGATGGGGGAGCGACCGCCGAACAGCTCATAGTGCTTCGAGACCTCGAGCAGGCGCTCGTCGGGGATCCCCCTCCCGGCGGTCGCGTTGCGCATGAAGGGCAGCACGTCGGCGGACTCGTTGGGCCCGCCGTACGACGCGAAGAGGACCGCGGTGTACGGGGCGAGGGTCACATGGCCTCCCGGGCCTCGGCGGAGTCGAGATCCTCGACCCCCATGTGGGTGACGGGGCAGTGCTGGGACTCTATGGCGTCCGGGTCAACCACCTCGGGGCCGATGCCGTACAGCTCGGCCATGGCCAGCAGGTATTCCTCCGTGCGGCCGCGCTCGGCGGCGAGCCGGGCCCTCGTGGAGGGCACGTGGAGCAGCCGCGTGGCGAGCCGGCGCAGCGCCAGGGCGGCGTCGTCGTGCGTGAGCGGGCGTTGGGGCAGGCGGGCGGCCTCGTCGTCCACCATGGCCATCACGGCCTGGCGGAGGCCCACGACGGCGGGGTCCACGATCCGGGCCCGCAGCCTGGTCAGGACGTCCGCCACGCCGGCGTCGACGAGCGCCTCCGCGCGCCGCGTGTCGTCGGCGAAGCACGGCTGGATGGAGGCCTGGATGGAGGCCAGGTCCACCACGCGCACGCCCACCAACGCCGCGACCTCCGGTGCCACGTCGCGCTGCAGCGACAGGTCCAGGAAACGCTGCGGGCCGCGCACATCTGCCACATCGATGACGGGTGAGCCCATGCCGCGGCACGTGACGACCAGGTCCGTGCCGGTCAGCGCGTCGGCGAGGGTGGCGACGTGGGCCAGGTCGTGGCTGTCGGCGAACGTGGAACCGCGACCGCTGGCCGAGTGCACGCGCAGCTGGGCCACCCCGCGGGCGCGCAGCGCCGCGACGACCGCGCCAGCATATGAACCGGTGCCGACGATGGTGACCGTGGCCTCGGACCAGTCGGGGATCCCCATGAGGTCCAGGCCCACGCTCACCACGGAACGTCCGGCGCTCTCGAGCGCGGTTTCGTGCGCGATGCGCCGGGAGGTCTTCAGGGCCTCGTCGACGGCGATGCTCAGCGGCAGCGACGCCGATCCGTTCTCCTGGGCCGACGCCAGTGCCCGACGGAGCTGCCCGGCGATCTCGCGCTCGCCCACCACCATCGAGTCCAGCCCGGCAGCCACCCGGAAGACGTGCCCCAGAGCCGCCTCGCCGAGGTAGAGGTCCCAGGAGGGCGCGGCGTCGAAGCCCGCATTGAGGGCGGCACGCAGGTGGGAGTTGGAGGCCCCGCCGGTGGTGTCCAGCAGGATCTCGACCCGGTTGCAGGTGCTGAGCACGATCGCCCCGTTGACCTCCGGCAGGGAGGTGAGGCGGCCGGCGACATCGTCGACGCATGCGCTGACACGTTCAACCTCCGGCAGGCCCTGCCGGTCGTGCTGAATGGAGAACACGCGCATAGTCACAGTGGTCCCTATTCAACCACGCACGCTTGATGAGGCAGAATCGTGTTCAAATGACTTCCATGCTTTCCGCGCTCAGCGGACACCGTCCCGAACGTCTGCCGGTCTGGTTCATGCGCCAGGCCGGCCGGTCGCTGCCCGAATACCGTGCCCTCCGCGAGGGGACCACCATCCTGGAGGCATGCCTGATCCCGGAGCTGGCGGCCGAGATCACGCTGCAGCCGGTGCGACGGCACAAGGTGGACGCGGCCATCTTCTTCTCCGACATCATGACACCGCTGGTCCTGGCGGGCGTCGAGGTGGAGATCCACTCCGGTGTGGGCCCGGTCATCGACAAGCCGGTGCGCACCGCGGCGGACGTGGCCCGCGTCACCCGGCACGCACTGATCGAGACCAGCCCCATCACCGAGGCGGTCCGCATGGTGGTGGCCGAGCTGGGGGAGGACACGCCGCTGATCGGCTTCGCGGGGGCACCGTTCACGCTGGCGGCCTACCTGGTGGAGGGGCGCGGGTCGCGTGATCACCTCGCCGCGCGGGCGATGATGCACGCGGATCCCGAGTCCTGGCACCGGCTGCTGGCCTGGTGCGCGGACCTCTCCGGGCAGTTCCTGAACGTGCAGGTCGACGCAGGGGCCCGCGTGGTCCAGCTGTTCGACTCCTGGGCCGGTGCCCTCACCCGGGCGGACTACGTGGCCCACGTCGCGCCGCACTCCGCCGCCGTCCTGAAGGCCGTGGAGGGACGCGTCCCGCGGATCCACTTCGGCACAGGTACCCGGCACATCCTCACCGACATGGCCGCCTGCGGCGTCGAGGCCATGGGCATCGACTACCGCACACCGCTCGACGAGGCCGCCGCGGTCCTGCCGGGCCTGCCGCTGCAGGGCAACATCGATCCCGCACGGCTCGCCGCGGGATGGGACTCGTTGGAGGCTCACGCGCGTGACGTCGTCGACCGCGGCCGGGCGGCCCCGGCGCACATCGTCAACCTCGGCCACGGCGTGCCCCCCACCACCGACCCGGGGGTGCTCACCGACCTGGTGGCGCTCCTCCACACGCTGTGACTGCCGTCGTCGTCGGCGGGGGCCTCGCCGGGCTCCTGGCCGGGTACCGCCTCACCCAGCAGGGCCGCACGGTGACGCTGCTGGAGGCGTCCACGCGACTGGGCGGGATGATCGCATCCATCGAGATCGGCGGGGTGCGGGTGGACTCCGGCGCAGAGGCCTACGCCGTCCGTGGCGGTGTGGGCCGGGCGCTCTGCGAGGAGCTCGGCCTGGAGGTGGCGGGCCCCGCGGGTCAGCCGCACATCTGGCGGCCCGACGGCGTGTGGCCGATGGCGGAGGGAGTGCTGGGCATCCCGGCCTCCCTGGACGATCCCGCGTTGGGGGCGCTGTCCCCTGAGGACCTCCGCCGCCTGGCGCAGGACGCCGACCTGCCGCCCGAGGTGGGGGCGGACGCCACCACGGTCGGCGAGCTGGTGCGCGCGCGCCTGGGCGACGGCGCCCTCGTCAGGCTGGTGGCGCCCGTGGCGCAGGGCGTCTACTCCCTGGCTCCGGACAGGATGCCGCTGGCGGCCTTCGCGCCCGGGCTCTCCCAGGCCCTGGCGCACCAGGGGACCCTGCTGGGCGCGGTCGCGGCGGTCCGCCGTCCGGGGGTGGCGGCCGTGGAGCAGCCCGTCGGCGGGATGTTCCGGTTGACCGAGGCGCTGGCCGGGGCCATCGTGGCGGGCGGCGGGCAGATCCGGCTCGCCTCGCCGGCGGTGTCGCTGCGACGCTCGGGCGGCCAGTTCGCCGTCGGCCTGCCCGACGGTGAGACCGTGACGGCGGACCGGCTGGTGCTCGCGTCCTCGGCCGCGTCGGCCTGCGCGTTGCTGGCCCGCATCGGCATCGATCTCACGCCTCCGCCGGTGGTGACGGCGCGCCTGGCCGTGCTGGGCGTCTCCCACCCCGGGCTGCTGGAGGGCCCCATCGGGTCCGGGCTGCTCGTGGGCGAGCGCGACGACTCCATCCATGCCAAGGCGCTGACCCACTACTCGTGGAAGTGGCCGGGCGCGCGGCGCGACGGTCAGGAGATCCTGCGCCTGTCCTACCCGGAACAGCTCATCCCCACGCGGGCGGACGCGCTGGCGGATGCCTCGCGATTTCTCGGCATCGAGCTCGCGGACAGGGACGTGACCGGGTTCGCGTCCGTGTCCTGGGAGTCCATGCCCACCCGCATGGAGCACGCCACGCGCGAGTACTACCAGGAGGCCGTCGCAGCGGTGGGCGTGGACCTCGTCGGCGCCTGGGTGGACGGCAACGGGATCGCCTCGGTCATCGCCGGCTGTGATCGGCTGGCACGGTGAGGCTGCGCCTGGGCACCCGCGGCTCTGCGCTGGCCGTCGCGCAGTCGGAGCAGGTCGCCGACGCGCTCCGCGCGCGCGGCCACGCCGTCGAGTTGGTGCGGATCAGGACCGGCGGCGATGTGGAGCGCGGGTCCTTGACGCGGCTGGACACCCTGGGGGTGTTCGCCGCTGAGCTGCGCACGGCGCTGCTCGAAGGTCGCTGTGACTTCGCCGTGCACTCTCTCAAGGACCTGCCCACCGCCGCCGTCCCGGGACTCGTCATCGCGGCCGTGCCGCTGCGGGCGGATGCCCGCGACGCGCTCTGCGCCCGGGACGGCCTGACGCTGAGGGAGCTCCCGCCGGGGGCGACCGTCGGCACCGGATCGCCGCGGCGGGTCGCCCAGCTGCGGGCGCAGCGGCCGGACCTGCTGTACGTGGACGTGCGCGGCAATGTCGGCACCCGGCTGGCCAGGGTCGCCGACGGTGACCTCGACGCCGTCGTGCTGGCCGCGGCCGGCCTCGCCCGGCTCGGCCTGGGCGGACACATCACGGACCTGCTGGACATCCTTCCCGCCCCCGGCCAGGGCGCCCTCGCGCTGGAGTGCAGGGCGGACGACGACGCGGTGAGGGCAGAACTGGCCGCGCTCGAGGATCCCGCGACCCGGGAGGCGGTCGAGGCGGAGCGCACCGTGCTCGCCGGGCTGGGCGGGGGGTGCGCCGCGCCCATCGGCGCCTGGGGGCGCGACGGGGAACTCGTGGCCGGCGTGTTCGCCATCGACGGATCCACGGCCACGCGCACGCGGGTCCAGATGACGGCCCGTGCGGGTGAGACCGCTGCGGAGGAGCTCATCCACCACGGCGCCTCGGACGTGGCCGAACTCGGCGCGAGCCGGCCGTCGCGCCTCGAGGAGCTGCACGACGACACCTCGCTCTGGCGCGGCCCGGCGGTGCTGGCGGGGTTGCGGATCCTGCTCACCCAGGCCGACGGCGCCCTCGCGGACGCGCTGCGGGCCGCCGGCGCCGAGGTGGTCGCGCAGCCGGTCCAACGCCGCGTCACGCTTCGCCCGGACGGCTCGTTCGATCGCGCGGACTGGGTGGCGTTCACCTCCGCGGCCACGCTGGAGGTCATCGCCGAGCTCGGGCTGACGGTGCCGGCGGGCGCCCGGGTGGCCGCCGTCGGACCCCGGACAGCGGCGGCGGCGGAGGCGGCCGGCCTGACCGTGGATCTGGTGCCGGCCGCGGAGTCCAGCGCCGCCGCCCTGGCGCGTGCCTGGCCAGAGGGCTCGGGCCGCGTGGTGATTCCCGGCTCGGCCCTGTCGTCGACGGTGCTGGCCGACGCGCTGCGTGCCAAGGGCTACGGCGTCGAGGTGCTGCCGCTGTACACGATGGAGCCGCTCGACCACCTGCCCGGGGTGCTGGTGTACGAATGGCGCGATGGGCTGTTCGACGCCGTGGCCGTGACGTCCGGATCGGCCGGCGCCGCCGTCGGCCGGCTGCTCGGTTGGCGCGACGACACCGCGGTGGTGGCGTTCGGCCCACCGTCGGCGGAGGCGTTGCGGCGCGAGGGCGCGAGTGTCGCGGCGGTGGCGGCGACACAGGATGCAGAGGGACTGATCCGGGCGATCTCGTCCATAGGAAGGGAACACCCATGATCCAGATGCGGCCGCGAAGGCTCCGCACCACTCCCGCCATGCGCAGACTGGTCCGCGAGGTGGAACCCAGGGCCTCGCAGCTCGTTCTGCCCGTGTTCGTCGCCGAGGCGCCCGGGGCCATCTCCTCGATGCCGGGCGTGCACCGCCACGACCTCGACGGCGTCCGCCGCGTCGCCGAGCAGGCGGTGGCCGCCGGCATCGGCGGTGTGATGCTGTTCGGCGTGCCCGACGACGCAGACAAGGACGACACCGGCACGCAGGGATGGGCCGAGGACGGCATCCTGCAGCGCGGGCTGCGGGCCGTGCGCGACGCCGTCGGCGACGAGACCGTCGTCATGG
This sequence comes from Tessaracoccus pujii, assembly GCF_055326215.1. Taxonomy (NCBI): domain Bacteria; kingdom Bacillati; phylum Actinomycetota; class Actinomycetes; order Propionibacteriales; family Propionibacteriaceae; genus Tessaracoccus; species Tessaracoccus pujii. Next base: position 197,170 of record NZ_JBUZNP010000002.1, on the reverse strand, counting down.
CCGACACCTGCCTCGACGAGTTCACCACGCACGGACACTGCGGGTTCGTCACCCCGCACGGCCTCGTGGACAACGACGCGACGCTGGCGGCGTACGCGTCGATGGCCATCGCCCAGGCGGACGCGGGCGCCCACGTCGTGTCGCCGTCGGGGATGATGGACGGTCAGGTCGAGGCCATCCGGGCCGCGCTCGACGGAGCCGGACACACCGACACAGCCATCCTCGCCTACGCGGCGAAATACGCCAGCTCGTTCTACGGCCCGTTCCGCGAGGCCGTCACCTCCACCCTGATCGGTGACCGCAAGACCTATCAGCAGGATCCCGCCAACCGGCGCGAGGGCCTTCGCGAGGCCGAGCTGGACCTCGCCGAGGGCGCGGACATGGTGATGGTGAAGCCGGCGGGGTACTACCTGGACGTGCTGGCCGACGTGGCCGCCGTCTCGGATGTGCCGGTGGCGGCCTACCAGGTGTCGGGGGAGTACGCAATGATCGAGGCGGCCGCCGAGCGCGGCTGGATCGACCGCCAGGGGGCGGTCACGGAATCGGTCACCGCCATCGTGCGGGCCGGAGCGGACATCGTGCTGACCTATTGGGCACTGGAACTGGCGGGGTGGATGAAGTGACAGGCATGGACCGGCTCTTCGAGCGGGCGCGCGGCGTGATTCCCGGCGGCGTCTCATCGCCCGTGCGGGCGTTCGGGTCCGTCGGGGGCACGCCGAGATTCGTCTCGTCGGCCCGCGGCCCCTACATCCTGGACGCCGAGGGTGTCGAGTACGTGGACCTCGTCTGTTCCTGGGGCCCGGCCCTGCTGGGACACGCGCATCCCGAGGTGGTGGCGGCCGTGCAGGCAGCCGCTGCGCGCGGGTTGTCCTTCGGTGCCCCCACCGCGGCGGAGGTGGAGCTGGCCGAGGTGATCAGGGCCAGGGTGCCGATGGCCGAGCAGGTGCGCTTCGTCTCCACCGGCACCGAGGCCACCATGACCGCCATCCGGCTGGCGCGCGGCGCCACCGGCCGCGACGCCATCGTGAAGTTCGCGGGCTGCTACCACGGCCACTCCGACGCGCTGCTCGCGGCCGCCGGGTCGGGCGTCGCCACCCAGGGGCTCCCAGGCTCCGCGGGCGTCACGCAGGCCGCGGCGGCGGACACGATCGTCGTGGACTACAACGACATCGAGGCGCTGGCCCGAGTCTTCGACGAGGCGGGGGAGCGGATCGCGGCCGTCATCACCGAAGGCGCGCCCGCCAACATGGGCGTCGTCCCGCCGGCGCCCGGCTTCAACGCCGCCATCCGCGACCTCACGGCCCGCCACGGCGCGCTGATGATCCTCGACGAGGTGCTCACGGGCTTCCGCGTCGCGCCCGCCGGGTGGTTGGGGCTCGAGGGCGGCTACCTGCCGGACCTGGTGACCTTCGGCAAGGTGGTGGGCGGGGGCATGCCCCTGGCGGCCCTCGCGGGCCCGGCCCGGCTGATGCAGATGCTGGCACCGGTGGGGCCGGTCTACCAGGCGGGCACCCTGTCCGGAAACCCGTTGGCCACGGCGGCCGGCCTCGCCACGCTGCGCCTGGCCGACGCCGGCGTGTACGGGGAGGTGGACCGCCGCTCGGCCGAGCTGCAGGTCGCCGTCGCGGACGCACTGACCGCCGCATCGGTGCCGCACGTCGTGCAGAGCGCCGGCAGCCTGTTCTCCGTGTTCTTCCGGGAGGAGCCCGTCGCAGACTACGACGACGCGAAGGCGCAGGACACGGCCGCGTTCGCGCGCTTCTTCCACTCGATGCTCGACCACGGGGTGGCCCTGCCGCCCTCGGCCTTCGAGGCGTGGTTCCTGTCCTCTGCCCACGACGACGCCGCCATGGCCCGGATCACGGATGCTCTTCCGGCAGCCGCTCGGGCCGCCGCGCATTCGTGAGAAGCTAGCCCCGGGCACTTCAGAGAGGAATCAACGGTGAAGTTTCGGTTGGGCACACGCGCGTCCGCGCTGGCGCTGGCGCGTTCGGAGATGGTGGCGGCCACGCTGCGCGAGGCGGGACATGAGGTGGAGATCGTGCCCGTGGCGTCGGCGGGACAGGACACCGTCCACATGCCCGACGGCTACTCGCAGGGCGTCTTCGCGATGGAACTGCGAGATGCGCTGCGCGCCCACGAGGTGGACGTGGTGGTCCATTCGGTCAAGGACATCCCGCTGTCGGACAAGCCGCAGGACCTCACCATTCCCGCCGTGCTGCCGCGCGGCGACCACCGCGACGTGCTGTGCACCCGCGGAGGCGTCACCCTGGCGGCGCTGCCCCGGCACTCGCGCGTGGGCGTCACGTCGTTGCGCCGGATCGCCCAGCTGCGCGCGCTCCGCCCGGACCTCACCTTCGTCGACGTCGGTGGCTCACTCGAGGAGCGCCTGCGCCACCTCGAGCCCGGAGACCTCGACGCCGTCGTGCTCTCCGCGGCGGGCGTCGAAACGCTGGGGCTGGCCGACCGCATCGCCGAGTACCTCCCCATTCTCACGGCCCCGGGACAGGGCGCGCTGGCGCTCGAGTGCCGTCGCGACGACGACGACATCGTCGCCGCGCTCAAGGGGTTCGACGACATCGAGACCCGGATCTGCATCGACGCGGAGCGGGCGGTCCTGGTGGGGCTCGGCACCACCTACATGGCCCCGGTGGGGGCCCTGGCGTCGCGGCGGGGGATCCTGTCGCTCAAGGCCGGTGTCTTCGCCATCGACGGCACCAAGCGCAACGTGCTGGAGGTGGGGCTGCCGACCTCCGAGTTCCACGCCGTCCGCACCGGAGAGAACGCGGCTGCCGCGCTCAAGGAGCGTCGTGCCGAGCGGTTCTTCTCTCCGGAGGCGCTGGCCTCGGTGAAGCTCTCCGCCGAGCACGACGACGAGTCACCGTTCATCGAGGTGCCGGGCGACGACCGCATCCGCGTCCTGCTGCCGCGCCAGGAGGGACGCCTGGCGCAGGCGCTCCGCAAGAACGGACTTCGCGTGGACTGTGTCTCCTTGCAGGAGGCCAAGCTCATCTCGGCGGACAACATCCTCGGCTGGGCGGACTGGGTGGTGCTGCCCTCCGCGCAGACCGTGTGGGCCCTGCGCGAGCGGGGATGGGAGATTCCCGCGAACACCAGGGTCGCGGCGATGGGGTCCACCACGCAGCTGTCGGCAGAGGACGGCGGCATCACCGTCCACCTCGCCCCGGAGGGCACGGCAAGCTCGCAGAAGCTGGTCGAGATGTTCCCTGTGGCGCAGGGGCAGGAGCGCGTGGTCATCGCCTGCGCAGACCAGCTCTCAACGAACCTGGAGAACGGGTTGCGCGCCAAGGGCTACACCGTCGAGCGCCTGGAGATCTACACCATGGTGGACGTCGATTCCCTGGACCCCCGCTTGACTCAGATGTGGTCCGACGGCGCCTGGCAGGCGATCCTGCTGACCCAACCCTCGCTGGCCTCGGCCTACGTCAACCTGCTCGGGCACCGCGACGGCGTGCACGTCCTGGCGTGGGACGAGCCCACGGCCAAGACGCTGGGCGGGCTCGGGGTCCCGGTGCTGGCGGTGGCCAAGTCAAAGGACGAGTTCGGTGTCGCGGCCCTGGCGCGTGAGCTGGTCAAGAGGCGCTGACTAGCGGCTCGCCGCGATTTTCCTTCTGGCTTGAGGTGCGCTATCGTTCTTCGAGTCGCCGGAAGGCGGCGATGGGGCTATGGCGCAGTTGGTAGCGCGCTTCCATGGCATGGAAGAGGCCAGGGGTTCGAATCCCCTTAGCTCCACCGAACGGACAAGGCCCTGCCAATGGCGGGGTCTTGTCCGTTTCTGCGCGACCCTCAGATGTCGTCGGCCTGATATCCCGGGAAGAAGTCCTCCTTCAGCTGCGGGTCCGGCAGACCCGCGTCGCGGAGGGCCCCGCCGAGAGCCTCGACCATCGGCTCCGGGCCGGACAGGTAGACCAGACTGTGGTTGAGCTCGGGCACCAGCCGCTTCAGCACCTCGACCGAGAGGGGCTCGCCCACCACCCTGTGGACGGTGAGCGCGGGGTCAGCCTCCTGCCACTGCCTCAGCTGGTCGCCGAAAGCCACGTCGTCGGAGCTGCTGCCGTAGATGAGGGTCACCGCCAGCGGGTCGCCGTCGTGGGCCCTCTGCTTGAGGATGCTGTGGAACGGCGTGATGCCGATGCCACCGGCCACGAAGACGGTCGGGATATCCGTCTCCTGCCACGTGAAGTCGCCGTCGGGATCCTCCAGGAGCTCGATCCTCTCGCCCGGCTCGAGTCTGGACAGTGCCTGCTTGAAGGTGGTGGACGTGACGCGGGTGGTGACCTGCAGGATTCCCTCGTAGGGCGCGGCGGAATTGGTGAACCACCGGGTGGTGCCCTCGTCGTCGGGATTGTCGTGGGGCACCTCCACCCGCACGAACTGGCCGGCCTCCCAGGCGAGCGGCTCGTCGCTGCGGAAGCGGAACGCCCAGATGTCGGCCGCCTCGTGGGACTTCTCGATCAGGGTCAGGGACATGGGGGCCTCCTGGGGTGAGTGGTCGTCTCCGACGCTACCCCGCCGTCGCGTGCCGCGCCGGGGATTAGCATGTGGGTGCCCACTCCGAGTCGAGTTCAGGAGAAGCCGTGAAAGAGACCCTGCGTCCAGGCATGTCACACACGATGACCTACCAGGTGCCCCCGCACCGCACCGTGCCGCACCTGTTGCCGGAGTCGCCGGATTTCGTGTCGATGCCGGAGGTCCTGGCCACCGGCTACCTGGTGGGCGTCATCGAGTGGGCCTGCATCGAGTCTCTTCATGGGCACCTGGACGACGGCGAGATCACGCTTGGCACCCACGTCGACGTATCGCACCAGGCCGCGACCGTTCCCGGGTCGACCGTCACGGTTCAGGTGAGCCTGACTGACGTCGACCGTCGTGCCCTCGTGTTCGCCGTGACGGCCAGCGACGAGAGTGCCGTCATCAGCACAGGCACGCACAAGCGTGTGGTGGTCGACCGGGAACGGTTCGTCGCGAAGCTGGGGCGCCCCGGAAGCTGACCGCTACCCCTCAGGCCGCCACTGGAGGATGTCGCCGGGCTGGCAGTCCAACGCCTCGCACAGCGCCTCCAGCGTGCTGAACCGCACGGCCTTGGCGCGCCCGTTCTTCAGGACCGCCAGGTTGGCGGGGGTGACGCCCACCTTCTCGGCCAGCGCGCCCACTGCCATGCCGCGTTTCGCGAGCATGACGTCGATGGTCACGACGATGGGCACGTCAGATCACCCCGTCGAGCTCGGTCTTGAGGTCCCGCGCCTCGGCCGCCGTGGCCACGGCCTGCACCAGGAGCGCGCGCATCACGCGGACCAGCATCGCCACCCCCGCGATGACGAGCGAGGCGCCGCAGAGGAGCGCGACGACGCCCGGCGCGACCGCGTCGCCGGGGATGGTCCGGTTGGTGACGGCGGCCACCACCGCCAGGCTGAAGGTGAGCACTGAGGCGGCCGCGATGGCGCCGACGGTGACGTCGACGTAGCGGAACGCCGCGTGGGAGAAGACGGTGTCGCGGCGGACCATCGTGAGCAACCGCCAGATGCACACCCCGCACGCCTGCAGGGCCATCACCCCGAGCGCGAGGATGGTCACGACGGCGACGCGGGTCCAGGCGGGGGCGCCGTCCATGTCGAGCCAGAGCAACGGCAGGAGGACCAGCTGCACGGCGAGCGAGCCTGCGAGCGCGACGGCGATGACGAGGCGGAGCACTGTGATGACAATGCGTCCCATGACGATTCTCCTATCGATAAACAATAGAAATATATCGTGGAACGATAGCCTGGGGCAATCCGCGCTGGCCGGTCTCCCCGGTTTGGATGAGGGTCTGAGCCGGACACGGCATCCGCGGGAGCCCGTTGAGCCGGACACGGCATCCGCGGGAGCACGTTGAGCCGGACACGGCATCCGGGCACCCCCGTCGAGCCGGACACGGCATCCGGGCACCCCCGTCGAGCCGGAACCGGGTCTGGCGAGGGTTTGCTCGTTCAAATCCCGCAGGAACGAGGTTGACACTGGATCCAGGCTCGTCGCGGCTCCGCGAGAGCCGTGTCCGGCTCAACTCCATTCCGACCGGAGAGCGCGACGAACCGGCGAGCACGCACGAGGGGGGCGGCCCTCGCGGACCCGCCCCCCTCGTGCGTGCTCAGGATCAGCCCTCGAGCAGCGCCAGGCGGTCGGGATCGTTGGCGAACACCTCGGCGGCGTTGGCCTGGGTCACGACCACAGGGTCGAGCTGGTAGATGTTGACGTCCACCTTGCCGTTGTTGGCGGTGTCGTCGGTGGCGGGGAGGCCCTCACCGGTCTGCAGCAACTTGATCAGCTCGACGGTCTTCGCGACGAGCGCGTCGGTCGGCTTGGCGACGGTCGAGTACTGCTCGCCGGCGGCGATGGAGATGATCGACTCGTTCTCGGCGTCAAGGCCGGTCACGACGGGCAGGTCCATCCCGGCCTGCTTCACGGAGGTCAGGATGGCGCGGGCGATGCCGTCGTTGGGGGAGAGCACGCCGTCGATGGTCTTGTCCGAGTAGTTTCCGGACAGGAGGGAGTCCATGCGCGCCTGCGCCTTGGCGTTGTCCCAGTCGGGGGTGGCCACCTGCGTGAACTCCTGCTGGCCGGACACCACGACGAGGGTGCCGTCGTCGATCTTCGGCTGCAGGACGCTCATGGCGCCGGTGAAGAAGTTCGGCGCGTTGGGGTCGGCCGGGCCGCCACCGAAGAGCTCGATGTTGTACGGGCCGGGGCCCGTCGCCTCGAGGCCATCGAGGAGGGACTGGCCCTGCAGCTCGCCGGTGCGGATCGATCCGAACTGGACCACGCCGTCGATGGCGGTGGTGTTCTCGATGAGACGGTCGTAGCCGATCACCTCGATGCCCGCGTCGTGCGCCTTCTCCAGGACGGAGCCCAGCTGCGTGCCGTCGACGGGGCCGACGACGATGACCTCGGCGCCCTGCTCGATCATGGCCTCGATCTGCTGCTGCTGCTGCGGCACCTTGTTGTCGGCGGCCTGGATCAGCGAGGCGAAGCCGGCGGCCTCGAGCTGCTCGGCGAACATCACCTCGGCCTCCTTCCAGTTCTGCGTGCCGAGCCAGGGCAGGGCCACGCCGATCGTGGCGTCGGCGGCGAAACCCTCAGCCGCGGCGGCGCTGGAGGAGGTGGAGGAGGTGGGATCGGTGGTCGTGGTTCCCTCGCGTCCGCCACCGCAGGCGGTCAGCGCCAGCGAGGTGACGAGGAGGCCCGTGAGTAGGCCAGCTGCCTTCGTTTTCATTGCAGTACCTTTCGGAAGTTCCCGACCGGCCGATCCGGTTCGGGGACGGGCGTCTGTGCCCGGGTGACATGCGCAGGGCGCACTGGGTGAGGGGTCGGTGCCAATCGGCACCACCCTGAGGGGGTGAAGCGGTTATCTGGCCTGCGTGGGCATCGTGTCGGCGGCGTCCACCACCGGACCCTCCTCCACGGGGACCTCGGGTGCGGGGGAGGGGGGTGCGGCGACGGCGGGCTCGCTGCGGAAGGACCGCATGAAGCTGCCGATCATGGATGGACGTCCCTGCTGCTTGTTGTAGACGTCGAAGGCGACGGCGGCCAGGAGGACGAGGCCCTTGATCACCTGCGTCTGGTCCGCGCCCACGCCCATCAGCATGAGGCCACTGTTCAGCACGGCCATCACGAGCCCGCCGATCATCGACCCGACGACGGTGCCGATGCCGCCGGAGACCGCCGCGCCGCCGATGAACACGGCAGCGATGGCGTCCAGCTCCCACATCGTGCCGTCCGAGGGGCCGGCGGCGGTGGCCCGTCCGACGAACAGGATGCCGGCGATGGCCGCAAGGAAGCTCATGTTGAGCATGACCAGGAAGTAGGTCTTTGCGGTGTTGACGCCCGACAGGGCCGCCGCCGCCTTGTTGCCACCGACGGCATAGATGTGGCGGCCGAAACGGGTGCGCTGGGTGAGCACGTGGTACACGATGACGAGGATCACCAGGATCACGCCCGGGATGGGGAACGACGTGCCGGGGCGGCCGCTGCCGAACAGCCAGGTGACGTAGCCGATGACCGCGACGATCAGGGCGATGCGCACCAGTGTGGCCCACATGGGGGCCTCGACCCCGCGCTCCAGGGCGTGGGAGCGGCGCCGGAACTCGCTCCAGATGATCCAGGCCGCGGCGAGGATACCGAGCAGCAGCGTCGAGTTGTTGAGGCCTGTGAACGAAGGACCCCACTCGGGCAGGTAGCCGGCGCCGAAGAACTTGTACTCGGTGGGCACGGGCACGGAGATGGACTGCGACATCCAGATCACCAGGCCTCGGAAGATCATCATGCCCGCGAGCGTGGTGATGAAGCCGGGGATGCCCACCTTGGCCAGCCAGAACCCGTGCCAGGCGCCGATGAGGGCGCCGGCCAGCAGACCGGCCAGGATGCCGGCCCACCACGGGAAGCCGTAGGTCGCCGTGGTCAGCGCCGTCGTCATGCCGACGAAGCCGGCCACCGAACCGACCGAGAGGTCGATCTGCCCGATCACGATGACCATCACCATGCCGATCGCCAGGATCAGCACGTAGGCATTGCCCGAGATGAGGTTCTGGAAGTTCGACGAGGTGAGCATCCGGCCACCGGAGGCCACGTCGAAGACGACCGCGAGGAGCACCAGCGCAAGGGCCATCGTGTACTGCTGGAGGTTTCCTCCGAGAACTTGCTTCAAAGCCTTCATAGTTTTCTCGTCCGTTTCGGGTCAGGCCGGCAGCGCTGCGGCTGAGGTGGTGCTGGTGGTGGTCATTCGTCGCATGAGGGTTTCCTGGTCGGCGTCGGCCGCGGCCAGTTCGCCGGTGATGCGGCCCTCGCAGATGGTGTAGATGCGGTCGCAGATGCCCAGGAGCTCGGGCAGTTCGGAGGAGATCACGACCACGCCCTTGCCGGAGTCGGCGAGCGCGTGGATGAGCTTGTAGATCTCGTACTTGGCTCCGACGTCGATGCCGCGGGTGGGCTCATCCAGGATCAGTAGCTGAGGCTCGGGGTACATCCACTTGGCGAGCACCACCTTCTGCTGGTTGCCTCCCGACAGGGTGGCCACACCGACGTCGACGCTCGGCGCCTTGATCCGCAGGTCCGTGCGGTACTTCTCCGCCACCGCCGCCTCCTTGCGCAGGCTCAGCAGGAAGCGCGTCACGACGTCCTTGAGATTGGCCGAGACGATGGTGCTCTTGATGTCGTCGATGAGGTTGAGGCCGAGCGTCTTGCGGTCCTCCGTGACGTACGCGATGCCCTGCTCGATCGCCCGGGCGACGGTGGGCGTCTCGATCCGCTTGCCGCCCAGGTGCATCTCGCCCGAGAGCCAGCGCCCGTAGGAGCGGCCGAAGATCGACCGCGCGAGCTCCGTGCGACCGGCTCCCATCAAACCGGCGAAGCCGACGACCTCACCGGCGCGGACGTCGAATTGCGCATCCTTGACGATGAGGCGTCCCGGGATGGAGGGGTGCTCCACGTTCCATCCGCGGATGTCGAAGAGCACGTCGCCGATGTGCGGGGCGCGGGTGGGGTAGCGGTTCTCGATGGAGCGACCCACCATGGCGCGGATGATGCGGTCCTCGTCGACCTGACCGGCCACGACGTCATAGGTCTCGACGGTGCGCCCGTCGCGGATGACCGTCACGGCGTCGGAGATGGCGGCGATCTCGTTGAGCTTGTGGGAGATCATGATCTGCGTGATGCCGCGTGCCTTGAGGCCGCGCATGAGGTCGAGCAGGTTGCGGGAGTCGTCCTCGTTGAGGGCCGAGGTGGGCTCGTCGAGGATGAGGAGCTTGACGTTCTTGGCCAGCGCCTTGGCGATCTCGATCAACTGCTGCTGGCCCACGCCGAGCGTCTTGATCGGGGTGTCGGGGTCGATGTCCAGCCCGACTCGCGCCAGGAGGTCCAGCGCCTTGAGGCGTGCCGACTGCCAGTCGATGAGGAGCCCGGAGGTCACTTCCGATCCGAGGAAGAGGTTCTCCGTGACCGACAGCTCCGGGATCAGGGCCAACTCCTGGTGGATGATCACGATGCCGCGCTCCTCGGACGCCTTGATGCCGCCGAAGCTCATCGCCTCGCCCTCGTAGACGATCTCGCCGCTGTACGTGCCGTGCGGGTAGACCCCCGACAGGACCTTCATGAGCGTGGACTTGCCCGCCCCGTTCTCCCCGCAGATGGCGTGGATGTCGCCTCGGCGCACGTTGATCGTGACACCGTCCAGGGCTTTGACCCCTGGAAATTCCTTGGTGATGCTGCGCATCGCGAGCAAGACGTGACCGTCGTCCATACGTTCCCGTGTCTCCTTCGACTCCGCTGGCGTGCGACATTCGCCGTCGCTGCCCCCGATGTGTAGAAGGTAAGCGGCTTCGGCCATTGGCGTCAATTCTTAAACTCAAGCGTTATCGGATTGTTATCATGCAATCGATACCACTCGGCCTGACTAGGGGCTATGCAATGTGGCCCCGAAGGGCGTTACCCGCCACAGTGACTTCGCGAACTGAAGACAACGTTGATGCTCCCCGCGCACCTCCTGCTAGCCTTCAAGCGTGAACAGGGTCGTTGGCGCGCCGGGCTCGCAGCCCTCACTGCGCGAGGCGAACAGTGCGCGCATCGTTGAAGCAGTGAAGGCGTACGGACGCATCACGCAGGTAGAACTGGCCAGCGCGACCGGGCTGTCGCCGGCCACGGTGTCCAACATCGTCAAACAGCTCCTCGAGCAGGATGTCGTCGTCACCAGCGCCACCACCCGCTCCGGCCGCCGTGCCCAGCTTGTCGCGCTCAAGCCCTCATCTGCGCTCGCGGTGGGAATGCACATCGACCGTCGGTCGCTGGTCCTCGTCATCGCCGACGCGACGCTGGAGGTGCTCGCATCCAAGCGGTTGCCGCTGCCGATGGACCACCGCTCGGACACGACGCTGGACCGGGCCGCCATGCTGGTGGCGGACCTCGCCGACGAGGTGGGCGCCTCCATGGACCACATCGGAGGCCTGGGACTCGCCCTGCCCTCGAGCGTGGGTCGTGGTGGCCGCGCCGGGGCATTCCAGCTACCCGGATGGGAGGAGCTCGACGTCGACCGGCTGCTGTCCGCGCGGATCCAGCGCCCCGTGCTGGTGGTCAAGGAGGCGGACGCGGGGGCGCTTGCCGAGTCCCGCCTGGGAGCGCTGAGGGGGGTCCAGTCTGCGCTGTACGTGCACGCCTCCCACACCACGGAGTCGAGCTTCCTCCTCGGCGGTGTGGTCCATCAGGGGTTTCGGGGCGGTGCAGGCGCCCTCGGGCACGTCCGCGTCGACCCGGCCGGGCAGATCTGCCGCTGCGGCGCCCGCGGATGCCTCAACACCGTCGTCTCGGGTGAGGCGTTGGCCGAGCTGGTCCGGCTCAGTCACGGGGCCATGGACCTGCGCGCCATCGTGAAGGCGGTCCGCGACGGCGACCCGGGATGCAGGCAGGTGGTGGCCGACGCTGGGAGTCTCATCGGCACGGCGCTGGCGGACCTCGCCACCGTCATCGCTCCTGAGCGGATCACGTGGGGTGGGGACCTCGCGACGGTGGGGGAGCCGTTCGTCGTTCCGCTGCGTGACGCCGTCCGTGGCCGCCCCCTCCTGCCCTCCGTCGACGAGCTCCTCGCGGACCCGGCGTTCCCTGTCGACGGCTGCGCACGCGGGGCGCTGGTGGCGATTCACGACCTGATCAACGCCTCGCCCGCCGGATCGATGGAAGGATGATCGCCATGGAAGCTCGCGCGCCGCTGCTCCGGCTCTCGGCCGTCAGCAAGCACTTCGGTGGCGTCCAGGCGCTGGTTGACGTGGACCTGGAGCTCAGCTCTGGCGAGGTCGTGGCACTCGTGGGAGACAATGCCGCGGGCAAGTCGACGGTCGCGCGGATTATCTCGGGGGTGTACCAACCCGACTCGGGGCAGGTGCTTCTGGACTCCAGGCCCGTCACCATCGCGTCGGCCCAAGCGGCCTTCGCGATGGGCATCGCGTCGGTGTTCCAGGAGTTCGCCCTGGCGGAGAACCTGGACGTGACGTCGAACATCTTCCTGGGACGGGAGCTCAGCTCCTCGGGGCTGCTGGATCTGGACCGCATGGACGACCTCGCGAGGTCCTACCTGGACCAGCTCAACGCACGGATCCCCGATCTGAGGGCTCCGCTCGTCCACCTGTCGGCGGGGCAGCGCCAGTGCGTCGCGATCGCCAGGACGCTGGTGCGTCAGCCGCGGCTTGTGGTGCTGGACGAGCCGACGGCTTCGCTCTCGGTGGGCCAGACCGCTGAGGTGCTGAGCTACGTGGAGCGGCTGAGGGACATGGGGCTGGGCGTCATCCTGATCAGCCATAACCTGAACGACGTCCGTGCGGTGGCGGATCGCATCGAGGTGCTCCGGCACGGCCGCAACAACGGATCATTCGACGCCGCGACGGCCAGCTACGAGGAGGTTCTCTCAGCCATCACGGGTGCGACGCGGCGGGTGGCGCAGTGACCGCGCCCGTCCCGCGCTCCACGATGAAGGACGTCGCGGCCCGCGCCGGTGTCGCCGTCACCACCGTGTCGCGCGTCATCAACGGAGACCCGAAGGTGGCAGCCGAGACCCGGGAGCGGGTTCGTGCGGCCATCACCGCGTTGCACTACCAGCCCGATCTCCACGCTGGGAACCTGCGCCGTCGGGGCCGCACCAACACCCTCGGCCTCCTCGTGGGCAATGTGGCCAACCCGTTCTCCGCGTCGGTGCACCGGGCAGTGGAGGATGTGGCGCGCCCTCACCACGTCGCGGTGTTCGCCTCCAGCCTCGACGACGACCCCGCCAGGGAGCGGGAGTCCATCGAGGCGTTCCTGCGCAGGCGGGTCGACGGCCTGATCCTCACCACCGTCGGGCACGACCACACCTACCTCGCGCGCGAGATCGAGCGGGGCACCCCCATAGTGTTCGTGGACCGGCGGCCCTCCGGCGTCATCGGCGACACCGTCCTGTCCGACAACTATGCCGGGGCACGGCTGGCGGTGGCCCATCTGGCCGGGCACGGACACCGTCGCATCGCGTTCCTCGGCGACGACGAACAGATCTTCACCGCCCGCGAGCGGCGCCGTGGTTACCTGGACGAGTGCCGTGAGCTCGGCCTGGACCTCCACCCGGGCCTCGTGGTCACCGGCCTGAGCGACGAGGGCAGGGCGGCCGCTGCGGTCGCGGCTCTGGTCGCCTCCTCCACCCCGCCGTCGGCGCTGTTCTCGGCCCAGAACCTGATCACCATCGGCGCCATCACGGCGTTGCGTCAGGCGGGCGTCGAGCACCGGCTCGCCGTGGTGGGCTTCGACGACATCCCGATGGCGGAGCACCTCACCCCACCGGTCACGGTGGTGGCTCAGGATCCGCGCCGTATCGGTCGGGAGGCGGCCGAGCTCATCTTCGCGCGCATGGACGGCGACACCTCGGCTGCGCGCGAGATCGTGGTCCCGACGAGGCTGGTCTGTCGCGGCTCCGGCGAGATCCCCTCGCCCTGACTGTCCGGAGCCGGTCGTATCATGGCGCCCATGCCCAGAGGATCGTCCAAGCCGTCGGCACTGCTGCGCGTGGCGGGCATCGAGGCGGAGGTGACGTACAAGGCCATCAGGAACCTGCGGGTGAGAGTTCTGCCGCCTGACGGCAGGGTGGCGGTGTCCGTACCCGTTGGTGTCCCGGAGTCGGCCGTGCGCGAGTTCGTCGCGGGTCACAGCGAGTGGATCGCGGTGGCGCAGACTCGGGTCCGCATGGCCACGCCGCCGCGCGAGCCTCTGGTCGACGGTGGGCGCGCGCGGCTGTGGGGGCTCTGGTACGAGCTGCGCACGGAGGCGGCGGCGCGCGCTTCCGCCGTCGTCGAGGGCCGGACCATTGTTCTCTCGGGTCCGGATGAGGATGGGCTCCGGCGAGCGCTGGAGGCCCTCTACCGACGCCAGCTCGACGTGGCACTGCCGGCTCTCCGGGCCCGATGGGAGCCACGCGTCGGCAGGCGGGCCGGATCCATCCGGTTGCGGCGCATGACCACGCGCTGGGGCACGTGCAACACGACGACCGCAGCCGTCACGTTCAACATCGCCCTCGCGGAGCATCACCCCTCGGCGCTCGAGTACGTGCTGGTGCACGAGCTCGTCCATCTGCACGAACGCGGTCACGGGCCGCGATTCGTGTCCTGGATGGATTCCCTGCTCCCGGACTGGCGCGAGCGGAGAAAGAGCCTCCGCGGACGGGCCTGAATCCGGATGCAACCCCTGGGGCCGCTGAGGCGTCTTCAAGGTGAGAGGCCGAGAGGAAGTGCCATGAGCCGAAACGCCCCCGGACGTGTCGTCACCGGAACGCCCCATCGACGCCCTTATGATGCGGGGGACAACGTCCATCGTTCCCACGAAAGGACCTCCGTGACCTTCCCCCTCGGCGTCCGTCGTATCGGCGTGGCCATCCTGGCCTCGGCGGCCCTGCTGCTCGGCGCGTGCGCCCCGGAGGCGACCCCACGCCCGGTACCCACGGTGGGCGCGCCGAGCACCGCAGCGCCGGAGCCGACGGTGCGGCCCTTGCCTCCCTCAACGCCTGCCAAGCCCTCTGCGCCGGTTTCGCCGTCAGTCGTGCCTGAGCCGTCGGTCACACCATCCCCGACGCCCACCCCCACCCCGTCCCCCTCACCGGTGGCGGTGCCTGCGCTCCTGAAGGCCGGGGACGAGGGCGACGCGGTGCGCGATCTCCAGCACCGCCTGCTGCAGCTCGAATGGTTCAGCGGGAAGATCTCGGGGGTCTACGCCGACGCCACGGAGTTGGCGGTCGAGGGATTCCAGACCAAGCGCGGCCTGCCCACCACCGGGGAGGTCGACCAGGCCACCCTGGACGTGCTGCACGGCATGACCCGCCCACCGACGCGTGACGAGATGTACAACGTGCTCCGCCCCGGTCCGGCGTTGTTGGCAGAGGGGAGCAAGGGTGAGGCGGTCAAGGACCTTCAGGCAAGGCTGAAGCAGATCGGCTGGTACGACGCCAAGATCGACGGCGTGTACGGCTCCAGGACGGCCGAGTCGGTCAGGGGATTCCAGGCCAAGCGCGAGATCCCGGTGACCGGCGAGGTGGATCAGCGCACGAAGGACAGGCTGCGCGGCATGACCCGCACCCCCACCACTGATGAGCTCAACAACGTGATGCCCACCAAGGCGCCACCATCCATGGCCTTGGACGACCGCTGCCTTACGGGCAGGGTGATCTGCATCTCCAAGGGGCAACGCAGGCTCGCCTGGGTGATCGACGGCGAGATCCGGATGGCGATGGACGTCCGGTTCGGTTCGGAGCTGACGCCGACCCGCAACGGCGTGTTCTCCGTGTACTGGAAGTCCCGGGACCATGTCTCGAGCCTGTATGACACCCCGATGCCCTATGCCCTGTTCTTCAGCGGCGGTCAGGCGGTCCACTACTCTGCGGACTTCGCCAGGAACGGGTACAACGGCGCGTCCCACGGGTGCGTGAACGTCCGGGACAAGGGCGCGGTCGCGGCCCTCTTCGACGCCGCGAAGGTCGGCGACAAGGTGGTCGTGTACTCCTGACGTCGTACCGGGGGCGGCCCACGGGCCATGTAGGCTGCCGGGAACGGTCGACTGAAAGGCAGCGCGCGTGATCTGGCTCGCCATCGGGATGCAGGTAGTGTCATCCTTCCTGTTCGCAAGTGGGGCGGTGCTGCAGAGCCTGGGCGTGAAGTCAACCTTTGACCCGACGGCGACGGCATCGTCGAACACCCTCACCTTCGCCGGCCTGCTACGGCTGTTCAGGATTCCCAAGTGGCTGCTCGGCCTGGTCTTCGTGTTCGCCGGCGCGAGCATCCACCTCG
Organism: Tessaracoccus pujii; assembly: GCF_055326215.1. Taxonomy (NCBI): domain Bacteria; kingdom Bacillati; phylum Actinomycetota; class Actinomycetes; order Propionibacteriales; family Propionibacteriaceae; genus Tessaracoccus; species Tessaracoccus pujii. The sequence continues at coordinate 181,340 of NZ_JBUZNP010000002.1, read as the reverse complement.
TCGCGCTGTCCTTCGCGCCGGTCGCCGTCGTCCAGCCCGTCGGGATTCTGGCCGTGCCCTGGTCGGTGCTGCTCGCCTCGCGGATCCACAAGCACGCGCTGACGCGGAAGATGTGGGTCGCGGTAGCCGTCACGGTTGCCGGCGTGGTGGGGTTCACGGTGTTCTCGTCGCTGTTCGCCACTGGTGAGAAGCAGGTCGAATTCCTGCCGATGCTCTTCGCGTTCCTCGTGGTCTGCGTCATCTGCGCAGTCCTGTCCTACCTCGCCACGAAGGCTGCCCCTTGGGCGAAAGCCATGATGTGGTCCTCGGTGGGTGCCACGTTCTACGGGTTGGCCTCCGGTTTCATGAAGGCGGCCATGGACCTGGTGCTGAAGCACGGAGAGTCCTTCGCGGGCTTCCAGGTGGTGGCGACGGTGGCCATGATGCTCGCCTGCTACGGCCTGGGCGTATGGATGATCCAACAGGGCTATGCCTCTGGGCCTGCGGAGATCACCGTCGGAACCATGACGACGGTGGACCCGTTCGTGGCGGTCCTCTTCGGCCTCATCGTCCTGGGGGAGGGCATCGGGATGGGTCCGGGACCTGCCTTGGGCATGCTCGTGACCGGGGCGTTGGCCGTCTACGGCGTGCTCCTCCTCTCGAAGGACCACCCGGATGCGGTGGAGGAGCGGCGCAAGCTGGCCGAGGCCAGCGAGAACGAGCCCGCCTCGGCACCGCCCATGAGCTAGCTTCCCTCGACGGGCAGCGCGTTGAGCGCTACCCGCCCTGACGGTGTGGCCAGCACGATCGTCGAATCAGAGTTGGGCATCGGGAAGAACACGTCCGCCTCGTACGGCAGCCCCGCACGTACGCTGAAGGGATACGGGTCCATGGGGTCGTAGGCCTCCCGCGACTCGTTGTTGAACGCGAAAAGGCCGAACATGTACTCGCCCTCCTCGATCTCCACCCGGATGCGAAGCCGCAGCCCGTCGTCGGTCCACTGGTGGCGCACGATCTCGAAGATGCCGTCGCCATTGCCTTCGAAGGGAATGGAGTTTCCCGAACGGCTCTGCGAGGGCTCCCCTGCCGCGACGGTCGGCGCGGGGCTCGTGGACTCCTCAGCGGCGCCGCCGAGGAACTGCATCCCCAGGATGAGGGCTGCGATCAGGGCCACTGCCCCCAGAACGATCCACAGTGTGGTTCGCGGCGGCCGGGGCGGGCGCATGAGCCCAGGATCCGGCGGTGGCACCGGCGCATGGCCGAACGGCTGACGCGGGTCCCTGCCCTGAACGTCGTGGAACTGGGCGGGACGGTAGCCGGGATCCTGATGGGACCAGGGCGAGTTGTCCGGTCCGCCCGGGGGCGGCCACTGCTGGTTGGTCATAGTGCTGCCAGCCTACCCACGCGGGTTGTCCACACCGCGCAACCCGAGTGGTTGATGGGGCACTGACTGCCTAAGAGTGGGCCATGAGCAGCACACCAGTACTCCGTGGCACCACGCGTGCCGATCTTCTCGCCATGCCAGCCGTCATGCTTGGCTTCCACCCCTCAGACTCCTGCGTTGTCATGGGGCTGAGCGGCAGGACGGTGTCCTTCTGCGCACGCCTGGACCTGGACTGGTTCGTCCACCACTTCGATCAGGTGGCGGATCAGATCATCAACGCCTCGGCGCATGTGCCTGAATGCCGCTTCGTCGTGATCGGTTACGGAGACCCGGACGCGGCCAGCCTGGCCGTCGCCGAACTGGTCGCGGTGGTGGGTGAGCAGCGGGTCCTCGAGGCGATGGTCACCGATGGCCGCACGACGTGGCTCTTCACCTCGGACCTCGAGCCGCAGGAGATCGAGTGCAGCACCAGCGCGCTGGAGGCCCAGGCAGTCTACGAGGGAGTGAGGATCTGTGCGGACAGGGAGGAGGCCGTGGCGCCCGTCGAGCGCCACGAACCTCTCCCCGCTGACGAGGTGGCCTCCGCGGAGGCCCTGGTGATGTCGCTCTCCCCGGCGGACGCGATGGACCTCCTGGCCGAGCTGGTGGAATCCGACGAGCCCCTCAGTCCCACGGAGGCGTGCACGCTGGCCGTGCTGCTGGAGGACGAGGACCGCGTCGCGGCGGTCCTGAGCAGGCTCAGCATCCTGACGGCGGAGGTGATGTGGCTGAACCTGCTGGCCGCCCGGACGGTCGCCCCGGCGGCGTCTGAGGACAACGTCGTGGCGCTGCTGGGGATGGCATCGTGGTTGAACGGTCAGGGTGCCGCCCAGAGCTCCTGCATGGAGCAGTTGGCACGCAGCAATCCCCAGCACACAGTGGGCGGACTCCTCAACCGCCTCCACCGCGAGGGCGTCCCGCCGAGGCGCTGGCACCATTGAGGCACCTCCAGGCTCCCGGAGGGGTGGGTGTGCCGTAGGGTGCAGCCATGCGTTTCGTCGTGTGTGGTGAGGCCCTGATCGATCTCATGCCGGAGGAGATGATTTCCCCTGCCGAGAGTCGCTGGATCGCGCGCTCAGGGGGTGGCCCCTTCAATACTGCGACGGCGCTGTCCAAACTCGGTCAGGACACACGTTTCCTCGGGCGCCTCAGCACGGATGCCTTCGGCAGGCAGCTGCGCAGCCACCTCGACGGCGCCGGTGTGGATCTCAGTCTCGCCGTGTCCACTGCTGACCCCACCTCGCTGGCGGTGGTCTCGCTCGACGAGGCGGGGCATGCCAGCTACCACTTCCACTTCGCGGGCACGTCGGCGTTCAACTGGCAGTCAGGCGAACTGCCGCCCCTCGACGGAGCGGACTGGCTGCATTTCGGCTCCATCGGCGCAGTGATCGGCCCCGGTGCCAAACACATCCTGGACTTCATCCGGAACACGGACGCGGCGGTCAGCTTCGACCTCAACGTCCGGCCCTCCACGCTGCCGGACCGGGCGGAGTACTTCGGCCTCATCGCTGACCTCCTGACCGCCGTCGGGAAGCACGGTGGCATCGCCAAGGCCTCGGATGAGGACATCGCCTGGCTCGTGGACGACGATTCCGACCCCCTCGGCTACGCGGAGGGCTGGGTCGGCGAATACGGGTTGTCCATGTTCATCGTCACGCTCGGCGCTGACGGCGTGGTGGCGGTCAAGCCGGACGGAAGTCGCGTCCGCACTCCCGGACGGCCCGTGGACGTTGTTGACACGGTGGGGGCCGGTGACACGTTCATGGCCGGCTTCCTGTCCGCCTATGCCCAGGATCCCGGAGACGTGGAGGGGGCGCTGGCGCACGGCGCGGCGGCGGCCGCCATCGTATGCACGCGCAAGGGTGCGCAGCCGCCCACGGCTGCTGAGGTGGACGCGCTCCTGGCCTGAGCTGGTGCCGGCACCGGAGGTCGGCCGGGTATATTGAGCAACCGCGTCGCCAGGCGCGTTGATGCCCGAACGCAGGAGAGAGTCGTGAGCCAAGAGGCGGGACACTACGACAAGGTCCAGGCCCAGGAGAAGTGGCAGGCCTTCTGGGAGGAGAACGACACTTTCCGGCCCCTCGACGACGGCAGCCGCGAGCGGCGCTACGTGCTGGACATGTTCCCCTATCCCTCGGGAGACCTGCACATGGGTCACGCGGAGGCCTACGCCATGGCGGACGTGCTGGCCAGGTACTGGCGGCTCAAGGGCTACGACGTCATGCACCCCATCGGCTGGGACTCGTTCGGGCTGCCGGCGGAGAACGCGGCCATCAAGGCGGACTCTCATCCGGCCACCTGGACCTACAACAACATCGAGACCCAGGCCCGGTCCTTCAAGCGCTACGGGCTCAGCTTCGACTGGTCGCGCCGCCTGCACACCTCCGACGAGGACTACTACAAGTGGACGCAGTGGCTCTTCAACCGCTTCTACGAGCGCGGACTGGCCTACCGGAAGGACTCGTTCGTCAACTGGTGTCCCACGGACCAGACCGTGCTGGCCAATGAGCAGGTCGTCGACGGCCGGTGCGAGCGCTGCAAGACCGAAGTCACCAAGCGCAAGCTGAACCAGTGGTACTTCAAGATCACGGATTACGCGCAGCAGCTGCTCGACGACATGGAGCAGTTGGAGGGAGGCTGGCCGGACCATGTGCTGGCCATGCAGCGCAACTGGATCGGCCGATCCGAGGGCGCACACGTGAGGTTCGCCGTCGAGGGCCGCAGTGAACCCATCACAGTGTTCACCACCCGCCCGGACACGCTGTTCGGCGCCACCTTCATGGTCGTCGCCCCCGACGCACCGCTGGCCGCGGAGCTCGTGACCGAGGAGGAGCGGGCCACCTTCGAGACCTACCTGGAACAGGTCAAGAAGGAGACGGAGATCGAGCGGCAGTCCAGCGAACGGGTGAAGACGGGGGTGTGGCTCGGGCGCCACGCCGTCAACCCGGTCAACGGGGAGCGGATCCCCATCTGGGCCGCCGATTACGTCCTTGCCGATTACGGCACCGGCGCCATCATGGCCGTCCCCGCCCACGACCAACGCGACCTGGACTTCGCACGCCAGTACGGGCTCCCGGTGCGCACCGTCATCGATGTCGACGGCACGGATCCGGAACACACCGGTGTGGCCACCAATGGCGACGGCGCCTACATCAACTCCGGCATCCTGGACGGCCTGGCGGACAAGACCTCTGGCGTGGCGCGGATCATCGGACAGCTGGAATCCGACGGCCTAGGCACTGGCACCATCCAGTTCCGCCTGCGTGACTGGCTGCTGTCCAGGCAGCGGTTCTGGGGTTGCCCCATTCCCGTCGTGCACTGTGACGCCTGCGGTGAGGTGCCCGTCCCGGATGATCAGCTGCCGGTCCGGCTGCCTGACCTCCGCGGTGCTGCGCTGGCCCCGAAGGGGACGTCGCCACTGGCCTCGGCCACGGACTGGGTCTCGACCCAGTGCCCGCGATGTGGGGGCCCCGCTCAGCGGGACACGGATACCATGGACACCTTCGTGGACTCGTCGTGGTACTTCTTCCGCTACTGCTCGCCGGGGTACGACAAGGGCCCCTTCGACCCGGACGACGTGAGGCGCTGGATGCCCGTGGCGCAGTACGTGGGGGGCGTCGAGCACGCCATCCTGCACCTGCTCTACATGCGCTTCTTCTCCAAGGTCCTGCGCGACATGGGTCTGGTGGACTTCGACGAACCCATGCTGCGTCTGCTGAACCAGGGTCAGGTCATCAACCAGGGCAAGGCCATGAGTAAATCGCTGGGCAATGGCGTGGACCTCGGCAGGCAGATCGACGAGTTCGGCGTGGACGCGGTCCGGCTGACCATGGTGTTCGCCGGCCCGCCGGAGGACGACATCGACTGGGCGGACCTGTCGCCCGCATCCAGCCTCAAATTCCTGCAGCGCGCCCACCGCATCGCCGCGGACGTGACCTCGACGCGTCATGCCGATGTCTCGCTCGGGGACCCGGCGTTGCGGAAGGCCACCCACAAGGCCATCGGGGAGGTGTCCATGCTGCTGGACTCGGGGCGGTTCAACGTGGCCGTCGCCCGGGTGATGGAGTTGGTCAACGCCACTCGCAAGTCCATCGACGGCTCCGCCGGTCCTGCAGATCCCGCGGTCCGGGAGGCCGCCGAGTTCGTGGCGCAGGCGCTGAGCGTGGTGGCACCCTACGTGGCTGAGGAGATGTGGGAGATGCTCGGTCACGCGCCCTCGGTGGCCCACAGCTCGTGGCCGACGGCGGATCCGGCCCTCACCGTCGACGACACCGTGACCATGGTGGTGCAGATCCAGGGCAAGATCCGGGCCAAGATCGAGGTGCCCACCGACATCTCCGAGGACGACGCACTGGCTGCAGCGATGGCGGATCCCGGCGTCCAGCGGTCGCTGGACGGGCGCGGGATCGCCAAGGTCATCGCGAGGTTGCCCAAGATGCTCAGCCTCGTCCCCAGCTGAGTTCTCCACACCCCTCGGCGGGGATGGAAAATGGGGCGCGGAGCCGCCGAACAAGGAGGCATGGATCCGCGTCAGGCAGACGAGCTTGCCCGGGCCCGTCTGGCGTTCGTGAGCGCGGGGCGGCCCCCGCTGTGCGGGCCCAGGCGCGCCGCGGTGGAGGCAGAGCCGGTACCCGCGCCGTCCACAGAGCTGCTTGAGCCCCTATCCGCGCGCGTGAGCGGTTCCGGTCTTCCACCGCGGCGGCCACTCACGCTGAAACACCTGTGGGTGGTCGCGGTGCTTCTTCTCTGCGGAGTGGGCGTGGCCGTCGCGGCGCTGGCCAGATCCTCGGCCACCGAGATTCCCCTCGCGCCCGTCTCCGTGTCGGCGGCCCCTCAGCCACCCACGCCGAGCCCCGGTCCGCCCGTGATGTTGCGCGTTCATGTGGCCGGAGCGGTGGTGCAGCCCGGTGTGGTCTCGCTGGCAGAGGGCTCGATCGTGCAGGACGCCATCGCCGCGGCCGGCGGGCTGGACGGCGGCGCTGATCCCGCGCAGCTCAATCTGGCCGCCCCGGTCAGCGACGGGATGCAGATCCTCATCGGCACCGAAGACCAACCGCAGGGCGAGGTGCACGGTCCTGCCGCCACGTCGGGTGGTGGGTCCGAGGGAGACGGCGCGGTGGACCTGAACTCCGCCTCCGCCTCGGAACTGGAGTCGTTGCCCGGCATCGGGCCGGTGACGGCGGGCAGCATCGTGGCCTGGCGTGAGGAGAACGGAGGCTTCACCGTCATCGAGGAGCTGCAGGAGGTCAGCGGCATCGGGCCCAAGACCTTCGAGAAGCTGCGGGCGCTCGTCAGGGTCTAGCCCACCGGCCGTCCGTGGGTCGTCAGCGCATCCCCATGACCCGCTTCGCCAGGTCCCGGAGCCAGGATGGCGCGTACAGGCTGAAGAGGAGCGGACACAACACGACGAGCCGGGTCACCGCGGAGGTCGAGCTGCCATTGACCTCGGCCACACCAGCCCTCAGCAGGGCGGTGCGATGCTCCGGGTCGTGCGCCCAGGTCTTGCTCAGACTGGACACCGTGTAGAACTTGTGGCACATCGGCACCGGGACGCGGATGAATCGGCCGAGGAGGGACAGATGGAGGAGCCACGTCCAATCGGCCGAGTACTCGCCGGACTCGTTGCGGTGTATGCCGCCCACCCGACGGTAGGCAGAGCTCCGGAAGACGCCACGATTCGGCACCCACCAGTTCGGGGGACGCAGCGCCAGAGCGATCCCACGCCCCGCTGCCCAGCGCCGGCTCGAGAGGTCGTCGAACACGTGTGTGGTGACTGAGCCGTCCACCTGCGTCACCGTCATGTCGCTGAATGCCAGCACCGCGTCGGGGGCCGACAACAGCGCCGCGGCGAGGCGCTCGGTGTACTCCGGTGCGATGACGTCGTCGTGGAAGGCGAAGAACATGAACTCCCCGTGGGCCCGGCTCATGAGGTCGTTGCTGTTGGCGAGCCAGCCCAGGTTCGTGATCCGGCGGACGACCCGTGTGTCATCGCGCCCCTCAGCGAAGGCGCTGACGATGTTCAGCGTGTCGTCTGTCGAGCAGTCGTCGCCGATGAGTATCTCCAGATGCGGCCAGGTCTGCGCCGCCAGGCTGTCCAGTGTGCGCTGGATGAACGCCGCCCCGTTGTAGGTCGGCACCAGTGCGGTCACGAGCGGGTGGGTGGGTACCGCACCGTGCGCCGTTGGGCTCGTCACGTCACGCCCATCAGCTGGCGGGCAAGACGGTCTGCGAGCCAGGGGGCGGTCGAGAACTTGCCCGTGTCCACCGACACATAGTTGCCGAGGCGGGTGACGCCGAAACGGTCGCGCCTGTGCAGATCCGACGACCGCTCGCCGATGGATCCGAGCCCTTCGGCGAAGACGTGTCCGCCGGCCACGGTGATGGACTCGGCTGCGTCGAGAACGTCGCCGACGCGGGGAATGGCGCCGCAGAGCCCGGCACGCACATCCTCGATGAACTGCACGCGGGCCGGCCCTGTCGGGAGTGCGGGCGCTTCGAGGACGACGTCGGTGCCGTGCGCCACCAGTCCCGACGGGTACCAGGACAGGTAGAAGTCGTGGCCGTTGTAGTTCTTGATGTCCCCGAACGGGCCGAGGGCGACGATCGCGCTGGGGACATCGACGCGGGCGGTCGTTCGCACGAAGAGACACCATCTGACCCGATGGGTCCATCCTCGGGCAGGCCTCAGGCCCGCTGTCAGGTCGATCTCTACCCGTCCGCCCCACAATGCGTTGACGACCACGTCGAAGCGGTCCTCAAATCCGGGAGTGCCGTAGACCGCGATCGTGTCCTCGTCGACACCCGGCGCGACGCCCGTCACCGTGATCCCAGGCAGGAAGGTGACCTGCGGGGTGGCCATCACCGCCTCGGCGAGTGCATCGGCCACCCAACCGGTGTCGACCGAACGCTCGGGCACTCGGTATCCCGCGGTGATCCGATCTGAAGCGATGTTCTCCAACTCCACCCGCGACAGCCGCGACACTGCGGCGTTCGACACGTCCGTCAGGTAGCCGGCCGCCTCGGGATGGTGCCGGACGAGGTCGCTGACGGCGTCGAACTGCGCCCCCAGCGCCTCGGCGTCGATCAGGGAGTCCTGATCGACGAGGTAGATGTCATCGCTGGTTGTGGCATGGGCCCGGATATCACTCCCGATGAGTGGGGAGATGAGCCGGGCGAACGCCAGTCCGCCCGGGAGAACGTGCCGGGCAGTGCTCAGCGTGGTGTCAGCGCCGTACAGGTAGCCGAGGTGGATCTTCCCCTCGTTGTATCGGCTCGCCTCCTGCATCGGCTGGGGATTCCGGTCGATCAGCGTGACGTCAGCCCCGAGCCGGGCCAGATTCATGGCCAGACACGACCCCATGACGCCTGCGCCCAGAAGTCCCACCCGGAGTCGGGGCTTGGCAGCCATGGCTCTCCCTGCCCGGGCCCTGAAAGGGCCCTCTGGCGAAGCGTAGCAACGGTTCTCCACAGCCGGAACAGGTCGTGGGAACAGGAGCTGCGCTGTGCAGATAGTGGGGCATGCAGCCCGCAGAGCGTGATGAGCAGAGCAGGTCGAACGGCCACGACTGGCGCCTGGTTCCGGTAGCCGCCGCGGCGTGGGCGGCTTCCTGGATCGCCACTGCGGGGTGGAGACCGGAGTCGGGACCGTTGGGTGCCCTCGTGGTGGGGCTGGCGCTCATCGCCCTGGTGGCCGCCCGCCTCGGCCGGCTCTGGACCTGCCTTGTGGTCGTGGTCTTCGCGGTGACCTGTCTCACGTCGGGATGGCAGTCGTGGCAGCGGCACAACTCACCTGTGGCGGAGCTGGCCAGGGACAGGGCCATCGGCACCGTCAGAGTCCAGCTCCTCGCCGAGCCTCAGCTCTCCTCGGGCACAACCGTCGCACGGGCAGAGCTGGTGCACGTCGAGGCCCGTGGGCGCCGGATCAGCGCATCGGTGCCGGTGGTTGTTCTCGCCACGGGCACCCCGGGCGCACAGCTGCTCGACGCCGAGGTGGGCGCGCAGTACATCGCGACGGTACGCCTTGGGGCGCCCCGGCCGGAGGAGGCGGTCGCTGCGGTTCTCAGCCTGCGTTCATTGCGTGACGTGGTGCGCCGCCCCAGCCTGCTCGACGCGTCGGCCACCGCCATGCGCCGGGGCCTGCGGGATGCGGTGGCCCACTCGCCGCCGAGCCAGGCGGCGCTGGTGCCTTCCCTGGTGGTGGGGGATACCTCCGGCGTGGACGACGACATGCGGCACCGGTTCCAGGTGACCGGGCTGACGCACCTCATGGCCGTGTCGGGAGCGAACCTGACCCTGATGCTGTCCGTAGTTCTGACGGCCGTCCGCGCCGTCGGTCTCCGCGGGTGGGCCGTTCGGCTGGCTGCCGTGGGCGGGGTGGCTGCCTTCGTTGTGGTCTGTGGGCAGGAGCCTTCGGTGCTGCGTGCCACGGCGATGGGCCTCGTGGCGCTCGCCGCGATCGGAGTCGGCACCGGACGACGCAGCGTGCGGGCGCTCAGCGTCGCCGTTCTGGCGCTGCTGTGGCTGGACCCGTGGCTCGGGCGGTCGGTGGGCTTCGGGTTGTCCGTGTTCGCCTGCGCGGGCATCGTGCTCCTGGGGCCGCCGCTCGTCGGCGCGATGACCCGGTGGGCCCCGCGCTGGGCAGCCGAGGCGGTGGCCGTTCCCCTCAGCGCCCAGATGGCCACCCAGCCACTGGTCACCCTGATCAGTGACCAGGTGTCAGTGGTGGGGGTGATCACCAACGCACTGGCCGGGCCCTTCGTGGGCCCCACCACCGTGCTGGGTCTGGCCGCCGCCATGCTGTGCTGGATTCCCGTCCTCGCGGCCGGACCGGGATGGCTGGCCGGGTGGTGCGCCCAGCCCATCATCTGGCTCGCCGAGGCGGGAAGCTCCCTCCCCACTCCCGCGTGGGAGTGGCAGGCCCGGCCCGCGGCAGTGGCAGTGGTCGTCGTCGCCGTGGCAGCGTTGGTCATGCTGCTGCCCACTCTGCTCCGGACACCGCTGGGAGCCCTCCTCGTCGCGGCCGTCCTCATCCTCGCCTGCCTGGTGCGTCCCGCGCCGCCAGGGTGGCCGGGCCCGTGGTCGGCGGTGTTCTGCGACGTGGATCAGGGTGATGCGACGGTGCTGAGGGCGGGGGAGGGAGCTGCCGTGCTCGTGGACGCCGGCCCGGACGTGAAGGCGACGGCGGACTGTCTCGCCGGTCTGGGTGTGACGTCGGTGCCCTTGCTCATCCTCACGCACTGGCACGCGGACCATACCGGCGGGGCGGCTGCGGTGATCGCCCGGTACCGTCCCGCCCTCATCCTGACGCGCGCGGGGCCACCGCCGCCCTGGCTCGGCGAGGCGGCAGGGGCCGTCGGCGCGGAAGTGCGTCCGGCGCGCCCAGGAGAGGACCTCAACGTGGGGGAGGTGCGGTGGCGGACGGCCTCGGTCTGGGAGCCGGCCGGTGGTGCGGTCCCTGAGGCGGAGGGGGAGGGTGTCGCCGAGAATGACGCGTCGGTGGTCGGCGTGGTGTCGGTCCGGGGACTGACCCTGCTCCTGGCCGGTGACACGGAGCCGGCGGGGCAGGCGGCGGCGCTGCGCAGCGCGCGTCTCCACGGCGTCCCGCTCGCGGCGCACGTGCTGAAGATGCCCCACCACGGCTCGTCCAGGCAGGAACCCAGGCTCTTCGCCGAGACCGGCGCGACGCTGGCCGTGGCATCCGCCGGACTGGACAACGACTACGGGCATCCGGCGCAGGTGACGGTGAGGTTGGCCCAGGATCACGGCATGCGGGTGCTCCGCACGGATCAGCATGGGGCGATCGCGGTCGCGCTGGACGGCGATCGTCTTGTGGCCCGGACGTGGCGTGGGGAGTAGGACGCGCGGATCGTCGCCGGTCACTGGCATGCTAGGGCGCGTGACTTCTTCGCCGTTCGGGACCTCGCTGCTGATCACCGGGCCCGAGAGCCTGCTGGCGCAGCGCCTCGTCGCGGACACCAAGGCCCGTGCGCTGGCGGCCCACCCCGAGGCGGACATCAACGAGATCACAGCCGATGCCCTCGAGAACTCGATGCTCTCCGAGGTGATCGGGGGGTCGCTGTTCTCCACCCACATCGTGGCCGTCATCGACGACGTCGGGGCGTGCCCGCCGGCGGTGGTCGACCAACTGGTGGCCGTCGCCGTCGACCCACCTGAGGAGCTGTGCCTCATCCTCGTCCATCAGGGCGGCATGAAGGGCAAGGCTCTGATCGACAAGCTCAAGAAGGCCAAGGTGCGCACCGAGACCGTGGCCGCGTGGAAGGCCTGGGAGCTGCCGAAGTTCGTCGCCGACGAAGCGCGGCGGCTGGGCCTGCGGATCGGTCAGGACGCGGCCGGTGAGCTCGTGGCCTCCGTCGGGCACGACCTCCGGAGCCTCGCGGCCGCCGTCGGGCAGCTCGCCTCCGATGCGGATACCGGTGAGATCGACGCCGCGCTCGTCAAGCGCTATTTCGCGGGGCGGGCCGAGGTGACGAGCTTCGCCGTCGCGGACGCCGTGCTCGCCGGAAACACCAGCCTGGCCCTCGAGCGGTTGCGGTGGGCGCTGGGCACCGGGGTGGCGACGGTGCTCATCACCAGCGCCATGGCCGGGGCGTTCCGCGGGATGGGCAGGTACGTGGAGGCGCAGGGGTCGCGCATGAGCGACGCCGATCTGGCCCGGCAGCTCGGATTGCCGCCGTGGAAGCTGAAGGACTACGCCCGGACGTCGCGCAACTGGCAGGCGGGGGGCGTGGCGGAGGCCATTCGCCTCATCGCCGTCGCCGACGGCGAGATCAAAGGTGCCGCCACGAACGCGGACTTCGCCCTCGAGCGGATGGTCCTGGGCATCCTGAAGCTGCGCCGGCACTGACCGCCGGCACGCAGAACAGCGCCTTGACGACCGAGGGTCAAGGCGCTGGTCCGGGCGACGCGGAGCGCGTCAGAGAGCGGCGACGGCCGACGAGATGGCCGACTTGCGGTTCGCGGCCTGGTTCGAGTGGATGACACCCTTGCTGACGGCCTTGTCCAGGGCGCGGTTCGCGGCCTTGGCGAACTCGGTGGCCTTCTCGGCCTCACCCGCGGCAAGAGCCGTGCGGAAGTTACGGACATGCGTGCGCAGGGCCGACTTCACGGCCTTGTTGCGCTGCCGAGAGATCTCGTTGGTCTTGATGCGCTTCTTCTGGGACTTGATGTTCGCCACTGGGCAAGCCTCTTTACGGGTGATGATGTTTCGGTCAAGGTGCGTGGGACACGCGACGCTCTAGATTACCCGAGCGGGTCCGGCCTGACAAAATCACGGACCGCCGCCGAGTGGTTCGACCCCTGCGGGGATCCGTGAGACGATGACCTGTCCCGTGTTCACCGACGAGGAGATGCATGCCCGCTCCGCGCCCAGGCAAGACCGACCCTGCCATCATCCGCAACTTCTCCATCATCGCGCACATCGACCACGGGAAGTCCACCCTGGCGGACCGCATGCTGCAGTTGACCGGTGTCGTCGCGGGCAGGCAGATGCGCGCGCAGTACCTGGACCGGATGGACATCGAGCGTGAGCGCGGTATCACCATCAAGTCGCAGGCCGTGCGCATGCCGTGGATCAAGGACGGGGTCACCCACGTCCTCAACATGATCGACACGCCTGGCCACGTGGACTTCACCTACGAGGTGTCCCGATCGCTGCAGGCCTGCGAAGGGGCCATCCTGCTGGTGGACGCCGCTCAGGGGATCGAGGCGCAGACCCTGGCCAACCTCTACCTGGCCCTGGAGGCGAACCTGCACGTCGTCCCCGTGCTGAACAAGATCGACCTCCCCGGCGCCAACCCCGACAAGTACGCCGCGGAGCTGGCCGGGATCATCGGCTGCGAACCGGACGAGGTGCTCCGGGTGTCCGGCAAGACGGGCCAGGGCGTGGCGGAACTCCTCGACGTCGTGGTCGACCAGGTCCCCGCCCCCCAGGGCGATCCGAACGCACCCGCACGCGCACTCATCTTCGACTCGGTCTACGACACCTACCGCGGCGTGGTCACCTACGTCCGGGTGATCGACGGTGAGCTGAGCCACCGCGAGCGCATCCGGATGATGTCCACCAAGGCCACCCACGACCTGCTCGAGGTGGGGGTCATCGCCCCGGACCCGGTCAAGACCGACGCCATCGGCGTGGGCGAGGTCGGCTACCTCATCACGGGTGTCAAGGATGTGCGGCAGTCCCGCGTGGGCGACACCGTCACCGTGGACGCGCACCCCGCCACCACGGCCCTCGCCGGTTACCGGCATCCCAACCCCATGGTCTACGCCGGTCTGTACCCCATCGACGGCGATGATTTCGGCGTGCTGCGGGAGGCCTTGGAGAAGCTCCAGCTCAATGACGCCGCGCTCACCTACGAGCCGGAGAGTTCCAGTGCCCTCGGCTTCGGGTTCCGGATCGGCTTCCTCGGACTCCTTCACATGGAGATCGTGCGCGAGCGCCTGGAGCGGGAGTTCAACCTCGACCTCATCTCCACCGCCCCGAACGTGGTGTACCGGGTGGTGATGGAGGACGGCTCCGAGCACACGGTCACCAACCCGTCGGAGTACCCGGAAGGAAAGATCGCGGAGGTGTACGAGCCGGTGGTGCGCAGCACCATCCTGGCGCCCTCGGAGTACATCGGCACCATCCTCGAGCTGTGCCAGACCCGACGCGGCATCCAGCGTGGTCTGGACTATCTCAGCGAGGACCGCGTCGAGATCCGCTACACGTTGCCGCTGGGTGAGATCATCTTCGACTTTTTCGACGCCCTGAAGTCGCGCACGAAGGGCTACGCGTCGCTCGACTACGAGCCCGACGGCGAGGAGACCTCGGATCTGGTCAAGGTCGACATCCTTCTGCACGGCGACCCCGTCGATGCCTTCTCCGCGATCGTGCACAAGGACAAGGCTTACTCCTACGGGCTCCTGATGGCCTCCAAGCTGAAGGAACTCATCCCGCGCCAGCAGTTCGAGGTGCCCATCCAGGCCGCGATCGGTTCCCGGGTGATCGCGCGGGAGACCATCCGCGCCATCCGCAAGGACGTGCTCGCCAAGTGCTACGGCGGCGACATCTCCCGCAAGCGCAAGCTGCTGGAGAAGCAGAAGGAGGGCAAGAAGCGGATGAAGATGGTCGGACGCGTCGAAGTGCCCCAGGAGGCATTCGTCGCCGCGCTGTCGACCAACGAGTCCACTGCGAAGAAGGCCTGAGCGCCGGGCTCAGATCAGGCCCAGCCGGGCAACGGCGGCCTCCTCGGACCGGAGTTCCGCCACCGAGGCGTCGATCTTCGCGCGGGAGAAGGCGCTGTGGGTGAGGCCCTGCACGATGCTCCAGGAGCCGTCGTTGGTGGTGACAGGGAAGGAACTCACGAGCCCCTCCGGCACCCGGTAGGAGCCGTCGCTCACCACCGCCATCGAGGTCCAGTCGTCGGCCGGGGTCCCAGCGAACCAGTCGCGCACGTGCTCGATGGTCGCGTTGGCCGCCGAGGCGGCACTGGACTTCCCCCGGGCGGCGATGACGGACGCCCCCCGGCGGGCCACCTCGGGGAGATAGTCGAAGGCCACCCATCCGTCGTCGACCCAGTCTGCCGCGGGACGCCCGCAGATCCGGGCATGGTAGACATCCGCGTACTGGGTAGTGGAGTGGTTGCCCCAGATGGTCATCCTGGTGACCTCGTCAGGCCGACGTCGGGTCCGCCGGGCCAGGAGCGAGACCGCACGGTTGTGGTCCAGACGGGTCAGGGCACTGAAGCGCTCGGGCGGAACCCCGTGGGCGTTGCGCTGGGCGATCAGCGCGTTCGTGTTGGCGGGATTGCCGGTCACCACGACCCTCAGGTCACTGGCGGCAGCGGCAGCCAGCGCCTTGCCCTGCGTCGCGAAGATCGCCCCATTGGCCTGAAGCAGGTCAGAGCGTTCCATCCCGGCCTTGCGCGGTGAGGCGCCCACCAGCATCGCCACGTTGACCCCGTCGAAGAGTCGGCGGGGGTCGTCGCCCACTTCTACGCCGGCCAGGACGGGGGAGGCGCAGTCCTCCAGCTCCATGGCGACGCCGGCCAGCGCGGGCATGGCCGCGGGCAGGTCCAGCAGCCGGAGCTCGACCTGCCGGTCCCCGAACACATCGCCCGCGGCGATCCGGTAGACCAGCGAATAGCCGATCTGACCGGCCGCGCCGGTGACCGCGATCCTGATCGGCGCCATGGTCACCGGACGTTCAGGTCGCCGACGAGGACGCAGCGGCGCAGGCGTGCGAAGTTCCTGGCCCGGGTCAGTCCTTCACCCGTGGGGCCCGCGATGGTGAAGGTGCAGTAGCCCTCGCCGCCGATCCCGATGCCGTTGAAGGAGGATCCGTTCTTGACGAAGATCGTGGTCTGGATGCGCTTGGCCATCCTGGTCAGGTGAGACACGTCGCGCGAATGCATGATGGCGGTGTGCCGGTTTCCGTGCTCGAGCTCGCAGGCCAGGTCGATGGCCGCGTCCACATCCGCCGCGCGGACCATCCCGATCACCGGCATCATCAGCTCGTGCACCACGAACGGGTGGTCCCGGTCAGCCTCGCAGACGAGCAGCCGCACGCCCGCCGGGGGCTCCACCCCGATGGCCTTCAGGATCGCTGAGGCCGGCTTGCCCATCCATTCGACGGCCGGGGTGCCGCGGGCGGTGAGGATGACGCCCTCGACGCGGGCCCGCTCGTCGGCGTTCAGCTCGTAGGCGCCGTGCTTGACCATGGAGAACTTCAGCAGGTCGGCGATCGCGTCGACGGCGACGATCTCCTTCTCCGAGGTGCACGGGAGGTTGTTGTCGAAGCTGGCCCCGTCGACGATGCACTTGGCGGCGCGGTCGATGTCGGCGGTGTCGTCGACCACCACGGGAGGGTTGCCAGCGCCTGCGCCGATGGCCTTCTTGCCCGAGCTGAGCACCGTCTTGACGATGCCGGGACCACCTGTGGCCACGATCATGCGCACGTCCTCGTGCGCGATCATCGCGGTGGTGTTCTCGATGGAGGGTTCGGCGACCGTCACCACCAGGTTCTCCGGGGCGCCGACGGCGGAGAGCGCCCGGTTGATCTGCTTGACCTGCCAGACGGAGAGGTCCCGGGCCCTCGGATGCGGACTGAACACCACGGCGTTACCGGCGGCCAGCAACCCGATGCTGTTGCAGGTGATGGTCTCCGTGGGATTGGTGGTGGGGGTGATGGCGCCGATCACTCCGAAGGCGGAGTACTCGACGGTGGTCAGCCCGTCATCGCCGGAGTAGGCCTCGGTGACCAGGTCCTCGACTCCCGGGGTCAGCTCCGCCGCCAGCTTGTTCTTGAGGTACTTGTGCGCGACGTCGCCCATCCCCGTCTGCTGAACCGCCTCAACGGCCATGTAGTCAAGATTCTCGGGGCGCAGCATGACCTCGCGGACGGCCGCGACGTAGCGGCGCCGGTCCGACATCGACCGGGTGAGGTACTCCCGTGACGCCTTGGCAGCGGCCGCGATAGCCGAGTCCATGTCGGCGAAGACGCCGTCGCCTGTGGTGTCCCCGTCGGACGGTAGCTTGGCCAGCACCCGGCGGATCGTCGCTTCGAGCAGAGCAGGATCCAGCTTCATGATTGTTCTCCCATCACAGCGTTCAGTGCATAACTCACAATGTCGGAGTCCTGTTCGACGGTGCCGCCAGAGACGCCGAAGCCTCCCGCGAGGGTCGGGCCGTCGAAGAGCGGCATGCCGCCGCCGAACAGTACGACGCGGCCCGCGTTGCCGTCGGCCAGGCCCGGAAGCGGTCCACCATCACCGGCCAACCGGCCCAGCTCGGACGTGGAGGTCCTGAACGCGGCTGCACTCCAGGCCTTGTTGGCGGCGATGTCGAGTGAGGCGAGCAGCGACCCCGTCATACGGTGCAGAAGAACCGGGTTGCCGGCGGCGTCGACGACAGCCACCACGACGGGCACGTTCAGTTGCGCCGCCCGACGTTCGGCGGCATCAGCCAACTCCTTCGCGCGGCCCAGGCAGGCATCGGCGGACAGGACCGCGCGGTCTGCGGGGCCGCTGAGGGAGGCTGCCACCGCGGCGCGGACCATGCGCTCGATCCGGTCGCGGTCCGCCCACGTCTCCGTGAGGCGAGCCATCGCGTAGACGGCGTCGGAGAGCCGGTTGAGGTACTTGATGAGCTCCGGGCGCACCGGCTCGGACTCGGAGAGGGTAAGGGTGCGGCGCTCGGCTCGGCGCACCACAGTCCGCGCCTGGTGGAATGCCGACGAGCGCTGATCGCGCCCGGGCACCACGAAGGCGCGCTGGGGTCCGGTGATGGCCAGGCAGTCGTCGATGAGCCGCTCGAGGTCGGTGATGTCCGCGTCGCCGACGGTGTCGGCGAGCGTGGCTGTGCCTTTGGCGTCGCTGGCGAGTTCTGCGGCCAGGACGAAGAGTCGCTGCTGCACCTGATGGAGCCGGGCGCGCCAGGGGCCATCGTCGAGGCCCGCCTTGGCCGCCCCGACCGCAGCGTTGGCCTCGTCGACGGTTCCGTAGGCCTCGACGCGCAGGCTCTGCTTCGCCACGCGCGATCCTCCGAAGAGCCCGGTGTCGCCCCGGTCTCCGGTGCGGGTGTAGACGGCGGGCATGACTAGGCGTTCTCGATCTCGACGGCGTCGACGATCCCCACGATGGTGGCGTCGAGGGGGGCCTGGGGGCGATCCGCGGCGAACCGGGCGGAGGAGCCCTTGGTCACGATGACGGTCTCCCCGGTGCCCGCGCCCACCGTGTCCACACACACCTCGGGCGAACCCGTGGCCTCGCCGTTCTCGTCGACGCGGCGGGTCAGCATCAGCTTGAAGCCGATGAGACGTTCGTCCTTGCTCGTCGACACGACGGTGCCGATCACCTTGGCGAGGTACATGTCAGGACCCTTCCTGCAGAGTGATGTGGCGCTTCGCGGCGGCCTCGCGGGCGAGGTCGGTGACGATGGCGCGGGGGTGGAGTCGGATGATGGCGCCGTCAGCCCTGGCCGCGACGGTGGCCTCCGTGACCACGCGCTCGGCCGGGGCATCCGGCTGTGGGGCGCTGCCCGCACCTCCGGCCTGGCGCAGAACCGCCCTGTCGAGACGCGACGCGTCGGACAGCTGCACCCCGAAGGACCGCAGCGTGGCGAGGTTCTTCCGGAGCATCGCCTGGTAGCCGGAGGGCATGTGGGGAAACCAGGAACGCTTGCCCTCGCTGTCCGGGCAGGCGGCGTTGGTGACCACCACGACGGGCTTGCCGCTCATGATGAACTCGGCGATGACGTTGGAGGCCAGACAGTCGCCGACGCCGTGGACCACCTTCGCGACCATGTTGACGGTGAGCGTGGGCACGATGAGGAGGTCGTGGCTGGCCACCAGCGACTTGTCCGCCGGGGTCATGCCGATGCCCGCGATCGTGTCCTGGTCCAGGACCCTGCGGGCCGAGTCCGTCTGGATCCAGTCCAGCGACATCTGGGGATTCAGGCGGGTGAGCGAGGCGCAGGCCTCCTCGAAGCCGAGCAGGGCGCCGGTGAACAGCACGAGCCCGGTCGTCGACGAGGGACTGGGAGCGACCCGCTGGGGCATGAGGCCGACGATCACCTCACGGATGAGGTCTCGCAGCTGCGATTCGTTCATGGGGTCCTCCGCATCGCGGTGCCGAGTGGGGTGGGGAACAGCGGTTCGACGGAGCGCACGACGTCGTGGCCGAGCACATCGTCGAAGACCTCGGCGGCCCGGGGGAAGGAGCTCGATCCGCCGACCAGGTGGATGGCCCCGGGGTCACCGGCGCCGCGGAGGGCGTCACGGGCGATGGTGGCCATCTTCTCTAAAGTGGGGCGGATCAGGCCGAACACCAGCTCGGCGTTGGCCGGGTCACGCTTGAAGTCCTCGGCGTCGGCGTAGTCCATCCCGAGAGCGCCGGAGATGACCAGGGTCATGTGGTGGCCGCCGGTGGCCTCATCGATGGAGAACTCCACTTGCCCGTCGCGCAGCAGCGAGACGCCGGTGGTGCCGTGGCCGACGTCGATGACGGTGCCGTCGCGCACCCCGAGCGCGGTCGCGGCCGCCACCGGTTCGTCGACGATCTCCGCGGTCTGCAGCCCGCAGGACTCCAGCACGTTGCCGAACACCTTCGCGGTGCCGGCGTCGATGCCCGGCGGTGCGGCGACGGTGGCGCGCTCG
The DNA here is from genome assembly GCF_055326215.1 of Tessaracoccus pujii. Lineage (NCBI taxonomy): Bacteria > Bacillati > Actinomycetota > Actinomycetes > Propionibacteriales > Propionibacteriaceae > Tessaracoccus > Tessaracoccus pujii. The sequence goes on along the minus strand of NZ_JBUZNP010000002.1, from coordinate 161,784 downwards.
AAGCGGGTGCCGATCCTCTCCTCCAATGACGTCTTGAGCGCGGCGACGATCCGGACGGCGCCGAGCCAGTCCACCACCACTCCGTCGCGCACCACGGTGGCGCGACGCCACGCCCCAGCCACGGGCGCGCCGGCGTCGTCGACCACCCCGAGCACGATGTTGGCCGTGCCGAGGTCGACGCCGAGGCGCAGTGCGCCGGAGCCGGGGGCGACCTGCTCGGTGCGCACGAGGTGTGCGAACGTCTGCAGGTGGCGGCTGGGGGAGGCGAGCATGGGATCAGTCCTTCACAATGCGCACGTAGTCGCCGGTCCGGGCGCCGACGGCGTTGCCTTCGTCGGTGTCGAGGTGCAGTTCGGCGAGGTAGGAGTCCTTCACGCGGATGAGGAAGTGGTCCAGGCGGCCGCCGCGCTCGCCCTCGAAGAGCACGCTGACGCGGTCCTGGTCGGCGAGCCCCAGCGCGGCCGCGTCGGCGGGACTCATGTGGATATGGCGTCCTGCGACGATCGCCGCGTTGGTGGACGCCACCCGCCCAGCTGGTCCCGAGATCTCGATCGGCGCGGCGTCGTCCAGCCGACCCGACTGGGCCATCGGTGCCGCGACACCCAGCGCGTAGGCGTCCGTGCGACTGAGCTCGACCTGCGTCGCGGGGCGGTTGGGCCCCATGACGCGCACCCGTTCCATGGAGCCCTTGGGCCCATGCAGCGTGACTGTCTCCTCCGCGGCGAACTCGCCGCGTTGCCGCACCATCTTCCGCACGTTCGGCCGGGGGTAGCCGAACAGCGTGAGAAAGTCGGCGTCGGACAGGTGCACGTGCCGGTTCGAGATGCCGACGATCACGCGATTCGGGTCCGCCTCACACAGTCTGGTGAGGACCCTCTCGGCGATCTCGGAGATCAGCTGGGCTTCGGTCATCTCAGGCCTTCGGGAGCAGCTTCTCGACGTCTGCGTGGGGACGCGGGATGACGTGCTGGCTGACGAGCTCGCCGACCTTCGCGGCGGCTGCCGAACCGGCGTCGACGGCAGCCTTGACGGCGCCGACGTCACCGCGGACCATCACGGTGACGAAGCCGGCACCGATCTTCTCGCTGCCGATCAGCGTGACGTTGGCGGACTTGGTCATGGCGTCGGCGGCCTCGATGGCCCCGACGAATCCTTTGGTCTCGACGAGACCGAGCGCTTGGCTCATGCTTGCTTCCTCCTGCTGGTGGTGATGGCGGGGGAGTCCGCCGTCGCCGGGGCGGGTGCCGCGGCGGGTTCTGGGGTGGGGTCTGCCTGAGGTATCTCGGGCGCGGCGGTGGGCTCCTCGACAGCTGGGGGCGCTGCGGAGGGCACCGGCTCGTCGGGGTGGTAGCCGACGGTGGTGCGGTTGAAGACCATCGACTCGACCTGGTCCGAGGGACGGGCGATGACGAGCTTGCTCACCACGCGGCTGACGCGCGCGGCGGCGACCGCGGCGGCGTCGATCGCGGCGTTGACCGCGCCGACCTGGCCGAGGACCTTGATGGTGACGTAGCCGCCACCCTTGGCCAGCTCGTAGCCGACCAGTTCGACGTTGGCGGCCTTGCAGGCTACGTCAGCGGCCTCGATGCCGGCGGCGAGACCGACGACCTCGATCGTCCCTAGCGCTTGCATGGTGGGTCCTTTCCTAGGTGGTGCGAATGAAGTTTCGGAGCGGAATGCGTTTGACGATGCGGGCGGCGTTGGAGCCGACGATCCGGTCGGCCGCACCCCGCTCGAAGTGGCGTGCCACGTAGGGGCGGTGTTCGGGCAGCTTGTCGGTGGTGATGACCACGTAGTCCAGCGCCACGCCGAGGCCGATTCCCAGCCGGGAGGTGACGGCCGCGTCGTGGGCGAGCACGAGCGGGTTGAGGTGGTCGTGCCGCGACACCTCCACGGGGACGCCTTCCTCCTCGATGCCCAGCAGCAGATCGGTCAACTGCTCGTCGGTGGTGCTCTGGTGAACGTGGACGCAGATGGCGGGTGGGCCGTCGATCATCGGGCACCGGCTTCCTCGGCCCAGCTGAGGGCCAGGCCGGTGGCGACGGCGTTGCGGGGTCCCTCGGTGCCGCGGATGTTGGCGCGCCCCGCGACGACGCGGTACTCGGCCAGGGCCTTGGTCACCAGTTGGGGGATCTCGAAGTCGAGCGCCGAGCCGCCCACCAGGACCACGAAGTCGATATCGCGCACGTTGGCGGTGGGGCTCACCTTGCGGAGTGCGCGCACGGCGTTGGTCACGAAGACGCGCTCCTTGGCGCGGATCCGCACCTGCCGGATGGTCTCCAGCGGAAGATCCAGATCCAGGGGCACCATGCCCTCTGGCTTGAGGACCACCACGCGTGCGTAGGCGTGCGGCGGCAGCGGCTCCTCGAAGAATTGGACGGTGCCGTCCTCGTGCCGGATGTTGAACACCGTCTCCACCCGTGCCAGCGGATGTCGCTTGATGTCCTCGGCGGCGTCCCACGAATCCAGGCCCAGCTCGGACTGGATCATCAGCGTGACCATGTTGCCCGCGCCTGCGAGGTGGATCGAGGTGCCGGACCCGTCGGCGTGCATGACTGAGGCGTCTGTGGAGCCTGCGCCGATGTCGAGGATGGCAAGCGGCACGGCCGTCCCAGGGGTGGTCAGCGCGCCGCGGATGGCCATGTCGGCCTCCACTCCGCCCACTTCGACGGGGATTCCGAGCTCTGCGGCCATGTCGGTGGCGATGCGCTGCATCTGCAGCCGGTCGGTCTTGACCATCACCGCGATGCCGACGGCGGCCTCCATGGAGAACTCGTTGGCAATGCCGCCGGAGACCTGGCGCGGGACGTGGGTGTCCACGGCCAGCAGATCGGTGATGCGGATGTCGCGGGGGGAGTGGTTGGTGAGCTGCCCCATCGTGACGCGCACCTTCTCCATCATGCCGCCGACGTTGGTGCCGGGTTCCCCGACGATGTCCTCGACGTGGCGCACCTGCTGGGCCGCGTCCATGATCTCCTCGGAGCCCCGGTCGACGTCGACGTCGACGTGGCGGTTCTCGCCGCGGAAGGTGAGGGTGCCGGCGGGGATGCGGCGTTCCTTGACGTCACCCTTCGGCGTCTTGATGACCACCGCGGAGCGGTTGCCGACCAGCGATCGGGCCAGGGGGACCACCTGCTTGGTGTCCTCGGGGTCCAGCCCGAACAGGGTGGCCAGGCCGAAGGGGTTGGAGAGCACCTCGACGATCCGGCCCACCTCGGCCACCTCGATGGCCGCCAGCATGCCCAGGGGCACCTTCTGGATGAGGGAGACCTCGTCGACGATGGGGATCTTGGTGTGCAGGCGGTTGTGGACGAGGTTGCCGTCGTCGGCCTGAAGGATGGCGCCCGTGATGGTCAGGCGACCGGAGGCGTGGTTGAGCCGCCGGGCCACGTCGTCGTGCGGGTGGCTGCGGTCGGCCACCACGATCAGCGGTTCGGTGGTCGAGGTCGAGTCCAGGTCACCGATGGCGACCGTCTTCCCGACGCCGATGCCGAGCCCGCCGGGGGTGGAGGGGTTGTGGCCGATCATCGTGGACTCCGTGATGATCGTCTCGGTGATGGTCTCCATCGCCACGTCGCCGATGACGGGGGCCGCCTCGTTGATGCGGATGACCTCAACGTCGTCCATCAGCCTGCCGGCGCGGTCGAGGGCCACCCGCAGTGCGTGGACGACGCCCTTGATGTTGGCGTCGGTGCCTTTGATCCCGGTGGTGGGGATGGTTGAGCTCGCCAGAAAGACGAGCTCACCGCCGCGACGCTCGGCCAACGCGACCTCGGTGGTCGCGTTGCCGATGTCGATGCCGGCAACCATCCCCATCGTCGGAGTCCTCTCTTCGGTGTGTGCGGTGGGCTTTTGAGGGTCAGTCGACGCGCAGGCGTCCGCGGCCCTCATAGACGTCGGCTGCCTCGCGGACGAAGCCGGCCGAGACCTTCGCCCCGTAGCTGCCCTCGAGCTCGGCGGCGATGTCGTACAGCTCGGCCTTCGTCGAGCGGTACGGGCGCAGCGCGTTGTAGATCTCGAGGAGCCGCTCGTCGGGCACCTTCACCAGTTCCGCCGCGCGCCGGAGGTTGCGCGCCAGGCTGGCGCGTCCGGAGTCATCAGCCACCTGGGCCTGAAGCTCCAGCGTCTCAGAGGAGATGCGGAAGTCGTCGGGCTTCAGCGCGCCGGAGCGCAGCCCCGCGAAGGTGAGCTCGGAGAGGGGCTTGCCGTTGTTGGTGGTCACCATCTCCGGGTGCTTCTCCGCCAGCGGGTAGTGCTGGCGGCCGATGGTGGCAGCCCCTCCAGCGGCTGCCGTTCCCGCGGGCTTCTTGGCGAACGAGACCTGCTCGCCGTTGAGGTTGGCCATGACCTCGGCCATGATCTGTCGGATGAGTTGTTCTTGATCCATGTCGATTCCTCAGGCCTGGCTGACCTGCAGCGTTTGGGTCTTCTTGGTCAGATCACACAGCCGCGTTTCCTTGTTGTGCAGCAGTGCGGCGATGGCCTGATACTTCGGGCGGGCCATCTGGTCGTTGCGGGTGGGCACCGGTGAGGGAGACTCGCCCTTGGCGTACTTCGCCGCGTTCTTGCCGATGGCGCGGAACACGTCGAGGTCGATGAGCGGCGACTGGCTGAACAGCTCCAGGTTGCTCAACGGGGGGAGGTCCTTCTGGTGGATCACGGTGGTGCCGCGGGACTGCAGCCCGATGCCGATGCCCGAGCCTGACAGCTTGGCTGCCTCGTGGGCGATGAAGCCGACGTCGGCCGTGCGATACACCTTGAGGAGCCGGTAGTGGAGTCCCTCCTCCTCGATGCCCGCGCAGATCTGCTTCAGCACTTCGCCGTGCGGGAGCCCGATGATCGTGGCGAAGATCTGGGAGCTGAACGCCGGCGACAGCGCGATCACCACCTCCTTGGGGTCGGTGCCTCGTTGCGCGGGCCCGGTCTCGGTGAGGGTGATCCGGCCGGCCAACGATTCGGCCGGGATGGAGGGTGACGTCGGTGCGGCAGCCGCCTCGCCGGCCATCTCGCGCACCACCTGCTCGATGATCTGCTTGAGCGTGCTCTGATCGATACTCATTGCGGTCACCTCAAATACTTTCCGGGCTGACGGCCTGACGGATGTCCTTGATCCGGTTCCACAACTCGTCGGAGATCTGGTAGCCGGTCATCGGGCCCGCGTAGTCGTTGGGGTAGTTGACGGCGGAGTTGACGTTGAACTGCTCGTCGAAGATCGCCGCCGTGTGCAGGTAGTCGCCCGCCACACGGCACTTGAGGAGCTTGAACACGGACTCGGCCACGTCCTCGAAGCCGCCCTTGATGAGCGCCTGGACGACGTCGAAGCCGGTCACGGTGCGCTTCATCATCTCCTCGGCCGCCTTGAGGTCCTCCACGACGTTGCGCTTGGGCATGTCGTTGGAGCTGTGGGCGTACGTCGCGGCCTCCACCTCGGCGTCGGTGATCGGCGGGAGCCCGAGCTCACGGAACACGGCCTGCAACGCACGGGTGGCCTTGCGGCGCACCGCCACCACGTCGTCCTCGAGAACAGGGACCAGGCCGCCGTCGACGCGGAGGTCGCGTTGGATGATGTTCCAGTCGTCGTAGTCCTCGGCGTCCCAGTTCGATCCGGCGAACATGTTGTCCAGGTTGGGCGTCGCGCTGTAGCCGGAGCAGATGAAGTCCGTGCCGGGCACGAACTGCATGAGCGAGCGGGCGACGCGGCGCAGGTCCGAGTGGGTGAACGTCTGGTCGTTGCTGGAGGCGCATTCGAGGTCCATCATCATCGCGATGAGGTTCTCGGCCAGGATCGCGCGGATGCCCTGCGGGACCGCGGCGGGGACGCCGACGCAGCTCACGGAGCCGTTCTGCGTGCCCTGGGAGCCGGCGGCCTTGGTGATGAACTGGCAGCGGGCCTCCAGGTAGAGCATGGACTTGCCCTCGGCGTAGCCCATCTGCACCTCGGATCCGGTGCCGGAGGTGAAGCGCATCTTCAGGCCGCGCGAGGCGTAGCTGGAGGCGAGGAACGCCTTCGACCACGGGGTGTCGTCTCCGTCCATGAACACCGCCTCGGTGCCGTAGACCGACACGGTCTCGGCATAGGCGGTCAGACCGCGCATGCCGAGCTGCAGTTCGGTGGCCTCCTCGACGGCGCACTGGGTCAGCACGCCGGGGCGTCCAGTCTGGGCGCCCACCAGCAGGCTGAGGGCGTTGAACGGGGCGTAGCGCACGACGGCGACCGTGGTCTCCATCTCGGCGAAGCCCCGGATGCCTGCCTCGGCGGCGTCTGCAGCGATGAGGACCGGGTGGTCCTGCACGTTGGTGACGTGGCACTGGTTGGCGGGCTGCTTGCGGGCACGCAGCTTGGTGACCGCCATCATCATCTCGAGCACGCTCATCATGCCGACCACCTCGGTGGCCTTCGCCGGCGTCATGGCGGTGGTCAGGGGGATGATCTGGCTGCGGGGGACGTTGATGTCGCACAGCATGCGGGCGAACTGGAGCGAGTCGATGGCCATCGCCTCTTCGGCGCGCTCCAGGTTGATGCCGTAGGTGGCGATGAACGTGTCGAGCATGTCGAAGTCGGCGCAGGCCTTGCCGTCGAGCTCGACGACCTTGCCGCCCTCGATGCGGATCGACGGCTTAGGGTCGTTGGGGCTGTCCATCGCGATCAGGCCCACCTCAGGCCATTCGCTGACGAACCCGTCCTGGTTGACCGGGCGCGCGTCGAGCGCCTCGAACCTCTTGGATCTCATGGGTTGGTCATCCTTCAGATGTAGGGAGTCGTCGAGGACTCGGGGTAGGTGCCCAGCGAGCCGAGCAGGGCGCGCCCGACCTCGCGTGCGGCGACGATGGCCTGCCGGACCGCGCCGGAGTCACCGCTGAAGAAGGAGATGACCTCGTTGGAGTAGCTGGTGCCGGCGGCGGGGCTGGCGTAGCCCACCACCTCGATGGTCGAGGCCTTCACAGCGGTGTCGGCGAGCACGACGCCGATGGCGGCCGGGGCTCCGACGGTGATCCCGAAGGCCTTGCCGATCGGGGCGTTGAACGCCTTCGCCAGAGCGTGCGAGGCACGCGCGGTGTACTGGAACTCGAGGTGGCCGGCTTCGTTGCCGTACACGTCGCCGAAGGTCCTGTCCAGCTCGGACAGCGTCACCTCGACGGCGCGGCGGGCGTCGGAGACGTCCTCGGCACCGAAGACGATGAGGGAGCCGTGGCCGGCTCCGCCCTTGGTGTCGCGGGGGAGCTCGATGGTGAGGACCTCGCAATTGGTGGCCTTGACGGCCTCGTCGGCGGCGAAGATGTGGGGTCCGGCGCCGGTGCGTGCGCCGACGATACCGATGGAGCGGTACTTCGGGTCCAGGTTCATCATCTGGTGCAGCTGGGGGTCCACGTTGGCGATGACCAGGCCGATGGTGTCTCCCAGGGCGTTGGTGCCGACGAACTCGGTGGCCGCGGGCCGCGCGGCGGCGGCCGGGGTGGGGGCGCTGTCGCCCATCTTCTTCATGACTTCAGCCATGACCTTGTTGATCATTTCATCCGACATGTCAGGCCTGCTTCGCGCATCCGGGGAGGATCTTCTCGACGTCGGTGTGCGGGCGCGGGATCACGTGCACACTCACCAGCTCGCCGACCTTGCTGGCGGCTGCCGCGCCGGCGTCGGCTGCCGCCTTCACGGCTCCGACATCGCCTCGGACGAAGACGGTCACGAAACCCGCGCCGATCTTCTCGCTGCCGATGAGTTGGACGTTGGCCGACTTCACCATCGCGTCAGCCGCTTCGACGGCCGCTACGAATCCCTTGGTCTCGACCATGCCTAGTGCTTCTTGCATCACTCGACTCCTTCGTCGTTTGGAAAGTGGCCGACTCTGGTCACCTCGCTGGTCACGATAGGCAGGCTTCCGGTACACGGAGTCGGCCACTTGTTACACATTCCTGCTCAGGCGTGCCCCAGCCGTTGAGGATCCCAGGGGGCGGGTTAGTGTGGTGCTCGCACAGTGGAACGAGGTGGTTCATGGACGTGCAGGACAAGCAGCGCATCATTCAGGAGTTCGTCCCGGGCAAGCAGGTGACGCTCGCCCACGTGATCGCCAACCCAGACGAGCATCTCTACGCCAAGATCGGGTTGACGTCGAAGAGTCGGGGAGCCGTCGGCGTCCTCACCATCACGCCGGGGGAGGCTGCGGTGATCGCGGCTGACGTGGCAACGAAGTCGGCCGGCGTGGAGTTGGCCTTCGTCGACCGGTTCTCGGGGTCGCTCCTCATCGTCGGCCGATTGGGCGACGTTGAGGCCGCCCTGCGCGGTGTGGTGGACACCTTGGAGTCGGTGCTCGGTTTCACTCCGGCCCCGGTGACGCGGACATGACGGCGGCCGGCGTGGAGTGTCCGTCGATCCTGCTGGTCGGCAGTGTCGGATCTGGCAAGACGACCTTCCGGCAGCGGCTGCGCGACGAGGACATCGAGTACGTCAAGACCCAGGCGATCGAGGCCTTCGACGGCATCGTCGACACCCCTGGGGAGTTCCTGCAGCACGGCCGCCTCCGGAGCGCGCTCCAGGTGGTGGCCTTCGACGTGGATCTCGTCGTGCTGATGGTGGATCCCACCACGGGCGGCGCGCGGATCCCCCCCGGGTTCGCCACCTCGTTCAACCGTGACGTCATCGGCGTGGTCACGAAGACCGACCTGGCCACCGCCGAGGAGGTCGCCGCGGCCAGCGCGCTCCTGCGCGACGCGGGCGCCGCGCCCGTCCTGCCCGTCGATTCCGTCAGCGGCGCGGGGTTCGATGCCGTCCGGGAGGTGCTGTGTCCGTCGTAGAGGTCCGCGACGACCGCCTCGCGGGCCTGGACCTGCGCACGCTGATCGACCTGGAGCAGCTCCAGCGCATCCAGGACGACTTCGCGGTGGAGACCGGGCTTGCGATGATCACGGTGGACTCCATGGGCAGTCCCGTGACGCGCGCCTCCGAGTTCAGCGCCCTCTGCCAGTTCCTCCGCCAGGATCCGGAGATCCGGCGCCGCTGCTTCTCCTGCGACGCGCACGGCGGGTTCCAGTCCGCGCTGGAGGGAAAGCCGTTCCTGTACCGCTGTCACGCGGGCCTCGTCGACTTCTCGGTGTCCATCGTGATGGGCCAGCACTACCTCGGCGCCATCCTTGCCGGTCAGGTTCTCCTGACGAAGGGGCAGGAATCGCTGGGCAAGATCCTCGGCAGCACGGATTCGCTCACCGACGCCGGGCCCGTGGCCGACCTGCTGGACCAGGTGAAGGTCGTCGAACTCTCGAAGCTCGAGTCGGCCGCCGACGCCATCGTGCGGTTGGCCAACGACTCACTGACGCGACGCGGCACCAGCTACTACCTCCCGGCTGCGACCGGGCCGTACCTGGGCCGGCTTCAGCCCATCGCAGTGGCAGCCTCCCCGCAGAACCAGGTGCTGGCGCCGCTCCTCCTGGGCAAGTCCAAGGCCCTGCCGCTGGTACCGATCCAGTCTGACCCCCAGCCCCCATCAGCCGACCTCGACGCGAGCAGGGTCGCGGCGAATCTCCACGACGCCAACGTCGCCGCCAACCTCGAGCTCCTCGGCCTCTACCTCGACCGGCTGCTGCCACGGTGGAGCCAGAAGATCCAGGCCTCGAAGCTGGCGGAGTTCGAGGACCTGCTGATCGGGCTGGCGTCGAGTGAGGGCGTGCACCACGGCCGCGACATCTCCCAGGTGGTGATCCGCAACCGCAACAAGCGCCGCCCGGACCTCAACCGCTACGAGTGCCAGGTGTACTGCGAGAAGCTCATCATCCTGCTGCACAACCTGGTTGAGCCGGACCTGCTGCCCAGGGAGCGCACGATCGCCACCCTGCTCAACGAGGTCGAGAAGGACCCCACCAGCTTTCTCACCTCAGCCAAGGCGGCCGAGTACCTCATGTGGTCCGAGTCACACTTCGCCCGACGATTCAAGGACAAGACGGGGCAGAGTTTCATCAACTACGTCACCAGCAAGCGGCTCGAGCGGGCCAAGTTCATGCTGATCCACACCTCCAAGCCGGTGCTGAGGATCGCCACCGAGCTGGAGTTCCAGCCCGCCAACTACTTCTCCCGCACGTTCAAGAAGCTCGTCGGCGTGACGCCGAGTCAGTACCGCCAGGAGCACGCGCAGAAGGGTCAGCCATGAGGGAGTTCCGGCTGGGCACGCACGTCCGGATGGGGCCGGACGCGCTCACCGCGCTCGACGACTTCGCGTCTCGGCGGGTGTTCCTCGTCACCGACGAGTTCCTCTCCACCACGCCGGTCTTCGCGCGGGTGCTGGAGCGGTTGGGGCAGCGGGTGACCAGGTTCACCGACGTGGTGCCCAACCCCACCATCGCCACCATCAGCAAGGGAGTGGCGGTGTACCTGGAGGCGCGGCCCGACGTCGTGGTCGCCTACGGCGGAGGCTCGGTGATGGACGCGGCCAAGGCCATGCACAAGGCGGCGCTGGACTCCGGCTTCGGCGCCACGGAGGGTCTGATAGCCATCCCCACCACGAGCGGCTCGGGCTCCGAGGTGACGTCCTTCGCCGTGCTGACCGACGAACGCACCCACACCAAGATCCCGCTCGTCTCACCGGACATGGTGGCGCGCCTCGCCATCCTGGACCCGGAGGCGGTGATCGGGGTGCCGCAGCGGATCACCGCCGACTCCGGCATGGACGTCCTCACCCACGCGGTCGAGGCGTACGTGTCGACGGGGGCCTGCGACTTCTCCGACGCCCTGGCAGAAAAGGCCGTGGAACTCGTCTTCGTCCACCTCGTGCGCTGCTACACCCACGGTGAGGACCGCGACGCCCGCGGTCACATGCACAACGCGTCCTGCCTGGCGGCGATGGCCTTCGACAACGTGGGGCTGGGGATCACCCACAGCCTGGCGCACGCCCTCGGCGGTCACTTCCCGGTCGCCCACGGCCGGCTCAACGCGATGCTGCTGCCGCACGTCGTGGCCTTCAACGCCGAGCGCAGCACGCTGGCCGCTGCCCGCTACGCCCGCCTCGGCAGGCTCGTGACCCCGTCGGCCACCGGCTCGGCGGCGGTGACTTCCCTGGTGGCGGGGATCCGTCGCCTCAACCAGCAGCTGGGCATCCCTGAGCTGATCGTCGAGGCAGGTGTGGCACAGGACGCGTTCCGGGCCGCGATCGACCAGATGGCGTCCTCGGCGCTGGAGGACGGCTGCACCCCGTCAAACCCGGTGCAACCCACCCGCGAGGATCTGGTGCTCCTTCTGCGGAAGCTCGGCTGAGGATCGCGCCGTAGGCTGGCCGGGTGGCACACCTCCCTGACGGCGACCCGGCCCCTCGCGACGGCTCCCTCCCCGCATCCGCGCTGGATCACGGCCGGCCACTGTCGCTCTACGTCCACGTGCCCTTCTGCAGGGTGCGCTGCGGCTACTGCGATTTCAACACCTACACGCCCAGCGAGCTGGGTGACCTCTCACCGGACACCTACGTGGGCGCTGCGCTCGCCGAGGTGGAGCTCGCGGCCCGCATCCTGGGCCCCCGGCGGGTGGAGACGGTCTTCTTCGGGGGCGGCACGCCCACCATGCTTCCGGCGGAGGGCCTGGCGGGGCTGCTGAGCGCGGTCCGGGAGCGCTTCGAGGTGGAGCCCGGTGCTGAGGTGACCACCGAGGCGAACCCCGAGACACTGTCCCCGGAGTATCTGGACACCCTCCGCGCGGCGGGGTTCACCCGCATCTCGCTCGGCCTGCAGTCGGTGGTGCCGCATGTGCTGCGCGTGCTGGAGCGTCAGCACACCCCCCGGCGAGGCTTGGAGGCGGCGGGATGGGCGAGGGAGGCCGGATTCGAGCACGTGAGCCTGGACCTCATCTACGGCACGCCGGGGGAGTCCCTCGACGACTGGCGCGCCAGCCTCGACGCGGTGGCCTCCGCCCCCGTGGACCACGTCAGCGCCTACTCCCTCATCGTCGAGGAGGGCACCCGCCTGGCGGCGCAGGTGCGGCGCGGGGAGGTGCCCATGCCGGACGACGACGACCTGGCGGACAAGTACCTCCTCGCCGACGAGGCACTGGACGCCTTGGGACTGGCCAACTACGAGGTGAGCAACTGGGCCAGGCCCGGCGGCGAATGCCGCCACAACCTGGCCTACTGGCGGGGCGCCGATTGGTGGGGGATCGGCCCCGGCGCACACTCGCACATCGGTGGCGTCCGCTTCTGGAACCGCAAGCATCCCCGCAGTTACGCGGCCGCACTGGCCGCAGGTGAGTCGCCGGCGCTGGCGCGTGAGGTCCTGGGGGAGGCGGACCGGCGCGTCGAGCGGGTTCTCCTGGAGCTCCGGCTGGCCGACGGGATCCCGCTGGACATCCTCACACCGTCGGAGGAGGCCCGCGTCACGGCCATCGTGCGGCGCGGTCTCGCGGTGGTGGACCAGCACCGGATGCGGCTCACCCGCGACGGCAGGCTTCTGGCCGACGGCGTGGTGCGTGACCTGCTGGACTGACCGGGCAAGGGGTGTCGCGCCCGCCGAACGCCGAGCTGCGCTGATAGCGTCGCGACCCGTGGATCGCTACTCAGGAGACGTGCTGGCCCCGGGCTGGCAGAAGGCCCACCTCAAGCAGACTCGTGACGTACCCATCGAGCTGGACCTCGTGGTGGAGTTCGACGAGTTCTGCGGCGCTGTCGTGGGCTGGGAGAACGGCCTGGTGCTTCTGGAGGACCGCCGGGGCAAGCGGCGCGCGGCGCCCTTCGGTGCGGGTTTCCTCCTCGAGGGACAGCCGGTGGCGCTGCGCCCTCCGCTCAGAGGGACGCCGGCCAGGCCGCAGTACACAGCCTCGGGATCCCGGGCCTCCGTCGAACCGGCGAAGGCGAAGGTCGCGTTGCCGAGCCGTATCTACGTCGAGGGCCGCCACGACGCCGAGCTCATCGAGAAGGTCTGGGGTGAGGACCTCCGCCACGTCGGGGTCGTCGTCGAGTTCCTCGGTGGCATCGACGACCTTCCCGGGATCGTGGCCGAGTTCGCACCCGAACCGGGCCGCCGCCTGGGAGTCCTCGTCGATCACCTGGTCCCGGGCAGCAAGGAGTCCCGGATCGCCCAGCAGGTCTATCGCGCCGGTTACCGTGACACCGTCCTCATCGAGGGGCACCGGTTCATCGACATCTGGCAGGCGGTCAAGCCGCAACGCGTCGGACGGAAGGCGTGGCCGGACGTGCCCCGCGACGTCGACTTCAAGAAGGGCACGCTTCAGGCCCTCGGACTCCCGCACGCAGACCAGGCCGACGTGGCGCGCGGGTGGCAGGCCATCCTGGCCCGCGTGGACAGCTGGCGTGACCTGGAGCCCCAACTCCTCACGCAGGTGGAGACGCTCATCGACTTCGTGACGCAGGACCACCTCAGCGACAGCTGACCCGCGCCGCCCCGATAGGGTGGCCGCATGGATACCGAGGGCATCGCCGATCTGTTGAAGGAGACGGCAGCAGAAGTGGTGATGCCCCGTTTCCGCCAGTTGGCGCAGGGGGAGATCGAGGAGAAGCGCCCCGGTGACTTCGTCACGGTGGCGGACCGCGAGGCGGAGGTGTACCTCACGCGCCTTCTCAAGGCGGCCTACCCCTCCGCGGTCGTCATCGGCGAGGAGGCCGTCCACTCGGATCCAGGGCTGCTCGCGGGCGTGCGGGGTGCCGAGCACGCGTTCATCATCGACCCGATCGACGGCACCCGGAACTTCGTCGCGGGCAAGGATGAGTTCGGCGTGATGCTGGCCGAGGTGCGCGGCGGCGTCGCCACCCGGGGCTGGATCTATCAGCCTCGCACCGGGCGCTCCTACACGACCGAGCGCGGGGCCGGGGCCCGCCTCAACGGCGCCCCCATCGACCGGCCACGCACGGAGCGGGCGCCGCTCGGGGCCACGTCGAAACGTTCCCTCCATGGCTACACCGCGGAAGGACGGCTGAGCCCGGTGGTGGAGAGCCGGTGGTGTTGCGCCTTCGACTATCCCCTGGTGCTGCACGGCGACGTGGACTTCCTCGTCTACACCACGCTGCACCCCTGGGACCACCTGGCCGGATCGCTGATGGTGACCGAGTCCGGGGGGGTCAGCCGCACCATGGACGGACTGTCCTACACCCTGCAGTCGAAGTCGCGTGGACTCGTTGTCGCCGGTGACACCCTCACCTGGATGACCGCGCAGCAGAACTGGCCGGAGCGCTAGGTCAGAGGTTGAGGATGGGCAGCTGGCGCTTGGGCAGCACGCCCTTGGCGGCCAGCTCCGCATACGCCTTGGGCAGCGCCACCGCCAGAGTCTCGTCGGAGAACGGCCACTCGACGGCCGTCGCCGCTGCCTCGGCCGTGAGCCCCTGGTGGATCAGCATCTCGCTGGAGCTGTAGAGCATCGCGATCTCGGCGCGCGCGACGAACGCGAACTCGCGGTCCACGACCGCGCCGTGCCCGGGCACGAAGCGGGTGCCGCCGTTGCTGGCCCCCAGGACGCCGTCGAGGACTGTCGGCCAGTTGGCCAGTGACGTGGAGGCGTCGATCTGGGGGTCGGCGCCCTCTTCGAGCAGGTCGCCGGTGAACACCACGTTCTCGCCGGGCACGAACACGACGACGTCAGTGCGGGTGTGCGCGTCCCCGAAGTGCAGGAGCTCGACCCGCTGCCCGCCCAGATCCACCGCGAGCGCCATGGAGAAGGTCCGCGTCACCGCGGCATCCTCCAGGTTCTCGTGGGCGACGACCTCGACACCGGTCATGCCCGCGAGACCGCCCACATGATCGTGGTGGCCGTGGGTGAGCACGACGTGCGTCACGGGTACCCCGGCCGTCGCCGCCGCGGACGCGACGAGCTGTGCACCCTGCCCGGGAGTGTTGCCGGCGTCCACCAGGAGAGCGGCGCGCTCTCCGACGATCAACCCGACGTTGACCCGGTGCGGTTCGAGCGTGGTCACGAACACGCGGTCGGTCACGGGGGTCCAGGCGAGCGTCATGGCAGCCAGCATAGATGGCGGTTACACTGGCACTCGCCGTCTGTGAGTGCTAGCTGGGGAGGTGACCATGCTCGACGACCGCAAGCTCGATGTGTTGAGGGCGATCGTGACCGACTACGTCTCCAGCCGTGAGCCCGTGGGCTCGAAGGCTCTCGTCGAGCGCCACAGGCTGGACGTGTCCGCCGCCACGGTGCGCAACGACATGGCTGTGCTGGAGGAGGAGGGCTACATCATGCAGCCCCACACCAGCGCCGGCCGGATCCCCACGGACAAGGGGTACCGCCTCTTCGTGGACAGGCTGGCCCACATCAAGCCGCTGTCGCCGGCGGAGCGCAGCGCCATCACCACCTATCTCAGCGGCACCGCCGACGTCGACGATCTCGTCATGCGCACCGTGCGGCTCCTGGCCCAGCTCACGCGCCAGGTGGCGATCGTCCAGTACCCCGTGGCGCAGCGCACCCAGGTCCGCCACGTGGACCTCCTGCTGCTCACCCCGGAGCGCATGCTGGTCATCGTCGTGCAATCCTCTGGCCGGGTGGACCAGACCATGCTGGACACGCCCATCATGGACGAGTCCCGGCTGCAGGCGCTGCGCAACCGGATCGCCGAGGCCATCGTCGGCCGCTCACCCGCGGACGCAGCCGGGGCGCTGGCGTCCATGCTCGACGTGGTGTCCCCGGATGACCGGCCGCTGGCGGCCCCCGTCGTCGCCGCCGTGCTCGAGGCCATCGCCGCCGAGCCGGCCGCGCACGTGGTCGTCGCTGGACTGCCCAACCTCGCGTCCAGCCGGACGTTCGAATCGGACCTGCGCCCCCTGCTGGAGGCCCTCGAGGAGCAGGTGGTCCTGATGCGCCTGCTCGGCGAGGCCGCCGGCGACGACGTGACCGTCCGGATCGGCGAGGAGAACACCGCGGCGGGTTTTCGCACGACCAGCCTGATCGCGTCCGGCTACGGGGCGGACCGCTCCGCGAGCCTGGGCGTCGTCGGCCCCACCCGCATGGACTACCCGTCCCACATCGCCGCGGTCCGAGCCGTGGCGCGCTACGTGAGCCGATTCCTCACCGAAGGCTAGACCCCCCATCCGAAGGCTGACCCAAGAGAAGATATGAGCAAGGACTACTACGACATTCTCGGCGTGGAACGCGACGCGAGCCCAGAGGCCATCAAGAAGGCCTACCGCCGCCGAGCCATGAAGGTGCACCCGGACGTCGCCCAGGAAGAGGGCGCCGCGGAGAAATTCAAGGAACTCAACGAGGCCTACGAGGTGCTCAGCGACCCCAACAAGCGGGCCGTGTTCGACCGTGGCGGAGACCCGATGAGCCAGGGTGCCGGGTTCTCCGGCTTCGGCGGCGGGTTCGCGGGCGGATTCGACTTCTCCAACCTGGTCGACGCCATGTTCGGGGCCGCCGGCGGACGCGGACCGCGTTCCCGGGTCCGGCAGGGCCAGGACGCGCTGGTGCGCGTCTCGCTCCAGCTGCACGAGGCGGTGTTCGGGGTCACCAAGCCGGTGAGGGTGGACACCGCCGTGGTGTGCCCGAAGTGCGCCGGCAAGGGTGGTGAGCCCGGCTCCGAGCCGGTGTCCTGCAGCACCTGCGACGGGGCCGGCGAGGTCACCCAGATCCAGCGCAGCTTCCTCGGCGACATCCGCACCTCGCAGGCGTGCCCCACGTGCCGGGGCTACGGCACCGTCATCCCGCGGCCGTGCGGCGAATGCTCCGGCGAGGGCCGGGTGCGCACCGCGCGGACGCTGCAGGTCCGCATCCCCGCCGGCGTGTCCACCGGGATCCGGATCCATCTGGAGAGCCAGGGCGAGGTCGGCCCCGGCGGAGGACCGGCAGGGGACCTGTACGTTGAGCTCACCGTGCAGCCGCACGAGACGTTCCGCCGTGAGGGCGACAACCTCGAGATGGTGGTGAAGCTGCCCATGACGGCCGCTGCGCTGGGCACCACCGTGGACGTCGGCACCCTGGAGGCGGAGTGGGAGTCCTCGGACCTGGAGGACCGCACCGTCGAGGTCGAGGTCCCGGCGGGCACGCAGTCCGGCACCCGGATCGCGCTCAAGGGGCGTGGCGTGCCGCGGTTGCGCGGTGGGGGCCGCGGTGACCTCGGCGTGACGCTGCTCGTGCAGACGCCCACGAAGCTCGACGACCGGCAGCGCGAACTGCTGCGGGAGCTGGCGGAGGAGCGCGGCGAGTCCATCCCGGAGGCCATCGCAGCCAAGGGCCATAAGGGCGTGTTCAACAAGCTCTCCGAGTGGTTCTCGTGACCGACCCCCTCTTCATCGCCGACCTTCCCGGGGACCTGGCCCCCGGTGGGCGGGTGGTGGTGACGGGCGATGAGGCGCACCACGCCGTCTCGGTCAAGCGTGTCGCCGTGGGAGAGAACGTGCTGCTGTCCAATGGCAGCGGCCTCGCGGTGCGGGCCGAGGTCATCGAGGTGGGCCGCCGCGAGATGGTCACCGAGATCCTGGAGGTCATCGCCGTGCCCTCGCCCGCCCTCGTGTGGGGGGTGGTGCAGGCGCTGGCCAAGGGCGACCGCAGCGACCTCGCGGTCCAGATGGCCACCGAACTCGGCGCGCGCGAGATCCTGGCCTGGCAGGCCACCCGGTCCGTCGTACGTTGGCAGGGTGAACGGGGGGAGAAGGCGCTGGAGAAGTGGCGCGCCATCGCCCGTGAGGCCGCCAAGCAGTCGCGGCGCTTCTACGTGCCGGAGGTCCTGGCGGTGTCGACCACCGACGTCGTGACCGCCATCTCCGGCGTCGATGTTGCCCTCGTGCTGCACGAGGACGCCGCGCAGCACATCGCGGACGTCGAACTTCCCGAGGAGGGCACCGGCGTGGTCATCGTGGGACCGGAGGGCGGAATCTCGCCGGAGGAACTGGACCGGTTCGTCGAGGCGGGCGCCCAGCCGGTCAGCATCAGCGACGGTGTCCTCCGCACCTCGACAGCGGCCGCGGTGGCGCTCGGGCAGCTCGACGTCCTGGCTCGCCGCCCGTGACAGGCTTCTCGTTCGAGGTCACGCGCAGGCTCGAGGACGGACGAGGCCGCGCCGGCGTCATCCACACCCCGCACGGTGACGTCCAGACCCCGGCCTTCATCGTCGTGGGGACCAAGGCCACGGTGAAATCCGTGCTACCTGAGGCCGTCGCGGACCTGGGCGCGCAGGCGGTGCTCGCCAACGCGTACCACCTGTACCTGCAGCCAGGCTCGGACCTCATCGACGAGGCGGGCGGGCTCGGCCGCTTCATGAACTGGCCCGGCCCCACCTTCACGGACTCAGGCGGGTTCCAGGTGATGAGCCTCGGCGCCGGGTTCAAGAAGGTGTTGGCCATGGACACCTCCGGCCTGGCAGATGACGACGTCATCGCTGAGGGCAAGACGCGCATGGCGCACGTCGACGAGGAGGGCGTGACGTTCACGTCCCACCTCGACGGAGACCGGCACCGGTTCACGCCCGAGATCTCCATGCGTATCCAGCACGAACTGGGGGCGGACGTCATGTTCGCCTTCGACGAGCTGACCACGCTGATGAACACCCGCAGCTACCAGGAAGACTCGGTGCGCAGGACGCATCGCTGGGCGGAGCGATGCCTGGCGGAGCACCGACGGCTCACCGATGAGCGCTCGGGCAGGCCGTACCAGGCCCTGTTCGGCGTCATCCAGGGCGCGCAGTACGAGGACCTGCGTCGCCAGGCGGCGCGCGGTCTGGCAGAGGCGGAGGTCGACGGTCAGAGGTTCGACGGTTTCGGTTTGGGGGGCGCACTCGAGAAGGAACGCCTCGGATCCATCGTCGGCTGGATGGTCGATGAACTGCCGGAGGGCAAACCACGCCACCTTCTCGGCATCTCGGAGCCCGACGACCTGTTCGCTGCCGTCGAACAGGGTGCAGACACGTTCGACTGCGTCAATCCGTCACGTGTGGCACGCAACGCCGCCATCTACACTGCCGACGGCCGTTTCAACGTGAACACGGCCAGGCATCGCCGGTCCTTCGAGCCGCTGGAGGAGGGGTGCGACTGCTACACCTGCACCCACTACACGCGCGCCTACCTCCACCACCTGTTCAAGGGCAGGGAGATGCTGTCGGCGACCCTGGCCACGATCCACAACGAGCGGTTCACCGTCCGCCTCGTGGACCGTATGCGGGCGGCACTCGGGACGGGTGACTTCCACGCCTTCCGCGATGAATTCCTCGGCCGCTTCTACGCGTCGCGGCGGCCCGTCGCTTCGGCATAGCTCGGCTCGCGCCGCTTGACGGCGCTGATCACCTGGTAGGTGACCGGGAGGAACAGCGCCTCGATGATCACCTTGTACAGGTACCCCACGACGATGTAGTTGAGCAGCGTGCCGCCGGTGATGATCCCGGCGAAGGCCACGACGCAGAAGATCGTGGTGTCGGCGGCCTCGCCCACCACGGTGGAGCCCAGCAGGCGCGCCCAGAGGGACCCTTCGCTGGAGCGCTGCTTGAGCCTCACCAGCACCCATGCGTTGAGGAACTGCCCGGCGAGATACCCCAGCAGGCTCGCCAACACGATGCGGGGCACGAACCCGAGGATGGCGCCGTACGCGTCCTGGTTGGGCCAGTCCGCCGCGGCCGGTGCGGCGCCGACCGTGAGGAAGGTCGCGGAGGCCAGGATCGATGTGCCGAACCCGAGCAGGATGGCGCGCCGGGCGCCCTTCATGCCGTACACCTCGGCCAGGACGTCGCCCAGGATGTAGGTGAGGGGGAAGAGGAAGGCGCCGCCGTCGGTGATGATGGGCAGGACGGGAATCCCGAAGGGCGTCCACTCCGGGCCGAACTGGATGAGCTTGACCGCCGAGATGTTGCTGATCAGCAGGAGCGCCACGAAGAGCGCCACCACCACGTCGAACACCCCCCGCGGGCGCTCGGCGTACGGGATGGTCGGGGTGGATTTCAGTCCGGTCTCTGTGGGCTGCACCGCCGCATTATACGCCGACATCCAACTGCCAGATGGCCCCACGCGGGCGCGCCACAAGCCCGGGACCAGTTCGTCGGCACCCTGCGCGTAACCCCGCGCAGTGCCCCGGACGGTGGCAAACTTCATTCATGGACGACAATGCAATGGAGTACGTGCCCGACGAATCGGAGCAGCTCGACCAGTTGCAGCCTGCGGATTCGCTGATCGATCGCGGTGTCGAGGACGTCCTGGACGAAGGCTACGTGACGCCCGAACGATGGTCGCCGGCCCAGGGGTTCGGCAACACGCCCGAAGAGATGCGCCGTGGTGAGACGCTCGAGATGCGCCTGAAGCAGGAGGACCCCGAGCCGGTCACCGCAGACGAGGACTGGAACCCCACCCATGAGCCGCGCGAGGTGGGAGCCGTGCGGGCCGGACGCCTGATGGCCGTGCACGGCGGCGGAGGCGCTGAGCACACGCTGGGCGTGGACGTCGGATACGGCGGGGGCGCGGCCAGCGCCGAGGAGGCGGCCATGCACGTCATCTCGGACGACGAGGACGACCTGTCGCTGCTGGAGGGCTGAGTGCCCGCCGGGCACGCCTAGACTGGGTGCTCGTCGGCGGGACGCGCCGATCCAGTCAGACAAGGACACCCGCCCTGAACATGCACTCCTTGGATCAACAGCACGCCACGCGCACCGTCACGGTGCCCGCGTCGATCGACATGGTCAACCTGCTGGGGCCCAGAGACGACTTCCTCCGCATCCTCGAGGACCAGCTCGACGCGGACCTCCACGTCCGTGGCGGGCAGATCACCGTCTCCGGTCCGTCGAACGAGGTGGCCAAGGCCACCGAGGTGATCACCGAACTCGTCACCATCCTCCGCACCGGTCAGGGCCTGACAGGCGAGACGGTGGAGCGGGTGGTCCAGATGGCCGACGATCCCCATGCCGCGGCCGCGGAGATCCTCACGCAGAACATCGTCTCCTCGCGTGGAAAGACCGTCCGCCCCAAGACGCTCAATCAGAAGCGCTACGTGGATGCCATCGACCGCCACACCGTGGTGTTCGGCATCGGTCCGGCGGGCACGGGCAAGACCTACCTCGCGATGGCGAAGGCGGTCCAGGCGTTGCAGGCCAAGGAGGTGAGCCGGATCATTCTCACCCGACCCGCCATCGAGGCAGGCGAGCGTCTCGGGTTCCTGCCGGGCACCCTCAACGACAAGATCGACCCGTACCTCAGGCCGCTGTACGACGCGCTCCACGACATGGTGGACGCGGACTCGGTGCCGAAGCTGCTGACGTCCGGCACCGTCGAGGTGGCGCCCCTGGCCTATATGCGTGGCCGAACGCTCAACGACGCCTTCATCATCCTGGACGAGGCCCAGAACACGTCCATGGAACAGATGAAGATGTTCCTGACCCGGCTCGGCTTCGGCTCCAAGGTGGTGGTCACCGGTGACATCACCCAGGTGGACCTGCCCGGTGGGGTGAAGAGCGGGTTGCGCGGGGTGATGAGCATCCTCGACGGCGTCGAGGACATCGAGTTCTGCACTCTGACCAGCCGGGACGTGGTGCGGCACCGCCTGGTCGGCAGGATCGTGGCCGCCTACGATCAGTACGAGAGCCTGTCCACCGAACGCCGGGGAGCGAAGTGATCGACCTCAACAACGAGTCCGGTGTCGAGGCCGACGAGATCGGTCTCATCGAGCTGGCCCGATTCGCGCTGGACAAGTTGCGCATCCATCCTCAGGCCGAGCTGTCGCTGCTCCTTGTCGACGAGGCCACCATGGCGGACTACCACGAGCGGTTCATGGACCTGCCGGGCCCTACGGACGTGATGAGTTTCCCCATGGACGAACTCCGTGCTCCGGAGGACGACGAGGAGCCCCCGATGGGCCTGCTGGGCGACATCGTGCTCTGCCCCCAGGTGACCGCGCGCCAGGCCGCGGACAACGGCCGCAGCGTCGACGGGGAGGCGGAGTATCTGCTCATCCACGGTCTGCTGCACCTCCTCGGCCACGACCACGCCGAGCCGGATGAGAAGGCCGTCATGTTCGGCCTGAACGACAAGATCATCGCGGCGTGGGATCAGGCGCGCGGTCGCAGCTGAGCCGTAGCCTCGGGCTCGGCGACGCCGTCGCCATCGGGGTGGCGTCCATGGTCGGGGCGGGCGTCTTCGTGGTCTGGGCCCCCGCGGCCGCGGCGGCGGGCGATGCGCTGCTCATCGGCCTGGTCGTGGCGGCCGTCGTGGCGTGGTGCAACGCCAGCTCCTCGGCGCAGCTGGCGGCACAGTACCCGGCCGCCGGGGGTACCTATGTCTACGGGCGCGAGCGATTGGGTGAGTGGGCCGGCTTCCTGGCCGGGTGGAGCTTCGTCATCGGCAAGACCGCCTCGGTCGCGGCGATGGCCATGACTCTGGCCGCCTATCTTGCACCTGTGCCCTGGCGGGTGCCGGTGGCGATCGCGGCCGTGTGGCTGATGGTCGGCGTCAACCTGCTCGGCGTCACCCGGACCGCGAAGGCGGCGATGATGCTGGCGGGTCTCGCCCTGCTTTCCCTGATCTTGGTCCTCTCGTTCGGGTGGAGCGCCGCGACGGGTCGGGTGGAAGACCTGGTGGCCGCGCCGGTCGGGACAGCGGGCTGGTACGGCGTCCTGCAGTCGGCCGGGCTGCTCTTCTTCGCGTTCGCCGGGTACGCACGCGTGGCGACGATGGGTGAGGAGGTCCGCGATCCCCGCCGCACCATCGGAGCGGCCATCATCACGGCGCTCGTGATCGTGCTGGTGGTGTACGCCGTCGTTGGGGTGAGCCTGCTGGCGCTGGTCGGCGCCGACGCCCTGGCGGGCTCCGTCGCCCCTCTGGCGCTGTTGGCCGGCGGCCACCCTGTGGCGGGAGCCGTGCTGACCATCGGGGCGCTCGCGGCGGTGGGCGGCGCCCTGCTGGGACTCCTGTCGGGGATCGGACGGACGTGGCTGGCGATGTCGCGCGTGGGGGATCTCCCACGGTTCTTCGACCTCACGCACCGGCGCACCCAGGTGCCGCACCGGATCGAACTGACGCTGGGCGCGGTGCTCACGCTCGTGCTCCTGGTCACGGATCTGCGCGCCGCGATCGGGTTCTCGTCCTTCAGTGTCCTGCTGTACTACTTCGTCGCCAACGTCGCGGCCTTCACCCAGGGGCCCGCAGAGCGGCGCTACGCCCGGGCGTGGCAGGTTCTGGGCGCGGGGCTGTGCCTGATCCTGGTGGTGACGTTGCCGTGGCAGTCGATCCTCGGGGGGTTGGTGGTGCTGATCGTCGGCATCGCCTGGCGCCGGATCACCTCACGGTCGCTGCGATAGACTCAGGCGGCACACGTGTCCCCGAACCGAGCGAGTTGATCAGCCCCCGTGACCCAGTCCGAATGGATTGAGCTTGGCATCGCCCTGGCCTGTGCGGTCGCGGCCTCCATCCTCGCCGCAGTCGAGACGTCCGTGAGCGTCACCACCAGGGCGCGGGCCGAGCGGATGGCAGAACTCGGCGAACGCGGGGCCGAGCGAATCCGGCTGATCGCCGAGGACCCCGCCCCGTCGATCAATGCGGTGATGTTCACCCGCATGACGCTGGAGATCGCCTCCATCGTGTCGGCCGGGCTGGTGGTGTTCACCCAGTTCGATCTGGACTGGCAGCGTTCGTTGGTGACCATCGGCATCATGCTGGCCGTGTCGTTCATCCTCTGGGGGGTGGCGCCCCGCACGCTGGGTCGGCAGCACCCGGAGCGCACGCTCCGCCTGTTCGGCCCCCTGATCTCCGGCCTCACGACGATCTTCGGCCCGGTCGCCCAGCTGATGATCCTGCTGGGCAACGCGCTGACCCCTGGGCGCGGCTACGCGGACGGCCCGTTCGCCACCGAGGCGGAGTTGCGCGACCTGGTGGACATGGCCGAGAAGCAGGAGCTCATCGAAGCCGGCGAGTCCAAGATGATCCACTCGGTCTTCGAGCTGGGCGACACGCTGGTCAAGGAGGTCATGGTCCCGCGCACGGACGTGGTCTACGTCACCCAGGACAAGACGCTGCGCCAGCTCCTCTCGCTGGCGCTGCGCTCCGGCTTCTCCCGGATTCCCGTGGTGGGCAACGATCTCGACGACATCCTCGGCATCATCTACCTCAAGGACGTCTCCAAGCGCGTCTACGACTTCCCGGACGCCGAGCGTCACGAGACGGTGGGCGAGCTCATGCGGCCCGCTGCCTTCTGCCCGGACTCCAAGCCGGTCAGCGACCTACTCCGTGAGATGCAGCTCAGCCACTCCCACCTCGTGGTGGTCGTCGACGAGTTCGGCGGCACCGCGGGCCTGGCCACCATCGAGGACATCCTCGAGGAGATCGTCGGTGAAATCGTCGACGAGTACGACCAGGACGCTCCCACCGTCGCGGATCTGGGGGAGGGTCGCTACCGGATTTCCTCGCGGCTCCCCGTCGACGAGCTCGGCGCGCTGTTCGGCGTGGACCTCGACGACGACGACGTCGAGACCGTCGGCGGCCTCATGGCCAAACAGCTCAACGTGGTGCCCATCCCGGGTGCACGCACCGTCGTCGGTGACATCGAACTGATCGCTGACCGGGCGGTGGGTCGCCGTCATCAGATCGGCACCGTCCTCGCCCGCCGCCTCACCGAGGCGGACCTCACCACCGAAGAGTCCCCGGAAGGCGACGATGATGACTGACCCTGTGTACCGATCCGGATTCGCCTGCTTCGTGGGTCGCCCCAACGCAGGGAAGTCGACGCTGACCAATGCGCTGGTGGGACAGAAGATCGCCATCGCCTCCAGCAAGCCGCAGACCACCAGACACGCCGTGCGCGGCATCGTGACCCGGGACGACGCGCAGCTGATCCTCATCGACACCCCCGGTCTGCACCGGCCCCGGACGCTGCTCGGCCAGCGCCTCAACGACCTGGTGTTCGCCACCTGGTCCGAAGTGGACGTCGTGGGCGTGTGCCTGCCGTGCGACCAGCGCATCGGTCCGGGCGACAAGTTCATCATCGGCGAGATCGCCAAGCTGCCCCGGCGCCCCAAGCTGGTGGCGCTGGCCACGAAGACGGACCTGGTGAGCAGGGAGCGGCAGCTCTCGCACCTCGTGGACATCTCGGAGGTTGCCACCGAGCTCGGCGTCGAGTGGGCCGAGGTCATCCCGTGCTCCGCCGTGGCGGACGACCAGGTGGACACGGTGCGCGACTCGCTCGTGGGCCTGTTGCCCGAGGGTCCGATGTACTACCCGGACGGCGAGATCACCGACGAGCCCGAGGAGACTCTCATCGCCGAACTGATCCGCGAGGCGGCGCTCGAGGGCGTGCGTGACGAGCTGCCGCACTCGATCGCGGTGGAGATCGACGAGATCATCCCGCGGGCGGATCGGCCCGAGGACAAGCCGCTTACCGACATCTTCGCGTCCATCGTGGTGGAGCGTGATTCGCAGAAGGGCATCATCATCGGGCACCAGGGGGAGCGGCTGCGTGACATCGGCACCCGCGCCCGCGAACAGATCAACCGCCTGCTCGGGACGCGGGTCCACCTGAAGCTCCACGTCAAGGTGCTGAAGGAATGGCAGCGCGACGCGAAGTTCCTCAACCGTCTCGGCTTCTGACCCCTTCTGCTCACCCGGTCTGCGCACTTAGGCTGTTAACGGTAACTATTTGGTCACGGCCCGGGCGATTCCCGCGCGACGCGGCGCGGCCCTCCTAGGATCGCGGCAACAGCCAGTCCTGGTTGACGAACGAAGTCAGAAAGGAACCGCACGTGAAAAAGCGCGTCCTGAAGTTCAGCGCGGTGGCCGCCGTCGGCGCCCTCGCCCTCACCGCCTGTGGCGGGAGCACACCGTCAGCGACCAGCACCTCCTCGGAGGCCGCCGGATCGCTGGAGACCACCATCAAGATCCTCGCCCCCTCCTACTCCGACACCTCGAAGTCGGACTGGGAGACGATCATCTCCGCCTTCAACGAGACCTATCCCGACGTCGAGGTGGAACTGCAGATCGAGGGATGGGAGGGCTTCACCGACAAGGTGTCTGCGCGGATCCAGGCGTCCGATTACCCCGACATCCTCAATGACAACGCGTTCGCCGCGTCGGCAGAGGCCGGCATCCTCTACCCCGTCGACGAGGTCATGTCGGCAGAAACGCTGGCCGCGATCGAGCCGTCACTGCTCGCCAACGGCATGGGTACCGACGGCACCCAGTGGGCAGCGCCTGACATCGCGACGGCCCGCATGATGGCGTACAACATGGACCTGTTCGAGGCCGCCGGCATCGCCGAGCCGCCCAAGACGTGGGCGGAGCTGGAAGAGGCGTCGGCGAAGCTGGTGGCGCTCGGCGACGACGTCCGCGGCTACGGCATGCCCCTGGGCCGGGAAGAAGCCCAGGTGGAGTCCTCGCTCTGGCTCTGGGGCGCCGGTGGTGACTGGGCAGAGGGTGACGTGCTGACGGCGGACACGCCCGAGGCCACCGAGGCCTTCGCCCAGATGAAGAAGATGTTCGAGGCCGGCCACACTCAGGCCAACCTCGAGGACAACCGCGTGGACGTCGCGGACCTGTTCCAGGCCGGCAAGCTCGGCATGATGATGGCGCACTCGGCCATCGTCGCCGACGCGCAGGCCAAGGGCATCAACGTGGCGCTCGCGCCCATCCCGTCGAAGGACGGAGGCGACGGCGTGGCGCTGGGCGTCACCGACTTCATCGTGGCCTTCGACAACGGCGACGAGGACCGCAAGGCCGCCACCGCGGCGTTCCTGGACCTGCTCTACTCGGACGAGTTCTACGAGGGCTGGTACAAGGGCACCGGGCTTCTCCCGGTGACCACGTCCATGATCGAGAAGGGCCAGGCCGAATCGGACGAGATCGGCTCGGCGTTCCTCGAGGCCCTGTCCATCGTCAAGTTCCTGCCGGTGGGCAACCCCTCGTGGGACGCTCTTCAGACCGCGCTCCAGGGCTCGGCGTACAAGGTCGGGGCGGGAGATCCCGCCGAGGTCCTCGCCGAGATTCAGGCGCAGGTCGACGCTCAGGCCTGATCGACGTGCGGGGTGGTGCCGTTCTGCGGTGCCACCCCGCTCCCGTGGGCAAGGACAGGAGAGGGACGACGTGACACTGACCGCCACACCGACGATGGTGCAGGAGGGGAAGAGGCTGAGGAAGCGGTCGGGGTCCACCGCGGCTCTCACCGCGCTGCCGTGGGTACTGCCGACGCTGATCCTCATCCTTGGCGTGGTGCTGTACCCCGCCGGGCTGATGATCTACACCTCCTTCTTCAAGTACAACAACCGCGGCATCCTGCGCGACGAGGCCCCCGTCGGGCTGGACAACTACATCGGTCAGGCGGGGGCATTGACCTTTCCCGGCGTGCCCGTCGGCAGGATCCTGCTCAACACGGTGACGTGGGTGCTGGTCGTGGTGGCGGTCACGGTGGTGCTGTCCCTGCTGCTCGCGCAGTTCCTCAACCTCGAGTTCCGGGGCCGCAAGGCGCTGCGCCTGTTCGTCATCCTCCCGTGGGCCTGCTCGGTGGTCATGACGGCCACCGTGTTCCGCTACGGGCTGCAGGAGAACGTGGGCCTGTTCAACCGCCTTCTCGTTGACACGGGGATCCTGGAACGGGCTCAGGCCTGGACCAAGGACCCCACGAGCGCATTCTGGGTCGCGGTGTTCGTGGCCATCTACGTCTCCCTCCCCTTCACCACCTACACCATCCTGGCGGGTCTTCAGGCGGTGCCCGGTGACGTCCTCGAGGCGGCGCACATGGACGGCGCCAACACGCCCCAGCGCTACTGGCACATCGTGTTACCCCTCCTGCGCCCCGCCATCGCCGTGGCGGCCCTCATCAACATCATCAACGTGTTCAACTCGCTGCCCATTCTCCGGCTGCTGCAGGAGACCCCCGGCTACCACACCGGCCACATCACCACGACGCTGATGTTCGAGTACCAGAGAGCGCTCGGTCCCGGCGTGTCGTCCGCCCTGTCGGTGCTGAACTTCGTGTTCTGTCTGGTCATCATCGCGATCTACCTGATGGTCGTCCAGCCGACGAAGGAGGTGGTCTGAGCCATGGCACAGGCGAAGCCGAGCGCCCTCCGCGGTGGGATCAACCGCCCCCCGAGCCCCTGGACCATAGCCCTGGGATCGATCGCGATCGTGGTCTTCTTCGGGTTCCCGTATGCGCTGATGTTCATCAGCTCGCTGAAGACCCGCCTCGAGATCACCAACATTCCACCGGACTACTTCCCGGCAGAGCCCCGCTTCGACAACTACCTGTCGGTGTGGGCCTCGGAGGTGGATCCGGCGTCGTCCCTCCTGGCCACCGCCGTGATCGCGATGGGTGCCACTCTGCTGGTCCTCCTCATCGCCACCCCCGCCGCCTACTACGTGGCACGGTTCCGGTTCCCGGGCCGGATGCCGTTCCTGCTCCTGGTGCTCTGCACCCAGATGCTCCAGCCCACCGTGCTGGCCGTGGGCCTGTTCCAGGAGTTCAAGGGATGGCAGGGATATGCGGTGTGGGCGGCGCTCATCCTCATCAACGCCGCGTTCAACCTGTCCTTCGCGATCTGGATCATGCAGGCCTTCTTCGCCTCGGTGCCGAAGGAGATCGACGAGGCCGCGCTCATCGACGGACTCGGCCGGTTGCAGACCATGTTCCGGATCTCCCTGCCGCTCGTCTGGCCGGGGATCGTGACCGCCATCGTGTTCGTGTTCGTCAACACGTGGAACGAGTTCTCCGCCGCGTTCATCCTCGTGCAGCAGACCAACCTGCAGCCGCTGACGGTATCAATGCCGCGCTTCCTGGGCCTCTACATCAAGGACTGGCAGTACCTGTTCACCGTCGCGATGGTGGCCATCGTTCCGGTGGTCATCCTGTTCAGCTTCATCGAGAAGCGGCTGATCGGAGGTCTCACCGCAGGTTCGGTCAAGTAGCCGAAACAGCCACGGCCGGTGCTACAGTGGCCAGCGTGGCACGGCATTTCCTGCTCCTTGGTTGCCGCAGCGAGGCCCAGAATCACTGAGCCAGATGTCCTCGCTGCGGTGTCTCGACGCGTCTGGCGCCTGACCCCAGCCCAGGAGTACCTCTGATGTCCCAGTTCACCACCCGCCCGCAGCCCATTCCCGTACAGCAGCCCACCCCCATGCCGGTGCACCGCTACACCCCTTTCATCCCCGTCGATGTGCCGGATCGTACCTGGCCCACGAAGCGCATCGAGAAGGCGCCCCGCTGGTTGTCCACCGATCTGCGTGACGGCAACCAGGCCCTGATCGATCCCATGACGCCCTCGCGCAAGATGCGCATGTTCGAACTCCTGGTGGAGATCGGGTACAAGGAGATCGAGGTGGGCTTTCCCTCCGCCTCGCAGACGGACTTCGACTTCGTCCGTCAGCTGATCGAGGGGAACAGGATCCCTGACGATGTGACCATCTCGGTGCTGACGCAGGCCCGCGAGGACCTGATCAGCCGGACGGCCGAGTCGCTGATCGGCGCGCACCGCGCAACCATCCACATGTACAACGCCACCGCCGAACTGTTCCGCAAGGTGGTGTTCCGCATCTCGGAGGCCGAGTGCGTGCAGCTGGCCACCCGCGGCACCGAGCTGGTGATGAAGTACGCGGACCAGCACCTGCGAGACGTGGAGTTCGGCTACCAGTACTCGCCGGAGATCTTCACGCAGACGCCCACGGACTTCGCCGTCGAGGTGTGCAACGCGGTGGCGGATGTGTGGCAGCCCGGCGAGGGCCGCGAGATCATCTTCAACCTGCCCGCCACCGTCGAGCGCTCGACGCCCAACACCTACGCGGACCAGATCGAATACTTCATCCGCAACGTCCGCAACCGCGAGCACGTCGCGGTGTCGCTGCATCCCCACAACGACCGCGGCACGGCCGTCGCGGCCTCGGAGCTCGGCCAGATGGCCGGCGCGGACCGCGTCGAGGGCTGCCTGTTCGGCCACGGTGAGCGCACCGGCAACGTGGACCTGGTGACGCTGGCCCTCAACCTGTACACGCAGGGCGTGGACCCGCAGGTGGACCTCTCCGACATCGACCACGTTCGCCGCACCGTCGAATACTGCACCGGCCTGCCTGTGCACCCCCGCCACCCCTACGCAGGCGATCTGGTGTACACGGCCTTCTCGGGCTCGCACCAGGACGCGATCAAGAAGGGCCTGGAGTATCTGGAGCACCAGGCGGAGGCGCAGGGCAAGCTGGTCGACGAGATCGACTGGGAGGCCCCGTACCTGCCCATCGACCCCCACGACGTGGGCCGCACCTACGAGGCCGTCATCCGGGTCAATTCGCAGTCCGGCAAGGGTGGCATGGCCTACCTCATGAAGAACGAGTACAAGATGGACCTGCCGCGCCGGCTGCAGATCGAGTTCTCGCGCGTCGTCCAGGCGCACACCGAATCGACCGGCGGCGAAGTCACGCCGACCGAGATGTTCTCCATCTTCGAGCGCGAATATCTGGGGGAGGGGCCCTGGCGGCTGACCTCGGCCGGGTCCACCTCGAGCAACGGGCAGTTCCACGTCGCCGCGGTCGTCGACGGTCCCACCCGCACTGGCGTCGAGGTCGAGGGCGAAGGCAACGGCCCGGTGTCGGCGTTCGTCGACGCGCTCGTGCAGGCCGGTGCGCACGTGCGGGTGCTGGACTACGCCGAGCACGCCCTGGACTCGGGCGGCGACGCCAAGGCTGCCGCCTACGTCGAGTGCGAGGTGGGTGAGGGCGACGATGCCGCAGTCCTCTGGGGCGTGGGCGTGGACCCGAGCATCACCAGTGCGTCGATGAAGGCCATCCTCAGTGCGCTCAACCGCGCTGTGGCATGGACCCTCGCCCCGGCCTGATCGGCGGGAATGCCGAAGCTCACCGATCCGGTCGCCACAGACCCCGACTCCCTCTATACGCGGTTCACGTCCTGGGCGGAGGGGCAGGGCATCGAGCTCTACCCCCACCAGGACGAGTCCGCCATCGAGCTGTTCACCGGTAACAACCTCATCCTGTCCACGCCGACGGGGTCGGGGAAGTCGCTGGTGGCGCTGGCCGGCCACTTCGCGGCGCTGGCGACGGATCGGGTGAGCTTCTACACCGCGCCCATCAAGGCGCTGGTCAGCGAGAAGTTCTTCGCGCTGTGCCAGGTCTTCGGTGCGGAGAACGTCGGCATGGTGACCGGCGACGCCTCGGTCAACTCGGACGCGCCCATCATCTGCTGCACCGCCGAGGTGCTGGCCAACATCGCGCTCCGCGAGGGTGGCTCCGCCGACGTCGGGCTGGTGATCGCCGACGAATTCCACTTCTACTCCGAGCCGGACCGCGGCTGGGCGTGGCAGGTGCCGCTGCTGGAGTTACCCCAGGCGCAGTTCCTCCTCATGAGCGCCACCCTGGGAGACGTCTCGGCGCTGGCCGAGAACCTCAGCCGTCGCACGGGCAGGCCCACCAGCCTGATCAGCGACGCTGAACGGCCGGTCCCGCTGCTGTTCGAATGGTCGAGGACCCCGCTGCAGGAGCGGTTGGTGGACCTCATCCAGGAGCAGAAGGCGCCGGTCTACATCGTCCACTTCACGCAGGCCGAGGCCCTGGAACGCGCTCAGGCGCTGTTGTCGCTCAACCTCATCACCAAGCACGACAGCGCGCGGATCGCCGAGGAGATCGGCGCGTTCCGCTTCGGGCTGGGGTTCGGCAAGATCCTTTCGGGGCTGGTGCGCCGCGGCATCGGGGTGCACCACGCGGGGATGTTGCCCAAGTATCGCCGCCTCGTCGAGCAGTTGGCGCAGACGGGCCTGCTCAAGGTGATCTGCGGCACCGACACCCTGGGGGTGGGGATCAACGTGCCCATCCGGACGGTGCTGTTCACCGGGCTGGCGAAGTACGACGGCACGCGGGTTCGGCGGCTACGTTCGCGCGAATTCCACCAGATCGCGGGCCGCGCCGGTCGGGCAGGCTTCGACACCGTCGGCTTCGTCGTCGTCCAGGCACCTGAGCACGTCATCGAGAACGAGCGGGCCCTGGCCAAGGCCGGGGACGATCCGAAGGCCCGCCGCAAGGTGGTGCGCCGCAAGCCCCCGGAGGGCTTCATCGGCTGGACCGAGGAGACATTCGACCGGATCGTCGTGGCGCAGCCCGAGCAGCTGGTGTCGCGGATGCAGGTCACCCACGCCACCGTGCTCAACATCGCGCAGCGCCCGGGCAACGGCGCGGAGTCGATGCGGGCGCTCCTCGGCTCGTCGCACGAAACGGCTGACCGCAAGCGGGTCCTGACCCGGCACGCCCTGGCGCTGACCCGAGCCCTGCTGCGGTCGGGAGTTCTGGTCAAGCTCGCCGCGCCGGATCTCGAAGGACGCTGGTGCGCCATGGCCGAGGGAGTCCGCGACGACTTCGCCCTCAACCAGCCGCTCGCCCCCTTCGCCGTCGCATCCCTGGCGCTGCTCGATCCGGATTCACCCACTCACCACCTGGACGTGGTCTCGATCATCGAGGCGGTGCTTGAGGACCCGTTCCAGGTGGTGCTGGCGCAGCAGTTCGTGGCCCGGGGCGAGGCCGTGGCGCAGATGAAGGCGGACGGCGTCGAATACGACGAGCGGATGGAGCGACTCGAGGAGATCACCTGGCCCAAGCCGCTCGACGAGCTGCTCCAGCACGCCATGGGCATCTACGCGCAGTCGCATCCCTGGGTGGACGCGTCGGCACTGTCGCCCAAGGCGGTGGTGCGAGACATGTGGGAGCGTGCCATGAACTTCAACCAGTTCATCTCCTTCTACAAGCTCCAACGCACCGAGGGCGGGCTGCTGCGGTACCTCTCCGACGCCTACCGGGCGCTGCGCCACACCGTGCCCGACGAGCATCGCAGCGAGCAGTTCGAGGACCTCGTGGAGTGGCTGGGGGAGACCGTGCGCCAGACGGACTCCTCGCTGCTCGACGAGTGGGAGGCGCTGACGGATCCGGACAAGGTCGCGCTGGCTGCCGAGGCGGCCGCACACGGTGCCCCTCCGCCGCCACCGAGGCCGGTGACGGGCAACGAGCGTGCCTTCACCGCCATGATCCGCACCGCGATGTTCCGGCGGGTGGAGCTGGCCGCCCGCGACGACGTCGACGCCCTGGCCGCCCTGGAGACGGCCTCGGCCGCGCTGGCGGACCCCCCGCTGACCGTACTCATGGACGCCGACGCCTGGGACTCCGCGCTGGCCGGGTACTGGGACGAGCACGACGACATCCTGACCGACGGCGACGCCCGCGGCCCGGGTCTCTTCCGCATCGAGAAGGGCCGGGAACGCTGGACGGTGCTCCAGGTCATCCACGACCCGGCCGGTAACCATGACTGGATGATCCGGGCCGACGCGGACCTGGCCGCCAGCGACGCGGCGGGGGCCGCCGTCGTCCGGGCCGCCTCGTTCTCGCGCCTGGACTGAGCCGAGAAATCTGGACCGAGCAGAGAAGGAGCCACAGTTGCCTGGAACCCAGCGGGGCGTCACCCTGCGCTTCCTCGCCGAGCCGATGGACGCCAACGTCCGTGGCGTGATGAGCGCCGGCAAGGTGCTGGAGTGGATCGACAAGGCCGGCTACGCCGCAGCGGTGGGGTGGGCCGGCACCTACGCGGTGACCGGATACGTCGGCAACATCCACTTCACGCGCCCCATCAACGTGGGCGACCTGGTGGTGGTCCAGGCCCGGGTCGTGCTCACCGGGCGGACCTCGCTGCAGGTGGTGTGCACCGTCTCCAGCGGCGACCCGCGATCGTCCACGCGCGTGCTCAACACCCAGTGCGTCCTGCAGTTCGTGGCGATGGAGGACGGCAAGCCGGTCCAGGTGCCCGCCTTCGAACCCCGCGACGAGTGGGAGCGCGGCCAGCACGACCGTGCCCTGGAGATCAACCTCGCTCGGCGCGCCATCGAGGCCGAGATGGAGAATCAGGACTATGGAGGCGAGACCGGATCCTGCAGGGAGACGCTTCGCTTCCTGGCGGCGCCGACGGACGTGAACTGGGGCGGCAAGGTCCACGGGGGCTACGTCATGAACTGGATCGATCAGGCAGCTCAGGTGGTCGCAGAGCGGTGGCACGCGGGCCCGGTGGCGTCCGTCTTCGCAGGCGGAGTGCGCTTCTACCGGCCGATGTTCATCGGCGACCTCGTGGAGGTGGAGGCCAGGCTGCTCTACACCGGGACCACGAGCATGCACATCTCGGTCCACGTGCGCTCCGGCGATCCCCGGACCCGTGACCTGCGTGAGACGACGCACTGCACCATCGTCTACTGCGGTGTCGACGAGCAGGGGCGCAAGCGGCCCGTGCCGCCGTGGCTCCCGGTGCACCCGGCCGACGTGGCACTGGCTGACCATGCGCGCGCCATGGTCGACATCCGTGAGCGGCTGCTCAGGCCGGTGCCGAAGGAGCTGCCACCGGACCTGTGACAGGGCCCGGTTCAGGCGGAGCCGAAGCGTCGCTCCCGGCCGGCGTACTGCCCCACGGCGGCCCAGAGGTCCCGGCGGTCGAAGTCCGGCCACAGGCGGTCCAGGAAGATGAACTCGGCGTAGGCGGACTGCCAGAGCAGGAAGTTCGAGGTGCGCTGCTCCCCGGAGGAGCGGAGGAACAGGTCCACGTCGGGGATGTCGGGCTCGTCCAGGAACCTCGCGAAGCGCTCCTCGGTGAGGCGCTCCGGATCCAGCTTGCCCGCCTTCGCCAGGCGCGCGATCTCGCGGGCGGCATCGACGATCTCCGCCCGCCCGCCGTAATTGACGCAGAACTGCAGGGTGAGGGTGTTGTTGCTCATGCTCATCTCCTCGGCCACCTCGAGTTCCCTGATCACCGAGCCCCAGAGCCGCGGCCGCCGACCCGCCCAGCGGATCCTGACTCCGAGGTCGTTGAGTTCGTCGCGGCGACGGTGGATGACATCACGGTTGAAGCCCATGAGCCAGCGCACCTCGTCCGGTGAGCGCTTCCAGTTCTCGGTGGAGAACGCGTAGGCCGACAGGTACGGGATGCCCAGCTCCACGGCGCCGTGGATGACGTCGAGTAGCGAGGCCTCCCCTCGGGCGTGGCCCTCGGTGCGCTTGAGGCCGCGCTGCTTCGCCCACCTCCCGTTGCCGTCCATGACGATGGCCACATGGCGCGGGAGAGCCGCCCGCGGAATCTCCGGCGCTGTGGCGCCGCTCTCGTGCGGGGTGGGGCGACGGCGGGGTGTGGGCACGCTCAGAGCCTAGCCGCCTAGACTCTGACCGTGCCCACCTACCGCGACCAGGCTGTGGTGCTGCGAACCCACCAACTCGGTGAGGCGGACCGCATCATCACCCTCCTGACGCGCAGCCACGGCAAGGTCCGGGCGGTGGCCAAGGGCGTACGCAAGACCTCAAGCAAGTTCGGGGGCCGGCTCGAACCGTTTCAGCACATCGATATCCAGTTCGCCGAGGGGCGCGGATCGCTGGAGGTGGTCACGCAGGCCGAGGCCCTGCACGTGAGCAGGCTGGCGGGAGACTATTCGCGGTTCACCGCGGCGGAGGTGCTCGTCGAGGCGGCGGACCGCCTGGTGGCGGAGGAGCACAGCCCCGCCCTGCAGCAGTACCGGCTCCTCCTCGGGGCCCTGCTGGCCCTGGAGGCGGGAGAGTTGCCCGCTCCGCTCGTGGTGGACTCCTACCTGCTGCGCGCCCTTGCCGTGGCCGGGTACGCGGTGTCGACCACACAGTGCGCCGGCTGCGGAAGCACCGACACCCGATGGTTCTCCCCGGTGGGCGGAGGCGCGGTGTGCACCCCGTGCCGCCCGCCCGGTGCCGCCCAGCTGGATGCGCCGTCGTCCTCCCACCTGGGAGCCCTGCTGAGCGGGGAGTGGCCCGCCGCCCTGGCCACGGATCTCGTCACCGCCAAGCGTGTGGACGCCATGGTGGTGACGTACGCCACGTGGCACCTGGACCACGCGCTCCGCTCGCTGCCCTTCTTCGAGCGCTGACGTGAGATCGCGCTCAGTCCGACGAGCAGGCCCCGCAGAGCCCGAACACCTCCACCTCATGGACCACCTCGGTGAAGCCGTTGGCCTGGGCCACGCTGGCCGCCCAGGCCTCGACCTCCTCCGCGGCGATCTCCAGCGAGAAGCCACAGGCGCGGCAGACCAGGTGATGGTGGTGACCGGAGGAGCACCGCCGATAGGAGGACTCGCCATCCGGCGTGCGCAGGACATCCACCTCGCCGGCCTCCGCCATGGCCTGCAGCGCCCGGTACACCGTCGCCAGGCCCACCTTGGCGCCCACCTCGCGCAGCTGGTCGTGGAGTTGTTGAGCGGTGCGGAACTCCTCGGCGCCCTCGAGCAGGTCCCGTACAGCCGCGCGCTGCCACGTCTGGCGCGTGGGTGTGGACCTAGTGCTCGTCATAGTGATCTCCATGCCGGGCATGGCGGTGCCCGTCGTGGACGTAGTCCAGGTGGTCGCCGTGCTGGATCACCCTCACCCCCTGCGTGTGCGCGTACTCGTCGTCGTGGCCCTCTGCCGGGTGGTGGGTGTGGCCTCCGTGATCCTCGACGTAGGGGATGAACCTCGCGGCCCCCCGCAGCCACCGGCCGAACACCCAGGAGAGGGCCAGAAGCAGGATCGCGGTGATCACGATGGTGGCCCCGGTGGCGGTGTCCAGGTAGAGCGAGCCGACGGTGCCGCCGACTGCGGCGAGTGCGCCCAACCCCATGGCGCCGAAGAATGAGGTGGTGAAGCCGACGAACGTCTGTTGCGCGGTGGCCACCGGGATCACCATCAGCGCGCTGATCAGCAACAAGCCGACGGTCCGCATCGAGATCGTGACCGTCACCGCGGCCAGCACCACGACCAGCAGGTTGAGGGCGCGCACCCTGATGCCGAGGACGCGCGAGTAGTCCTCGTCGACCGAGACGGCGAACAGTCGCGGCGCGAGGCCGATGGTCAGGGCGAGGATCACGACGGCGAGCGCGACGATCACCCACACGTCAGCCTCGCTCACTGAGGTGAGGGAGCCGAACAGGAAGGACGAGAGCCCGCCCGCGCCCTGGCCTGCGATCCCGGCCATGAGGACGCCGGAGGCGAGGCCCCCGTAGAACAGGATGGCCAGGCCGAGGTCTCCGGACGCCTTGCCGTGCTGGCGGAGCATCTCGACGATGACGGCTCCTGCCACACACGTGACCAACGCGACGGGCAACGGCGCCCAGCCGGTCATCAGGGCGAGACCGACACCCATGATGGCCACGTGGCCGAGCCCGTCGCCGAGCAGGCTCATCCGGCGCTGCACGATGAAGGTGCCGATGGCGGGGGCGATGAGGCCGCTCAGCACGGCGGCGATCAGCGCGCGCTGCATGAACGGAAGGCCGAGGGCGTCGATCATCGCAGGGCTCCCGCGATGGGGTCGGCGAGGCCGACGACGGACCGCGGGGTCCTGGGGGGCCCGCACTCGTGGGCACCGGGACGTTCAGCGTCGACGACCCGCCCGTCGCACAGGGTGACGGAGCGGTGCAGGACGGACTCCATCGGCCCCAGTTCATGCAGCACCACCAACAGCGCCAGGCCTTCGTCGCCGAGGCGGGCCAGGAGTTCGGCAAGACCGGCCTGGCTGTGCAGGTCCACGCCCGCGAGGGGCTCGTCCATGATGAGGAGCTCCGGGTTGGTGGCGAGCGCCCGGGCGATCAGCACCCGCTGCTGCTGCCCTCCCGAGAGGGCGCTGAACGGCCATCCGGCCCTGTCGTCCAGGCCCACCAGGGTGAGGGCCCGTTCCAGGGCGAGCTTGTCCTGGCGGCCCAACCACTGGAATGCCCTGCGGTGGGCGAGGCGCCCGGAGGCGGCGATCTCCCGCACGGTGGCGTTCGCCACGGCCACCGCCGAATGCTGCGGCACGTATCCGAGGCGTGACCAGTCCCGGAACCCCTCGAGGGGCGTCCCGAACAGCTCGACGCTGCCCTCCTGGTGGGGCACCAGGCCGAGCAGCGTGCGCACGAGGGTGGACTTCCCGGAGCCGTTGCCGCCCAGGAGAGCGACGGCCTCGCCGGCCGCCACGGACAGGGATACGTCACGCAGGATGGGCATTCCGCCGAGGGAGACGTAGAGCCCCTCGGCGCGCAGCGGGTCAGCGGCAGTCATTGGCGGCGGCGAGAGCGGTGAGATTGGCGCGCATGATCGAAGGGTAATCCGTGCCGGGGGAGTTGTCCGTCACCCCTTCGAGGGGGTCGAGGACGGCGGTCGCGAGGCCGAGGTCGCCTGCGATCGAACTGGCGACGGCGTCGGAGGTCAGCGTCTCGAAGAAGATGGTGCTCACCCCGTGCGCCACGGCCTCGTCCTGGATCTCCCTGATCCGCGCGGGCGACGGCTCGGCGTCCGGATTCACGCCCGAGATGCCGATCTCGACCAGCTCGTAGCGGGTTGCCAGATAGTGGAAGGCGGAGTGTGTCGTGATGAACTCGCGACGCTCGCATTGCTGCAGGCCGGACGCGAGTTCGGCGTCGAGGTCCATCAGTGACGAGGCCCCGGCTGCCGCGTTGGCGGCGTAGGCGTCGGCGTTGTCAGGGTCGATCTCCGCCAGCCGGTCGCCGATTCCGCTCACGAGGGCCGCCATGCGGCTGGGGTCGAGCCAGAAGTGCGGGTCGAGATCGCCGTGATCATGTCCGTCGTCCGCGGTGTGTTCCGCTGCCGCTTCGTCATGGTCATGCTCCTCTGCCACCGGCAGCAGGTCGACCAGCTCGGCGACGTCGAGCACCGTGGGGGCCCCCGATTGTTCGATGGCCTCGTCGACGGCAGGCTGGAAACCGCCCAGGTAGATGACGAGGTCCGCGTCGGCCAGCGAGGCGATCTGCTGCGGGGACAGCTCCGTGTCGTGGGCCTCGGTGCCGGGCATGGTCAGCGTCGTGACAGAGCCCCGGTCGTCCAGGACGGCCGAGCTGGCCCACTCGAGTGGGTAGAAGGCGGCCACGACGTGCGGGATCGCCTGCGGGGCGCCTGTCGTCGGGCTGCAGGCCGTCGCAGCCATGGCGAGGCCGGCGGCCAGGGCGGCGATGCAGAGCTTGCTATTCATGAGAACCATTATCAATTAGGGGGGTGTCGCGGTCAAGTCGCAGCGCATGTCACGGTTTGATAACTTCCCCACGAAAGTAAAGACAGCGGCAAGCCGAGGTGGCACGATCGCGACAGGAGCGCGCTTGACAGCGATCGTCGAGCGGCAGTCATCTCCATCGCAAAGGAGCGAACTGAAATGCGCAAGAAGATTTCCCTGGTCTCCGGCCTCGCGGCCGTGAGCCTGCTGGCTACCGGATGCCTCGGCGGCACCACGCCCGACGCGTCCGAATCCGTGGGTGAGGCAACCGCCAAGGAGACCATCCAGATCATGTACGCGTTCTCCGGTGACCAGTCGACAGCCTTCCAGTCGGACATGGACACCTGGGGCGAGGCCAACGGCATCACGTTCGACTGGATCCAGTCCAACGAGTTCGAAGTCCAGATCAACTCGAAGGTCCAGTCCGGCAACGCGCCGGACATCGCGATCTTCCCCCAGCCAGGCATCCTCAAGGCACTGGCAGAGGAAGGCGAGCTCGCCGAGCTCGGCACGCAGGTGGACCTCGATCAGCTGCAGGAGGACATCATCCCCGGCTTCCTCGATGCCGCCACCGTCGACGATGTCGTCTACGGCGCACCGATGGCCATGAACGGCAAGTCGTTCTACTGGTACAACAAGCCCGCCTTCGAGGAGGCCGGCTACACGGTCCCCGAGACCCACGATGACCTGCTCGCCCTGATCGACCAGATCAAGGCCGACGGTGTGGCCCCCCTCTGCTACGGCATGGAGTCCGGTTCGGCCACCGGCTGGCCCGCCACCGACTGGATCGAGGACTACGTGCTGCAGACCGGCGGCACCGAGGTCTACGACCAGTGGGTCAGCGGCGAGATCAAGTTCGACAGCCCAGAGATCCGCGAGGCCTACGCCATCTACGAAGAGGTCCTCATGACCGAGGGCAACGTGTACGGCGGAATCCAGAATTCCTCCTCCAACGCCTTCGCCACCGCGCTCAACCCGATGTTCGATCCCGAGCCGAAGTGCTACCTCGGTAAGCAGGGCAACTTCATCACGCAGAAGGGTTTCTTCCCTGACGACATCTTCGCCCAACTGGACACCGTCGTCGGCATGTTCGTGACCCCGAGCGTCTCGGGTGAAAGCCCCGTTCTCGGTGGTGGCGACCTCGCGGCGGCGTTCACCAAGAACGACTCGAACGTCATGAAGACCATGGCCTTCATGACGACCGATCCCGAATTCGGCGACGCCCAGGTCAACACCGGCGCGTGGTTGTCGCCCCTGAAGACCTTCGATGCGGAGAAGTACCCCAACCAGGTGCTCAAGGACGTCGCGGCCTCCGTGGCCGACTCGTCGGTGTTCCGCTTCGACGGTTCGGACCAGATGCCCGGCGCAGTCGGCTCCGGCAGCTTCTGGACCGGCATGGTGGACTTCACCAGCGGTCGCACCGATCTCGACGCCACGCTGCAGGCGATCGACGCCAGCTGGCCCGCGAGCTGATCGGCGCCCCTTCGAATCCGTGTAGGCGGTGGCCCGGGAAACCTCGGACCACCGCCGACCTCACCCCTCAGGAGCAACTTCATGTACGAAAAGCTCGGCCTCGCGCTCGGCGCGGTCGTGGTGGGTGTGCTGGGTGCGGTGGCGCTGTTCTGGCTGTTGAACAAGGCGTGCGAGCTTCTCCCGAAGAAGTGGGAACTCCGCCTCAAGCCCTATGCGCTGCTGTTGCCGGCCTACGCCGCGATCGGCATCTTCCTCCTCTATCCCGCTGTCGAGACCGTGACCTCGAGCTTCCGCCGTGGCCGTAACGGCCGGCTGCTGGAGTTCGTCGGCTTCGACAACTACTCGCGTCTCTTCAGCGATCCCCGCTTCCTCAACACGCTGATCAACAACGTGCTGTGGATCATCGTCGCCCCCGCCGCCATCGTCGCGGCAGGGCTGCTGGTGGCCGTGTTGGTGGACAAGCTCAAGCCGATGGCGGAGAAGACCGCCAAGTCCATCATCTTCCTGCCCATGGCGATCTCGATGGTGGGCGCCTCCACCATCTGGAACCTCGTCTACGCCTGGCGCCCCGAGGGCTCATCGCAGGTGGGTCTGCTCAACCAGATCGTGGTCTCTCTGGGGGGCTCGCCCCAGACGTGGCTGCAGATGGACACCGCACGGTTCAACACCTTTTTGCTGATGGCGGTCTACATCTGGACCCAGGTGGGCTTCGCCATGGTGCTGCTGTCGGCCGCACTCAAGGGCGTGCCGGAGGACACCATCGAGGCGGGCCGCATCGACGGCGCCTCCGAGGGGGCCATCTTCTGGCGGATCATCCTCCCGCAGGCATGGCCCACGGTCATCACGGTGTTCATCACGGTGCTCATCGGTGTCATGAAGATCTTCGACATCGTCTACGCGATGACCAACGGTAACTACAACACCAACGTGCTGGGCAACGCGTTCTACGCGTCGCTGTTCCGCAACGGTGATCCCGGCACGGCCTCGGCCATCGTCGTGATTCTCATCATCGCCATCATCCCGGTCCTGGTGTACCAGGTCCGCCAGTTCCGGCTCCAGGAGGCGAACTCATGAGCGTCGTAGTCCCCCCGAAGCAGGTCAAGATCAAGCGTGGCGAGGAGGTGGCGCGTTCCGTAGGCTCGGGGAAGTTCCTCTGGCTGATCGAGTCGGCAGTGGTCATCCTCTGCCTGCTGTGGCTCATCCCGACCATCGGCCTCTTCATCACCTCGCTGCGCCCGCGTTCCGAGGCCAACACCAACGGCTGGTGGAACGTCTTCGCCAACCCCACCCAAATGACGATCGACAACTACAGCGAGGTCATGACCACGGGCGCCACCCCCTTCGGCGAGGCGTTCATCAACTCCATGACGGTGGCCATCCCGGCGACGATCATCCCGATCCTCATCGCGGCCTTCGCCGCCTACGTCTTCACGTTCATGGAATTCAAGGGTCGTGACGTGCTGTTCATCGTCATCGTCGGCCTCCTCGTGGTGCCGAACTCGGTGTCCTTCGTCCCCCTGTCGATCATCTTCCAGCAGCTCGGCATCAACGGGCAGTTCGCCACTGTCTGGCTGGCCCACACCGGCTTCGGCATGCCGCTGGCGGTCTACATCCTGCGCAACTACATGGCGTCCCTGCCCAAGTCGGTGGTGGAATCGGCGGAGATCGACGGCGCCTCCCACTGGCAGACGTTCTGGCGGCTGATCATCCCCATGTCGATGCCGGCGCTGGCCTCGTTCGCGATCTTCCAGTTCCTCTGGGTGTGGAACGACCTGCTGGTGGCGCTGATCTTCCTCGGCCAGGGCGAGAACGCGGTCCTCACGATCGCGCTCGCCGGAGTTCTGGGCACCCGAGGTGAGAACTGGCACCTGCTGACCGCAGGCGCCTTCATCTCCATGCTGCTCCCGCTCGTGGTGTTCTTCGCCCTGCAGCGGTACTTCGTCCGAGGCCTCACCTCCGGCGCGGTCAAGGGCTGATCGGTTTACACCCCCGGGTCGCGCCGGCCCGCCGGCCCGGGGGTAGCCTTCACCATCGTGATCGTCCTCACCCGCTTCTCCGCCCCCGGCCCAGGCTTCATCGATGAAGCCCGGGCCGTCGTGGCTTGGTGGGCCCAGCGCCCCGGCTGCCTCGGCATCGACCTGGTCCGCAATCTCGACGACCCGGACCTCTTCGCGATCGTGGGGCGCTGGGTCAACGTCGGCGACTACCGGCGGTCCTTCAACGGATACGACGCCAAGATGATCCTCA
This sequence comes from Tessaracoccus pujii, assembly GCF_055326215.1. Taxonomy (NCBI): domain Bacteria; kingdom Bacillati; phylum Actinomycetota; class Actinomycetes; order Propionibacteriales; family Propionibacteriaceae; genus Tessaracoccus; species Tessaracoccus pujii. Next base: position 119,207 of record NZ_JBUZNP010000002.1, on the reverse strand, counting down.
CCCCGCTGTTGTCGAGGGCGATCGACGAGCCGAGCGCCTTCCTGCCGGTAGACGAACTCGGCGCCAACGTGCCCCGCGGCACACACTGACCAGGAGACTTCATCATGCACACCCGCCTGCTGCTCACCGCCGACGGCGTCTCGGTCGCCGTGCGGGTCGACGATTCGCGGTTGCCGGAGGTCGTCCACTGGGGCCCGGCCATCGGACCGCTCTCCGCCGAGGAGTTCGACGCGCTGGCGTTGGCGGACGTCTTCCAGGTGGGACCCAACAACCCGGACCTGCCGCCGCGCTTCGGCATCCTGCTCGAGGGGCGCTACGGCTGGGCAGGCCGTCCCGGGCTCGTCGGATCCCGGTCCGGCCGCGACTGGACCCCCGACTGGCGGGTCAACGAGGTCCTCGTGGACTCCGATCCGGCGGGCGAACTGGTCACGTCAGGGCCCTGCACCGTGGAGTTCCGCGCGGAGTCCGAGGCGTCCAGGCTGAGCCTGGTCCTGACGCTACAGCTGACGCCCGAGGGCCTGGTCGTCCTGCGCGGCACCGTCACCAACGTGGATGACGACGCCTACCTCCTGGACGAGTTCACGCTCGGGCTGCCCGTGCCCAGCAAGGCCTCCGAGCTCTTCGACTTCGCCGGACGGTGGGGGGTGGAGCGCTTCCCGCAGCGCCGTGAGTTCACCGTCGGTCAGCATCGGCGCGAGGGTCGTCATGGTCGCACCGGAGCCGATTCCGCCTACGTGCTCCACGCGGGTGTGCCAGGCTTCGGTTTCCGCGGCGGCGAGGTCTGGTCGGTGCACACCGCCTGGAGCGGCAATCACCTGCACGTGGCCGAACGCGACTTCATCGGCCAACAGGTGCTGACCGGCGGCGAGCTGCTCCTGCCCGGAGAGGTGGTCCTGGGCCGCGACGACAGCTATGCCACGCCCGAACTCTTCTTCAACTATGCCGACGGGCTGGACCGTCAGGCCGACCGCTTCCACAGCCACCTGCGCAGCCTGCCCCACGCGCCCTCGAGCGACAGGCCCGTCACGCTCAACGTCTGGGAGGCCGTCTACTTCGACCACGACACCCCACGGCTCCTCGACCTGGCCGAACGCGCCGCGGCGCTGGGGGTGGAGCGGTTCGTCCTCGACGACGGCTGGTTCGGATCCCGCCGCGACGACACGGCCGGGCTGGGAGACTGGGTGGTGGCCGCCGACATCTGGCCCCAAGGCCTGCACCCGCTCGTGGACCGCGTCAAGGACCTGGGTATGGAGTTCGGCCTCTGGTTCGAGCCGGAGATGGTCAATCTCGACTCCGACCTCGCCCGCGCACACCCGGACTGGATCATGCAGCCCGCGGGGCGCCTGCCCGTCGAGGCGCGCCAGCAGCACGTACTCAATCTCTCGATCGAGGGTGCCTGGAATCACGTGTTCGCGCAGATGGACGCCATCCTCGGCGAGTACCGGATCGACTACGTGAAGTGGGACCACAACCGGGATCTGATCGACGCGGGCACGGCCCCCCACGGCACGCCGGCCGTGCACGCCCAGACGCAGGCCTACTACCGGCTGCTGGACGCGCTGAGGGAACGTCACAGGGGAGTCGAATTCGAGTCCTGCAGTTCAGGCGGCGCCCGTGTCGACCTGGAGGTCATGCGCCGTGTGGAGCGGGTGTGGGTCTCGGACGTCATCGATCCTCAGGAGCGCCAGCGCATGCTCCCCTGGACCAGCCAACTGCTGCCGCCGGAGTTCCAGGGCAGCCACATCGCCTCCGGCCGCTCCCACTCCACCGCGCGCTGGCACGACATCAACTTCCGGGCCGCCACGGCGGTCTTCGGACACCTCGGGATCGAGTGGGACCTCGCCCAGGCGTCGGAGGAGGAACTCGCTCAGCTGCGGTGGTGGATCGACTGGTACAAGGAGAACCGCCACGTACTGCTGGCCGGTCGCCAGATCCGTGTCGACATGCGCGAGCCTCAGTGCTACTTCAAGGGCGTCGTGACACGCCAGAAGGCCATCTTCTCGCTGTCACTGTTGAGCGTCTCGCCCGTGGTGAGCCTGGGCAAGCTCCAGTTTCCAGGCCTGGACCCGTCGGCAACCTACCGGGTGAGTGTCATCGACAGGCAGCTCGTGCCTCCCATCCACGTCGTCGCATGGGAGGCGTCGGGGTCTCCGCTCGTGCTGCCAGGCGACGTCCTGATCAATGTCGGTATCCGCGCGCCGCAGATGCAGCCGGACACCGCGGTGCTCTTCGAACTCGACCGGGTCTGACATGAGCCCCTGGCCCCTGGACCCCACCACCCGGAGCGTTGCTCTGGCGGTGCTGCGCCACGGGCCGATTTCGCGGGCGGAGGTGGCCCGGATGCTCGGTCTGTCGTCCGGGTCGCTGACCAGGATCACCAAGCCGTTGATCGAAACCGGTGTGCTGGAGCAGGGGCCCCCGTCGGCCCTGGACATCGGCCGGCCACCCCTGCCGCTGCGGATCATCGACGAGGCCGCGCGGTTCCTCGGCGTCAAGATCGTGCCCGGCCACGCCTGGGTGGTGGAGACGGGACTGGCCGGGGAGGTCCACCACTCGGAGGAACTCGACCTCGACACCGCGACACTCGAGTCGACAGCCCAAGGGCTGGCCCGGGTCGTCGGGACATTCCCCGGGGTGTCCGCCGTGGGGGTGTGCCTGCCCGCCTCCGTCGGGCCCGACGGGGTGCTGCACGCCACCCGGATGCTGGGCTGGCCCGGCGGGGGAAACCTGGCGCACCGTCTCACCCACCTCACGGGGAAGGACTGTGCCACCGCCAACGACATCGACGGGTTGACCCTGTTCCAGCACTGGTTCGGGGCCGGCCGGGGTCTGACCCACTTCGCGGTGGTCACGTTCGGGCTGGGTGTGGGATGCGGTGCCGTGGTCGACGACCAGTTGCTGCTCGGCAGGCAGGGCGCGGCCGCGATCCTCGGGCGGCTGTGGCTGCCCGATGGTCGCGTCTTCGGTGACGTGCTGTCGATGGAGGCCGTGACCGAGGCCGCCAGTGTCGCGGCAGGGCGGCCCCTCACGTTCGGCGAGGCTCTCGATGCACCGGAGGCGGTGCCGGCCGTCGAGGACGCCGTGACCGCGCTCGGGTGGATCGTGCGGGCGGCCGCCATCGCCTTCGCCCCGGAACGGATCCTCATCACCGGCGAGGGCATCGACCTCGTGGGCGGCTCCCTCGACCTCGTCCGGGAGGTTCTCTCCCGCGACTGGCGCGAGGACCTCCACGTGCCGGACCTGGTTCTCGCGCCGCTCGACTTCCACGATTTCGCCCGTGGCGCGGCGGTCGCGGCGATCAGGCTGCGGTTCACAGCGCCGTCCTGACGTAGGCTGGGGGGTCGCCGTCGAACCCAGGAGCCCCATGCCCCACATCACGCCACTGCGTCTCCACGCGCCCAGCCGCCGCGACGCCGTCGTCGTGGACCTTCCCGTGGTCCTCGCGCCGATGGCCGGGGTCACCAACGCCGCCTACCGGCAGCTCTGCCGCGAGCAGGGCGCCGGCCTGTACGTCTGCGAGATGATCACCTCCCGGGGACTGGTGGTGGGGGACTCCAAGACGCGCGACATGCTGCAGTTCGACCCGGGCGAGACCACCCGCTCGGTTCAGCTCTACGGCGTGGACCCCGGCGTGATGGCCGACGCCGCCCGGATCCTCGCCCGGGACCACGGCGTGGCGCACATCGACCTCAATTTCGGCTGCCCGGTGCCCAAGGTCACCCGTAAGGGCGGCGGAGGCGTGCTGCCGTACAAGCGGGACCGGTTCCGGTCGATCGTCCGGGAGACGGTCCGGGCGGCCGACGAGTTCGGGGTGCCGGTCACCATCAAGACCCGGATCGGCATCGACGACGACCACGTGACCTTCCTCGACGCCGGGCGGATCGCCCAGGAGGAGGGGGCCGCGGCCATCGCCCTGCACGGCCGCACCGTGCAGCAGGCGTACTCGGGTGAGGCCGTCTGGGCACGGATCGCGGAGCTGGTCAGGGCGGTGGACATCCCCGTCCTCGGGAACGGGGACATCTGGGAGGCCGAGGACGCGCTGCGGATGATGGACGAGACCGGCTGCGCGGGTGTGGTGGTGGGTCGCGGTTGCCTGGGCCGGCCCTGGCTGTTCGGTGACCTGGCCGCCGCGTTCACGGGAGGAGAGTTGCGGCACCGCCCCACGCTCGGGGAGGTGGGCCTCATGCTGACGCGCCACGCGGAGCTGCTGGTGGGATACGTAGGGGAGCGCCACGGACTCACGGACCTGCGCAAGCACATGGCCTGGTACTTCAAGGGCTATCCGGTGGGGGAACTGAGGCGCCGCTTCGCCATGGTGTCGACGCTGGCCGAACTGCGGGACCTGGTGGCGCAGCTGGACCACGACGCCGAGTTCCCCGTCACGGAGCTGGGCACTCCCCGCGGGCGGCAGGGTTCGCCGCGGGGCAAGGTGGTGGTGCCCTACGGTTGGTACGACGACACCTCCGGGTGTGAGCTGGACCTATCTGACGCCGAGATCGGCGTGAGCGGAGGATGAGAATGTCAGAGCAGGGCAACGGACCCGAGAAGAACCAACCGAGGAAGAAGCTGCCGCTCTGGGCTCAGGCGGGCAGGGCTGTGGCGCTGCTCGCTGTGGCCGTCCTGTTCGTCAGCGCCTACTTCCAGTCCACCACCAGCGGCGCGGAGTCGCTCGACTGGGAACGGGTGGGCAGCACCGCCTTCGGTATCGCGGTCATGGGGGTGGCGATGCTTTTCCTCGGGCGCGCTCAGACTCGAAAGTAGCCCCACCCCGGCTGCGTCCCTGGCTCCTCGTTATTGTGAGGCAAACGCCGGACCGTTCACGGCCGGCCCGGCCCCAGGAGGTTCCATGGGTGAAACGGCAACGATCATCATCGACGGGGTGAGCCACGTTCTCCCCCTCATCACCGGCACCGAGGGGGAGCGGGCGATCGACATCTCCTCGCTGCGCTCCAGCACAGGCACCATCACGCTGGACGACGGCTACGGCAACACCGGCTCCTGCCAGTCCGCCATCACATTCATCGACGGCGAGAAGGGGATTCTCCGCTACCGGGGCATCCCGATCGAGGACCTTGCCGAGCGGTCGAGCTTCATCGAGACGGCCGAACTCCTGATTTTCGGTGAACTGCCGGACGAGCAGGAGCGGGCGGAGTTCCGGCTCCTTCTCACGGAGAACGCCGCGCTGCACCGCGACATGCGCAAGCACTTCGATGGTTTCCCTGCCAACGCCCACCCCATGGCGATCCTCTCGGCGATGATCAACGCGCTGCAGACCCATGAGATGACCGAGAGCCAGTTCACCGACGCGCAGCAGTTCAAGTACGCGGCGGCCGGCCTCATCGCGAAGACGCGCACCATCGCCGCGGCGTCGTACAAGTCACACATCGGGCAGCCCATCGCCTACCCGCGCTACGACCTCTCCTACGCCGAGAACTTCCTGCACATGATGTTCTCGGTTCCCTACCGCGATTACGAGCCGACGCCCGAGGTGGCACACGCGCTCAACATGTTCCTCGTCCTGCACGCGGACCACGAACAGAACTGCTCCACCTCGACGGTGCGCATGGTGGCCTCCTCCGGGGCCAACATGTACTCGGCGGTCTCGGCCGGCGTGAACGCGCTGTGGGGAAGGCTGCACGGTGGGGCGAACATGGGCGTCATCGAGATGCTCGAGTACATGCAGGCGAGCGGCACCACGCCCCAGCAGTATCTGGCCCGGGTCAAGGACCGGTCCTCCGGGGTGAAGCTGATGGGCTTCGGCCACCGCGTCTACCGCAACTTCGACCCGCGGGCGAAGATCCTCAAGAAGGCCGCCCACGACCTCCTCAACGCCATGCACGTCACCGACCCGCTGCTGGACATCGCCCGCGAGGTGGAGCAGGCCGCCCTGAGCGATGACTACTTCGCCTCCCGGCGGCTGTATCCCAACGTCGATTTCTACTCGGGCATCATCCTGCGCGCCATCGGCATCCCCTTGGACATGTTCACGGTGATGTTCGCCATCGGCCGGACGCCCGGATGGGTGGCGCACTGGAAGGAGGTCACCGACAATCCGCGGCAGCGGATCTACCGCCCGCGCCAGGTGTACGTCGGCAAGCCGCTGTCGGGGTGGGTGCCGCGCGCCGAGCGCTGAGGCGGCTACGGTGAGAGGTGATGGACACACCGCTACCTCGCACCGCACTCTGGGCCCGGACCATGCATGGGCACGGAGACGACGTCATCACCGCCCACGCCGGGACCACGGCCCGGGCGGATGCCCGTCAGAGCCGTGGCCGGACCGAGCGTGAGGAGCACGAGAGGCTCACGCTGATCCCTGAGGCCTCCTACGCCGTCGGGGCGGGCGAACGCTCCAGGGGGGAGGAACCGGATCCCTTCCGCACCTGCTTCGAGCGCGACCGTGACCGCATCGTGCACTCCGCGGCGTTCAGGCGGCTGGCGGGAAAGACCCAGGTCGTGGTCTACCCGACGGACCACCAACGGACCCGGCTCACGCATGCGCTCGAGGTGGCGCAGGCCGCCGTGGCCATGGCGCGGGGGATCGGGGCGAACGTGACGCTGGCGGACGCCGTCGCGCTCGGTCACGACTGCGGGCACGGTCCCGGAGGCCATGCGTCGGAGGATGCCTTCGACCAGTTCGTCGACGGCGGCTACGACCACGGGCCCTGGGGTGCGGACGTGGTTCTGGCCGATCTGAATCTCACGCGCCAGACGCTCGACGGCATCCGCAACCACTCGTGGTCGCGGCCCGCGCCGGCCACCATCGAGGGCGAGATCGTGTCCTGGGCGGACCGGATCGCGTACTGCGCCCACGACCTCGAGGACGCGGTAGCGGCCGGGATCGTGACGCTGTCGGAGCTGCCGGCCGTGGTGCGCGAGGTGGCAGGCGTGACCCGCCGCCAACAGTTGGCCACCTTCATCACCGCTGTGATCGAGACCACCGCCAGCACCGGCGTCGTGGGCATGGACCCGGTCACCGCCGAGGCGCTGGGCGAGCTCCGCCGGTTCAACTACGAGCGGATCTACACCCGCCCAGAATCGGTGGCCCAGTCCGTCACCGTGGTCCGTGTGCTGACGGACCTGGTGGAGTTCTACCTCGCCACTCCGGATGCCCTTCCAGAGGAATACCGTGCTCAGGATCTCATCCGCGGGGCCGTGACCTACGTGGGCGGGATGACGGACCGGTTCGCCTTCGAGCAGGCGCGCATGCGCCTCGGCTGGGATCCCCGGAAGCTGCCCCGGGGTATCGGCAGGGGCGCGTAAGGGCTGCTAGTACAGTGGCCCCGTGGCGGGCCGGATCAACGATGAGGACATTGCCTCCGTTCGCGAGCGCTGCCGCATCGACGACGTCGTGGGCGGCTACGTGGCCCTGCGCAACGCGGGCGGTGGGTCGATGAAGGGTCTGTGTCCCTTCCATGACGAAAAGACTCCATCGTTCACCGTCACCCCGTCGCGCGGATTCTTCTACTGTTTCGGCTGCGGCGAGGGCGGGGACGTGATCACCTTCCTGCAGAAGCAGCAGAACCTGTCGTTCACCGAGGCCGTTCAGGTGCTCGCGGACCGCGCCGGCATTGTGCTGCGGGTCGAGGACGACGGTGCTCCCGGGCAGGTCCCCGGGCTACGGAAGCGGATCCTCGAGGCCAACGAGGCCGCGCAGCAGTTCTTCGCGGCCCAGCTGGAATCGGCCGAGGCTATCGAGGCGCGTCAGTTCCTGCACAGTCGCGGCTTCGACCGCGAGGTGGCCGCCACATTCCGCGTCGGATACGCGCCGCGGCACGGAGGCGCGCTCCGGCAGACCCTCCGGGCGCAGGGATTCACCGACGAGGTGCTCCAGGCCGCAGGGCTGACGCGCCACGGAGGCCGTGACTTCTTCGTGGGGCGCGTGCTGTGGCCGATCCGCGACTCCGCCCAGGCGGTGCTGGGGTTCGGTGCGCGTCGCATCTACGACGACGACAGGCTTCCGGCCAAGTACATCAACACGCCGGAGTCGCCGGTGTACAAGAAATCCCACGTGCTGTACGGCCTCGACCTGGCCCGTCGCGAGATCGGCAGACGGGCGCAGGCGGTGATCGTCGAGGGCTACACCGACGTCATGGCGGCGCACATGTCGGGCGTCGAAACGGCGGTGGCCTCCTGCGGCACCGCGTTCGGGGACGATCACGCGCGCCTGCTGCAGCGGCTCATGGGTACCCAGGACGGGTTGCACGGTGAGGTCATCTTCACCTTCGACGGCGACAAGGCGGGTCAGGCCGCGGCGTTGAAGGTCTTCAAGGGGGATCAGAACTTCATCACCCAGACCTACGTGGCCGTCGAGCCCACCGGTCTGGACCCTTGTGATCTCCGGCTCCAGCAGGGGGAGGCCGCAGTGCGCGAACTGGTGGCCCGGCGCATCCCGCTGTACCGGTTCGTGATGTCCAACATCGCCAAGAGTCACGACCTGGACCGCGCGGACGGGAGGCTGGCGGCCGCTCGGGAGGGGGCGGAGCTGGTCGGCTCGATCCGGGACCAGTCCCTGGTGAGCCAGTACCTGCGCGAGCTGGCGGGGGTGCTCGGCATGGACCTCGACGAGGTGCGCAGCGAGGCGGCGCGGTCGCGGCATCGGGGCGCTCCGGTCGAGGTCCCGGAGGGCGACGGGAGACCGGCGGCCGATCCGGCGTGGCCCAACCCGAGCGATCCGTCGTTGCGTCTGGAGCGTGACACCCTCAAACTCATGGTGCAGTACCCCACCACGTTCGACGCGGGCTGGAATTCGGTGGAGCCCGAGGACTTCACCCACCCCGGCTACGCCGCGGTGTTCCGCCTGCTGGCGTCGGTGGAGTTCGGGGACGGATGGACAGACAGGCTGCGCTCTGAGGCGCCCACAGACCTGGTGCGGCAGCTGTTGGTCGCGCTCATCGTCGAGCCGCTGCTCCGGGAGGCGGACGAGTCGTATTCCCTGGTCCACACGGCGCGGCTGCGTCTGGCGAGGGTCACGCGGCAGATCGCCGACCTGAAGTCGCGGCTGCAGCGCACCGACCCGGTCAAGGATCCCTCCGGTCACCGGACCCAGTTCGCGAAGCTGACCGAGCTGGAGATGCGCCGCAAGCAACTGCAGGCCGTCGGCCTGGGCTGAGCCGGCGTCGGTGGCCCTGCGGGTGGTGACAAACTCCGGGATTGCATTGTCATGTCCCGTGAGCCTAAAGTTTCTTCATGTCGAGACACTGTGGTCTCGCCGACCTTCAGGAGAAGCATGTCCCAAGGCCGTACCGTCGATCCGTTGAATCCAGTCGATTCCAGAGCTGTGTTCGTCGAGGTCTCCCAGACCGCCGATTACCGTGAGCTGCGTTCCAGCTTTCGCCGTTTCGCTTTTCCGATGACGATCGCCGGAGTCCTCTCATACTTCGTCTACGTCGTGCTGTCCATCTACGCGGTGAACTTCATGGCCTCCCCGTTCCTCGGGATGAGCGGCCTCAACACCGGGATCATGCTGGGGCTGTTCCAGTTCGCGGTGGTGTGGATCTGGACGGCTGTCTACGTCAACTACGCCAATCGGCGCCTCGACCCGCTGTCCGCCCGCATCAAGGAGCGCATCGTGAACGAGGGTGCGGCATGATCTCGCTGCTCGACACCTCCCAGTACGGCAACCCGCTCATCAACATCGCCGTGTTCGCCGTCTTCGTCGCGGCAACCCTGGCGGTGGTCATCACCGTGAGCCGGCAGAAGACCAAGGCCTCGGACTTCTACACCGGGGGTGCCAAGTTCTCCGGCAGGCAGAACGGCTTGGCGATCACCGGCGACTACCTCTCCGCAGCGGCGTTCCTCGGGGTCACCGGTGCCATCGCCCTGTACGGCTACGACGGCCTGCTGTACTCCGTCGGCTTCTTCGTGGCCCTGCTCATTGCGCTCTACCTCGTCGCCGAGCCCATGCGCAACACCGGCAAGTACACGATGGCCGACGTGCTCAGCTTCAGGATGAACCAGAAGCCGGTCCGGACGGCCGCGGCCACGTCGACGCTGGTGATCTCGTTGGTCTACCTGCTCGCTCAGATGGCAGGCGCAGGCGGCCTCGTGGCGCTCCTGCTCGGCGTGTCGGACCGCAACATGCAGAGCCTCGTCATCGCCCTGGTGGGCGTGCTCATGATCGTCTACGTGCTCATCGGTGGCATGAAGGGCACCACCTGGGTGCAGATGATCAAGGCGGTGCTGCTGGTCAGCGGCGCGGCGGTCATGACGTTCCTGGTGCTGATGGGTGACGGATTCAACCTCGACACGCTGGCCCTCGCAGCTCAGCAGGCCGCCCTCGATCCCGCGACAGGCACCGGCAAGGACCTGCTCGAGCCGATGGGGCGATACGGAGCCACGGACTGGACGAAACTGTCGTTCCTGTCGCTGTCACTGGCGCTCATCGCAGGACCCTCCGGTCTGCCGCACGTGCTCATGCGCTTCTACACCGTCCCGACGGCCAAGGAGGCACGTAAGTCCGCAGTGTGGGCGATCATCCTGGTGGGGGTGTTCTTCCTCTTCACCCTGGTGCTCGGCCTGGGTGCGGCCAAGCTCGTGGGTCAGCAGGAGATCCTGGCGGCTCCTGGTGGAGCCAACTCGGCGGCGCCGCTGCTGGCCCTCAACCTGGGTGGCGAGATCTTCATGGGCGTGATCTCGGGGGTGGCGTTCGCCACGATCCTGGCGGTCGTGGCGGGGCTCACCATCACCGCCTCCGCATCGTTTGCGCACGACGTGTACAACTCCATCCTCAAGGACGGGAAGGCCGATCCCGCGCAGGAGGTGCGCGTGGCACGCTACACGTCCGTGGTGGTCGGGGTGCTCGCCATCCTCGGCGGGATCGCGGCGAACGGGCAGAACATCGCGTTCCTGATTTCGCTGGCGTTCGCGGTCGCGGCCTCGGCCAACCTGCCGTCGATCCTCTACACGCTGTACTGGAAGAGGTTCAACACCCGCGGGTCTGTGTGGTCCATCTACACCGGCCTCATCTCCGCCACGCTGCTCATCATCTTCTCTCCGGCCATCTCCGGTTCGCCGTCGTCGATGTTCGGTGAGTCGGTGAACTTTGCGTGGTTCCCGCTGGACAACCCGGCCCTCGTGAGCGTGCCGCTGGCGTTCTTCGCGGGGTGGCTGGGGACGGTCACCTCGCCGCAGCGCGGGGACGAGGAGTTCGCGATCGAGATGGAGGTGCGGTCCATGACGGGGGCAGGGGCTGGCGAGGCGATCTCGCACTGATTCCCGCGGTCCGCTCGCTGTCCAACAGCGAGCGGGCCCGGGCCACCGCCTCACGCTCCCAACGGTGAACAGTGGAGGCCGAGGCGTTCATGGCCCGCGCCGTCTCGGCCAGTGTGAGCGCCTCTCCGTTGAGACCGAATCGATGCTCGAGGACACGACGGTGCCGCGGGGACAGCAGTTCGAGGAAGGCGAGCCCGGGGGAGTCCACCCGGGCGAAGCCGGCCTCGGCCGCCGGGTCCGCGCTGAGCACATCGTCGAGGCTGACAGTCCTGACCATCGCCCTGCTCACCGCCTGGGCGGAGACTCCGGCGGCTGCCGCGGCCTCGGCGATGCCGATGGTCTTGCCGGCGGCGCCCTGCCTGTCGCGTTCCTCCCCGGCGAGACGTGCGGCCCGGCGGTCCGCCCGCGTCGACGTGGGGCGACCCACCCGGTGGCGGGCGCCCTCGGTCAGTGCCCTGAAGACGAACTCGAAGACGAACGTGCTGAACCGTACCGCCCTGGTGTGGTCGTATCGTCGAATCGCCTCGGCCACGGCCACGCAGCCGTCCTGGAACAGGTCCTCGGGCGGGAGCCCGTGGGCGGCGGCGACGCGTCTGGCCTGCTGCATCGCGACCTTCAAACCCAAGGCCCAGAGCCGGTCCCGTGCGTCCATGCCTAAGGCCACCAATGATTCGAGCTCGGGATCCGGGCCGTTGCGCTGAACGAGAAATGAGGCGTACATCCCTGCCTCGACAGCTTTGGCGCACTCGAAGTCATCGCCGGGCTCGAACCAGACGTCGGGCAGTTGCAGAGCGTTGAAGTCCATGGCCTCAGCCTTACGTCCTGAGGGCTCGCGGTCGCGGTCTCTGAGGGCTGCTGTGGACAACTTCGAACGGACAACACTTCTTATCCACACGGAGCACAATGGAGCCATGGAACTGTTCAATCGGCTCGACCCTGCCATCCTTGAGGGGCTCGATGAGGCACTCGGCCACCGCGCTGACGTGCTGGCGCACGGCGTCGGCGAGGGGGTGGTGCTGGTCGGCACACGATCCGCCCTGGCGCGCCGCATCGGCGACACGTGGCGGATCTGGGGCTGGGAAGAGGTCGGCAGTGGGTCATGGCTGGGGGAATCCGGCACATTCCGTTGGCGGACCGTCGAGGGGGAGAGGTTCGAGGCGCAACTCACGGAGCCAGGCCGACTTCCGGAACTGTTCCAGGAACGGGTGCAGGCGTCCACCGTCGTGCAGAGCGTCGTGGACGGTAGCAGAGGCCAGGTGCAGATCGTCGGCCGAAGGAGCCTAGGGCACGATCCCAAGCTCCATTGGTATGCGGTTCCATCCGGAGGAGCGGACCTGGATGACCCCGCCACCCGCGCCGCGGTGGTCGCGGAGACGGACCGATTGGCGGCTGAGTACTTCTGACGGGAGCCCCTGGGCTGTGGGACGCTCGGATTCGCACGGCCCGGATTGATCTGCTAACGTTCTTTTTCGCGTGGATAGTCCACCAATCCCTGGTAGCTCAATTGGCAGAGCATTCGACTGTTAATCGAAGGGTTACTGGTTCGAGTCCAGTCCGGGGAGCCAATTCGAAGGCCGCTTTGACTAAGCGAAACACTGGTCGAGGCGGCTTTCTTCGTTGCGAGCTGGCAACTTCGGGAACCTAGATCACTCTCCGTCGAAGGCGGACAGAGCGAGCGCCTCCGCGTCGACGAGTGCGCGCTGAGCGGCTTCCTCCTGGTGGTGCTCAGGCAGGCTCGACGGCGCGGCGCATAACCGTGTTCTTCAGCCCTTTGGGCCGGACGAAGGCGAACCCCGCGCGCTCGTAGACCGCCCGGGTGCCGTTGTAGAGGAACGAGGACGACGTCTTCCTTTCTCCGGGCATGTGAGGGTAACCCTCGACCACACCGCCGCCTGCCTGCGCGATCAGGTCGAGTGCACCTTGGAGCGCGACGGTCACCAACCCGTGACGGCGGAAGCGCTTGTCGACGAAGATGCAGGTGATCCGGTAGTCCGGTTCGTCCTCGGCCTCGGCTCTCAGATCAGCCAGGTACTGCTTGCGGTGGTGGATGTTCGGGAGTTCCACGGGTGTGCCGTACTCGGCCCAGGCGATTGCCTCCTGGCCGTCGTCCCCGTCGCGGACGACGAGCGCGGCGTGCGCAACGCCCTTCGCGACCAGTTGCTGCTTCAGTGCGCGGTTGCGGTCGTAACTCTTGTTGCGTTCCTCGCAGTCGGGGTGGAACCAGACGCACCAGCATCCACTGAAGATGCCGTTGTGCCTCTCGACAAGGGCCGCGAACAGGTCCCAAGTCTCCACGGTAAGGGGCGCGATCGTCGTTGGCCCCGGATCCATCGTCGCCATGCAGGCGACGCTAGCCCACAACGAGCGGCACCGGTACCCATGCAGCGACGAGGCCGGCCTTCACAGGCAAGGACTTCTCGGCGATCACACTCTCCGCCGCACCCGTCGTCCGGAAGGTGCTGACCTTGCGCTGCGTGGGGCGCTGTCAGCTCGCATTGCCGAAGGCCTCGACCAGCCAGCCGCGGAGCTCATCGTCGATCTCATTGATGTCGTGGAGCTCCATGTGGTGGACCCACACATTTCTGGAGGGGTGGGCGACCTGCTTGATCCGGGGGGAGGTCACCTCATAGGGCAGGACCACGACAGCACTGCGGGCACGTCGCTCTTGACGTACTGTCCCGGACGCCAGAGGTAGACGAAGCCCTTGCGGCGCCAGAAGGCGATCTGGCTCTTAGTCACCCTGATGGACGCCTCACCGATGTCACGAACGGCCTCCTCCACGGCTGCGTACAGTTTGAGCCCATCGGGAAAGCCATGGAAGAACTCCTCGGGGGTGCGCTCGGCCTCGCCCGTTCCCATGGACCCCAACGTAGCGAACCCCACGCACGCAGGTGCCGCGCAGGCAGGAGTTGCGGACGCGACGAGGCGGGGAGACGCGAAGAGGGTCCATCTCCTAGGCTGTGGCCATGACCATCACCCGGGACGAGCTCATCAAGATCCTGGCTGAGGCGGACCCGGTAGGGCTCATCGCCGGCGGCGCTCCACAGGGTGAGTACGCGGCGGAGGCCGATGCGATCCTCGCGCTGCACGGCGTCCCGAAAGTGACTGAGATCACAGGCGTCTTTGCCGTGAGCTTCAGCGAGCCTGGAGCGTGCACCCGGGACACCGCGCGCTGGATTGCCGAAGAGATGACGCGCCGGGCAGGCGCCTGAAATGTCGCCACTCAGTGGTAGGCATGTGGCCATGAATTTCCTTGAGTCCACGACTCTCACCGGCCGCCTGATCACCTTGGAGCCGCTCACGGATGAGCACGTCGGAGGACTCCGTCAGGCGGTGGAGGACGGCCGCATCCACGACCTCTGGTACACCTCCGCCCCCGCACCCGACGCAGTGGCTGCAGACGTCGCAGCCAAGCGGCGGCAGGCGGAGCGCGGAGCGATGCTGCCGTTCGCGATCCGACGACAGGCTGACGGCCAGCTGATCGGAGTGACCACATTCTGTTCTCCGCTGCCCGCGGTGCCCGCGGTGGAGATCGGCTACACGTGGCAGGCTGCGTCCGCGCAGCGCACCGGCACGAACACCGAGGCGAAGTTGCTGATGCTGGCTCAGGCCTTCGACCAGTGGGGATGCCGTCGAGTGGCCTTCCGGGCGACCTGGTTCAACCACCAGTCTCGGCGGGCCATCGAACGACTCGGGGCGGTGTACGAGGGGCGACTCCGCAACGACCGGATCCTGCGTACGGGCGAGGTGACCGATACTGCCCAGTACTCGATCACCGACGGCGACTGGCCCGCCGTCCGTCGACACCTTCGTCACCTTCTCGACAGATGACCGGGAGGGACGGGCTGTCAGCGCATCGTGCATGGGCTTCAGAAGGTGCCTACGATGCGTGAATGGGTACCACTGCGGATTCGCTAAACAGATCACCGTTCGGCCGGTGGATCAACAGCCCGGCGGGCCGGATCTTCCGCACGACGGCAGGGACCGGCTTCATGGTGGCCGGCCTCATCGCCCGTCGTCGTGCCGCCGGCAAGGCCTCCCTGGCGTGGGGGGTGTTGCCGTTGACCGCGGGCCTCTTCGACGTGTGCTACATGAGCGCGGTGCTCGGCGGCCCCCTGCGCGGCCACGACTGCCGCGCCGTCCAGCGCTGACGGACTGCACAGGTCGGCCTCTCAGCCCAGGTCCGCCAGGTCCCCGAGGAAGGCGTTGGCCCAGTCGTCGATGGTGTGGGTCTCCACCTGCTTCTTGAGCGCACGCATGCGGCGCTGCCTCGATCGCACGGGGTCCGTCGCCGCCTGCATCAGGACCGCCTTCATGCCGTTGAGGTCATAGGGGTTGACGAGGTAGGCCTGCTTGAGCTCGAGCGCCGCGCCCGCAAACTCGCTGAGGACCAGCGCTCCGCTGGTGTTGGGATGACAGGCCACGTACTCCTTCGCCACGAGGTTCATGCCGTCGCGCAGCGGAGTGACCACCATCACGTCGGCGATGCGGTACATGGCGGCCATCGTCGCCCGGGGGAACCCGGAGTGCCGGTACACGATCGCGGGGCGCCCCACCCCACCCACCTCTGAGTTGATCCGGCCAACGAGCTGATCGATGTCGTCGCGCAGACGCTTGTATTCCTCGACGCGTTCGCGTGACGGGGTGGCCACCTGGACGAACACCACGTCCGCCGGGTCGAGCTTGCCCTCCTCGAACAGCTCTCCCATGGCGCGCACCCGCTGACGCAGGCCCTTGGTGTAGTCCAGCCGGTCAACCCCGAGGAACACCAGCTTGGGGTGACCGAGTTCGTCGAGCAGAGCCTCGGCCTCGGCGACGACCTCTGGCGAGCGTGCCAGGTCGGAGAATCCCTGTGTGTCGATGGAGATGGGGTAGGCCCGTGCCACGCTGAAGTGGCCCGCGTTGACCCGGACCCGGTCACGCTCGACCTTGTGGGTGGTGAGTCGACGTACCAGCCGCAGGAAATTGGCCGCGCCGCCGGGCACCTGGAAGCCGATGAGGTCTGCGCCCAACAGGCCCTCGAGGATCTCCTTGCGCCACGGGAGCTGCGAGTAGATCTCGCCGGGTGGAAACGGGATGTGCAGGAAGAATCCGATCTTCAGGTCCGGGCGCATGGCCCGCAGCAGCTGGGGGACGAGCTGCAGTTGATAGTCCTGGACCCACACGGTGGCGCCCTGCTCCGCAACCTCCGCCGCTGCCTGAGCGAACCGCTCGTTCACCGTCACGTAGGCGTCCCACCATTCGCGATGGAACTCCGGGAAGGCGATGGTGTCGTGGAACAGCGGCCAGAGCGTGGCGTTGGAGAAGCCCTCGTAGTACTCCTCATACTCCGTCGAGCTCAGCGGAACGGGGACGACTGAGTAGCCGTCGTGGTCGAAAGGTGCCACCGTCTCGTCCGCGGCGCCGTGCCAGCCGATCCAGGCCCCGCCCTTCTGCCGCATGACCGGCTCGAGCGCCGTGACCAGCCCACCTGGCGATGTGCGCCAATCCACCGTCCCGTCGGGCGCGGTGACCCGATCAACTGGGAGCCTGTTCGCGACGACGACAAAGCTGGCAAGGTGCGGCATTGGTTCCTCCTGGTTGTCACCCCACCCTACCGACTTGTCATGGCCCCACCGCGTGGCAGAGTGGGGCCATGACCTCCTGGCACGCGAAGACACAGGCAGCCCACGATTTCCTTGAGGCCGCCGCCGCCACACCCGGCAGCGTGCTGGTGGCGATGGACTTCGACGGCACCCTCGCCTCCATCGTGGACGACCCGGGCACCTCGTCGCTGCACCCGGACGCGGCCGCGTCGCTGGCAGACCTGGGACCCAAGGTGGGCCAGGTGGCGATCATCACCGGGCGCCCGGTGGCGACGGTACGCGATCTCGGGCAGCTGCAGCGCCGGGCGGGGCTGGACACTCTGATCGTGCTGGGGCAGTACGGCACCGAACGATGGGATGCCCGCACTGGCGTCGAGACTCCTTCGGAGAACCCGCAGAGCGTCGCGGTGGCGAAAGTGCAGATCGAGCGGGCGCTGGCGGATCTGGGGCTGCCCGGCGTGCACCTGGAGGACAAGGGCCGCGCGCTGGGTGTACATGTACGGCGTTGTCCTGACCCCACGGCCGCCTATGCCGCGCTCAAACCCCTCGTCGCCGAGATCGCGGAGGCGAACGCACTGGTGCTGGAGCCAGGCAAGCTCGTGTTGGAGCTGAGGGCCTCGTCTATGTCCAAGGGTGACGCGCTGCGCTCCCTCATCGAGGAGACGGGCGCCACGGTGGTCGCGATGTGCGGTGATGATCTGGGAGATCTCCCGGCGTTCGATCTCCTGCGGGACCTGCGGGCCGACGGACTCGTCACGTGCAACGTGGTCAGCGGATCACACGAGATGCCTGCGCTGACCGACGACGCGGATGTGGTGGCAAGCGGCCCGGCGGGTGTCGCCGCGTGGTTGGCGGCCGTGGCGCGCCACATCGGTTGATCCGTTTCAGTGGGGCGAGCGGGGCTCGAACCCGCGACCCGCGGATTATGAGTCCGCTGCACTAACCGGCTGTGCTATCGCCCCTGGGTCGCCCGCCAGCATATCCCCTGGCGAGGCAGGCGTTCAGAGCCGAGGGTTGGGGGACGGATCGCCCGGCCCGGACTGGTCTCCGCTGGGTTGGTTCATCGACGGGCTCTCGGTGTAGGGGCCGGGATCGTTGCCTGGGCTCGAACTGGGGCTGCCGCTGCTCTCACCCTCCGATGGCGAGGCGGACTGCGGGCTGCCCGACCCCGAGCCGCTGCCTTCGCCCATAGACGGGATGGGCTGCGGCGCGTTCACCGGCGGCTGGTTCTGGAACAGCAGGATGGCCAGGAGTAGAGCCAGCGCGGTGAGCAGAGCCATGAGCAGAAACGACACCAGCATGGTGATCCAGCCGGCCCGGTCGGTGCGTCCCGGCCAGGCGAGGGGCCACAGGCGGGTCGGACCGTGGCCCGTCTTGTCGAGCCAGTGCAACCGGTAGTCCGGACCCGCGGGCTCGCTCAGCGGGGGCGTGCGGGAGAGGTCGATCGCACGGAGGACCCGGTCGGCCTCGACGACGGCAGCCAGGGACCCGTCGAACGCGAGGGCCGCCCACGGGGCCAGGGGTGCGTGGTGGGCGAGTTGGGGGTCGTCGTCGTGCCGGTGGCGGACCGCCATGCGGCCCTCGTCCTGGCCCTCCCCGCCACGCGCCACCACGGTGTCGATGTGCATGGCGTTGATCTCGCCCGAGAAGCGGGCCCGCGCCGCGGCGTCCGCGGAGGCGCCCTCGGACAGGAGGATCAGCATCACGGCGTCGCCTCCCTCCTCGTGGGCGGCGAAGACGGTCCCGGCCGGGGTCGCGGTGAGCCGGGAATCGAGCCAGAAATCGCCCACGCGGGCCGGATCGCCGTCCCGCAACGGGTGATGACCGGCCATCGGTGCCGGTGCTGAGGGACTGTCCTGCGTGCTCATCGGTACCATCAAACCACGCTGAACAAGTACATCCCGGCGGGTCTGAGCGGCAGAGCGTCACCTTGGGTGGCAATGGAGGGGCGCTATCGTAGAGCGCGGGTCACCCGAGCCAGAAGGAGTCACTGCGTGAGCACAACGTCAGCGGAAGAAGCGCACCTGCCCCGCGACGTCGCAGAGGCGGCGCGGCTGCTGGGTCAGGCGATCGGCCAGGTACAGCGGGTGATCGTCGGCCAGGAGCACATGGTGCAGCAGCTGATGGTTGCCCTTCTGGCCAAGGGACACTGCCTCCTCGAGGGAGTGCCCGGCGTCGCCAAGACCTTGGCGGTGCGTTCGTTCGCGACGGTGGTGGGCGGCCAGTTCGCCCGCGTCCAGTTCACACCGGACCTGGTGCCCTCGGACATCGTGGGCACACGCATCTACTCCGCCAAGTCCGAGAACTTCGAGATCGAGCTCGGCCCCGTGTTCGTCAACTTCGTACTGGCCGACGAGATCAACCGAGCGCCCGCCAAGGTGCAGTCGGCGATGTTGGAGCTCATGGCGGAGAAACAGGTCTCGATCGGCGGGATAACCTATCCTGCTCCGAAGCCCTTCATCGTGATCGCGACACAGAACCCCATCGAATCGGAGGGTGTGTACCCGCTTCCCGAAGCGCAGCGGGACCGATTCCTGCTCAAGGTCGACGTGCCCTACCCCCGCGGCAACGAGGAGCTGGAGATCCTGCGCCGGATGAGCGTGTCACCCCCAGAGGCGGATCGCGTGCTGGAACCCACCGTCGTGCGCCATCTGCAGGACATGGCCTCCAACGTGTTCGTCCACAACCTGGTGGCGGAGTACATCGTCAGGCTGGTGCTCGCCTCGCGCACGCCGGCCGAGTTCGGCATGCCGGACCTGACTGCCGTCATCCAGATCGGCTGCTCGCCTCGCGCCACGCTCGGCCTCGTCGCCGCTGCGCGCGCGCTGGCGCTGATCAACGGCCGGGACTACGTGCTCCCCACGGACGTCCAGGCGGTGGCCAGAGACGTGATGGCGCACCGCATCGTCCTCGGCTTCGACGCGGTCGCAGACAACGTCAGCACCGCGGACGTGGTGGAGCGCATCCTGGCCATGGTGCCGGCTCCAACGCCTGTGTGGAGCGAGCAGCAGCGGCAGGCGGCGCACGGGCAGCACGCCCACCAGCCCGGCCGCAGCTGAGGCGGGCCCGTGGCCCAGCCAGGATTCTCCTACCCCGGCCCCCCACAGGGTCAGCCGCTCCCGCCGGACAGGACGGGGGCGGAGTGGTCCGTGCTGCGTCCGCCCTCGGGCCCGACGATCCCGCTGAGCAAGTTGGCCCCCGAGGCGGCCCTGCGCCGCCTCGAACTCACCGTCGTGCGCCGGCTGGAGGGCTTCCTCCATGGCGACCATCTGGGTCTGCTCCCGGGAGCCGGCTCGGACACCAACGACGCCCGCGTGTACCAGCCCGGGCAGGACGACGTGCGCAAGATGGACTGGGCCGTCACCGCGCGCACCACCGTCCCCCACGTCCGCGACACCATGGCGGACCGCGAGTTGGAGGTGTGGGCGCTGCTCGACGTCACGCCGTCGATGAACTGGGGCACAGAGGGCGTCACCAAGCGTGACCTCGGGATCGCGGCGATCGCCACCATCGGGTTCCTGAGCCAGCGGATGGGGGACCGGTTCGGTGGCATGATGATGCGCCCCGATCAGGTGAAGCGGCTGCCGGCCCGCTCAGGGCGGACCGCTCTGTACGGGCTTCTGCGGAAGATGCTGACCGAGCCGATCGTCCCAGATCACGCCCCCGGAGATCTGGAACTGGCAGACGGCATCGAACACATGACCCGCTCCCAACGGCGACGGGGCATGCGCGTGATCGTCTCGGATTTCCTCACCCCGGGGGACGCCGAGCTGGACCCGGCTGTCCCGCCCGCGTGGGAGAGGGCGGTGCGCCGCCTGGCGGTGCGCAACCAGGTGCTGTGCGTGGAAGTCATCGACCGCCATGAACTGGAGTTCCCGGATGTGGGCGAGATGCTGATCCACGACCCCGAGACCTCCTTCGCCCGATATGTGAACACTTCTGACGACGCCGCCCGGCGCAGGATGGACGCGGCCACGAGGGCACAGCGTGAGCGCGTGAAGGTGGCGCTACGGCGTGCAGGCGCCGGGCACATCCAGCTGCGCACCGACCGTGACTGGGTGGCCGACATCGCGCGCTTCGTTCTCAACTACCGGCGCGTGGCCGGGATGCTCCATCAGCCGCCGCAGGGGGTGAGCAAGTAGTGATCCCCGAGTTCCAGAATCCCGAAAGGCTCTGGACCCTGGCCCTGCTGCCGGTGCTGATCATCGTCTACCTCATCCTTCTCCGGCTCAAGGGCCGCGTGGCCCTCAGGTTCACCAATACGGGCGTCCTGGCGCGCGTTGTCGGGTCTCAACGTCGCTGGACACGGCACCTCGCCGTCGCCATGTCGCTGGCGTCGCTGGTGGCGCTCGGCCTGGCCTACGCCAACCCACTGGGCACCGAGCGTCAACCCCGTGAGCGCGCCACGGTCGTGATGGTGATCGACACCTCCCTATCCATGTCGGCAGACGACGTGCCGCCGGACCGGCTCACCGCCGCCAAGGAGGTGGCCACCGGATTCATCCAGGAGCTGCCGGATTCCTACAATGTGGCGGTCGTCGCGATGGACGCCACGCCGTCCATCGTCGTACCGCCCACCACCGACCGCGGAGTGACCGAGCGGGCCATCGACGCGCTGGAACTCGCCGACGGCACCGCCATCGGGGATTCGATCAGCACCGCGCTGCGCGCCGTCGACCAGGCGCCCCCCGGCAACGACGAGGACGAGCCCGCACCGGCCATGATCATCCTGCTCTCCGACGGCACCAACACCGAGGGCCCCGCGCCCGAGAGCGCCGCGGCTGCGGCCGACGAGCGCGGCATCCCGATCTTCACCATTGCCTACGGCACGCAGAATGGTTTCGTGGACGTCGACGGACAGCGCGAGAATGTGGCCCCGGACACCGACGCGCTGGAGGGCATAGCAGAGCTGACGGACGGGCGTGCCGTGGGCGCCGACGACGCTGACTCGCTCGCCGATGCCTACCGCGAGATCGGCTCGGTCGTGGGCTTCGAGGACGTCAAGAAGCCCATCACCGCCCAGTACGCCTTCTTGGCGCTCGGGTTCGCCGTGATCGCCGCACTGGGCGCTGTCATGATGGCGGCCAGGTGGCCGCGATGATCCCCCTGGCTCTCGAATTCCTGGTTCCGCAGCGGCTGTGGGCCCTGCTCGTCATCCCGATCATCGCGCTGCTGTACGTGGTTCTGTCCGGGCGCACGACGCACCGGCCGATGAGCAGCCGCCTGCGCCTCGTGGTGCCGAAGGACGCTGCGTGGAAGCGCCACGGCGCCGTCGTGCTGGCGCTGCTCAGCCTCGGCGCACTGATCATCGCCTGGGCGGTGCCGAAGGACTACGTCGACAAACCGCGGGACAGGGCCACCGTCGTGGTGGCTCTCGACGTGTCCTGGTCCATGGAGGCCGACGACATCGACCCCAACCGGCTCGCCGCCGCACAGGCCGGGGCCAAGGAGTTCGTCGCCTCGCTCCCGGAGCGGTTCAACGTGGCCCTGGTCACCTTCGCCGCGACACCCGACGTCGCTGTGCCCCCCACGATCGACCGGGGAGTGGTGGCCCGCGCCATCGACGCGGTGCAGCTTGCGCCCTCCACCGGGGTGGGGGAGGGGATCTATGCCAGCCTCGATGCGCTCAAGCTCGTTCCGCCTGACCCGGATGATCCGGAGGCGATCGCCCCTGCCGCCGTCGTGCTGCTGTCCGACGGGGCCACCAACATCGGCCGCTCGTCAGCGGGGGCGGCCGCGGCGGCCAAGGAGGCGGGAGTACCCGTCCACACCATCGCCTACGGGACGGACAACGGTTTCGTGGAGCAGGACGGCCAGCGCCAGCGTGTGGCGGTGGATCACTACGAGCTCTCCGAGATCGCCAGGCTCTCCGGGGGGAAGAAGTACGCCGCCGAGAGCAGCGGGCAGCTCCGCGAGGTGTACGAGGCCATCCGGCAGTCGGTGGGCACGGAGAGGGTCCCGGCGGAGGTGACGGACCGCTACGCCGGCCTGGCCATCATCTTCGCGGTGCTGGCCGCCCTCGGCGTCATCTCGCTGGGGGCGCGGTGGCCGTGACCATCGCTCAGCGCCTCGCCGCGGTGCGCGCGGACATCGACGACGCGTGCCGCGCCGTTCACAGGGACCCGTCGTCGGTGAGGCTGCTGCCGGTGTCCAAGTACCACGGCCCGGAGCAGATCCGGGAGGCCCGGGCAGTGGGCTACACGCTCTTCGGGGAGAACAAGGTGGCCGAGATGGCGGCCAAACATGACCTGCTTGCAGGCGAGGGCATCAGGTTCGCGGTGATCGGGCATGTCCAGACCAACAAGGCGAGGCTCGTCGCGGAGCTGGCGGACGAGCTGCACTCCCTGGACTCCGTGCGCCTGGCCGAGACGTTGCAGCGCAGGCTCGAGGTGGCCGGTCGCCGCCTTCCGGTCCTGGTGCAGGTCAACACCTCGGGGGAGTCGAACAAATCCGGCGTCGGCCCGGACGACGCGATCGCCTTCGCCAGGGCACTGTCCTCCTACGACGCCCTCGAGCCGCTCGGTCTGATGACGATGGCCCTCAACACCCCGAACAGTGCCGCCGTCGGCGCCTGCTTCCAACAGCTGGCCGAGGTCCAGGCACGGATCCGCGACGCCGTCGGCGGGGGATGGGGCGAGCTCAGCATGGGCATGTCGGGGGACTACCGCATCGCCATCGCCCACGGCGCCACCACGGTGCGGCTAGGCACCGCCGTGTTCGGGCCGCGCGAGTACTAGCTCAGGTTCTCGATCCTGAGCCGGGGTACGTCCGGGCTCTGCGCCATGCCGAAGACCTGCTCCAGGAAGGAAACCTGTGCCTCCAGCGCCTGACGCCGGGCCGTCATGGTGCGGAAGCCGTGGCCCTCGCCCTCGAAGGTGATGAGGGCCACCGGTTGCCCGGCCGAGCGCACAGCGCCGGCCATCTTTTCGGCCTGGCTGGGCGGCACCACCTTGTCGTCGAGTCCTTGCAGGATCAGCATCGGAGTGCGCAGCTGGTCCAGATGGTTGATGGGGGAGCGCTCTTCGTAGACCGCGCGACCCTCCGGCCATGGCGCGACGAGCCCGTCGAGATAGCGCGACTCCGCCTTGTGCGTGTCGGTGGCCAGGGTGGGCAGGTATCCGATGCCGTAACGGCTGATCCCGGCTGCGTAGATGTCGGTGGACACCAGCGACTTCAGTGTGGTGAATCCCCCGGCGCTGCCTCCTGTGATGGCCACGCGTGCCGGGTCGACGATGCCCTGCGCCGCCAGGGAACCCACGACGGCGGCAGCATCGGCCACGTCGAGCTCACCCCAGCGCCCCCGGAGGCGGTCGCGGTAGGCCCGCCCGAACCCCGTCGAGCCGGAATAGTTGACGTCGACTACCGCGAACCCACGCGAGACCCAGAACTGCACGGTCGCGTCGTAGGACGCGGTCGCCATCGAGGTGGGCCCGCCGTGCGTCATGACGATCAGCGGCGGCCGGTCCGCGTCGGGGAGGTACAGCCACGAGTGGACGGGGCCGGCTGGCCCGTCGGCCCAGTGCGCGATGGGGGTCACGGCGCCCTCCTCGCCGGACTCCGGGCCCGCGACATGACGGACGGACCCATCGGGCAGGATGCTCACCAGGGTGGCGGGGCGGTCCGGCCATTCGGACACCGCATGGATGACTCCGGCGTGGGCGGCCACGGACTCGATCGACGTCGTGCCTGGGTTGGGGTGCGCCACGCCGCCGTTGTCCGAGTCCCACAGGGCCAGGGCACCCCGTCCGTCGGTGAACTCCACCGAGGCGATGAGCCGGTCGTCGACGGCGGCGGCCACGGGGGGAGTCAGCACCCAGGTGGGCATGTCGCAGTCACGGTCGGTGTGCCACGTCCTGCCCCCCTGGACGTGCCAGTTCCAGTAACCCGAGTCGTCGGCAGTGAACGCGGGGACACCGTCGGTCAACCAGAGCGGCCGCTGGGCGGACACGCCCTGCCCGGCGGCGATGGCGTGTGCGTCCGCCGGGTCGGCCAGCGGTGCCGTCCAGACCTCGGCGGTGTCCCAGCTCATGTCCGGGTGGTTCCACTGGTACCACGCCAGCAGACCGGCGCGGAGCTGCAGGCCGGCGTAGAAGTCCGCGCCGGTGACCAGCACCGTCCCCCCGTCGATGTTGTCGGAGCCCAACCGCAGTGCCACGATCTCGGTGCGAGGTTCAGGCGTGGCCGAGTGGTCCTCGCGGACGGCCAGCAGCGCACCGTCTGCGACGCTGAGCAGGAGGCCGCCGTAGACGAACGGCGATCCCTCGGGTGTCAAGCAGACTCGTCGGTCCTCGTCGAGCAGCCATACGCGTCGGGTGCGGTCGTCGCAGTAGGCCAGCGCCCCGCCGTCGACGCTGTAGGCGCCACCGCCGTACTCCATCACCCGCGAGCGCACGGAGGCGTCGGGGGTGAGGTCGGTCACCTGGCCGTCCGACGAGCGGCGCACCGTCACGCGCCCATCCTCAGCGGCAATGGTGGCGAGCCAGAACACGCCCGCTTCCGAGGCCTGTACCTGGGAGACGGCGTCGGGGTACCGGAGGACCGCGTCGAGCGGCATGGGGTCACGCATGGCGATCTGTCTACCCTCTCCCGGGCCCCGGCACAACCGGCCGTTGCGCGTCGGGCGGAAGAGTGGGCACAATGGGCACACACCTGGTCGGGCCTGATCGCAGGGGAAGGCAATCCGGCCCAACCAGGAGGTACACCGATGACTGCTCGTTTCGAGACGATCAGCCACCCAGTGGCGCGGGGAATGTTGATCATTCACTCCGCGTCAGCCGCGCTGTGCCCGCACATCGAGTGGGCCGCCGGTGCGGTGTTGGGCTCCCGCGTCGATCTGGAGTGGACGGCCCAGGCCGCGGAGCCGGGTACCCACCGCGCTGAGCTGTCGTGGACCGGCCCCCCCGGCACGGGTGCGGGCTTGGCCAGCGCCCTGGGGCGGTTGAGCAGGCTGCGTTTCGAGGTGACCGAGGAGCCGGTGCCCGGCAGCGACGGTCAGCGTTACTGCTTCACTCCGACCCTGGGCGCGCTCAGCACCATCATGGGGGTGCACGGCGACACCCTCGTCCCCGAGGACCGGCTCAGGCACGCGGTGGCCACGGACGCACTCGGCGGGGAGCCGCTTCACAAGGCGCTGGAGCGACTCCTGGGCGTGCCGTGGGACGAGGAACTCGACGTGTTCAGGCACGCCTCCGAGGACGCGCCCGTGCGCTGGCTCCACCAGGTGGTGTGAGCGGGAGCACGGACGTGGAGGTCAGTCGGTCACGTTCTCGTTGGTGACCAGCACTGCCACATTGTGGCCGCCGAAGCCGAAACTGTTGTTGATGGCCGCCAGCGGACCTGAGGGCAGGGCCCGGTTGGACGTGGCCACGTCGATGCCGAGATCTGGCTCGATCCTGTCGACGTTGATGGTGCCGGGCACCATCCGGTGCTTCAGGGCGAGCACGGAGGCGACGGTCTCGAGGGCCCCGGCCCCGCCGAGCAGGTGCCCCGTCATGGACTTGGTGGAGGTCACCACGACGTGGTCCGCCTCCGAGCCCAGAGCGGTGCGGATGGACCCGGCCTCGGTGACGTCGCCCTGCGGGGTCGAGGTGCCGTGTGCGTTGAGGTGCACGATGTCGCGTGCGGACACTCCTGACTCCCGAAGAGCCTTGAGCATGGCCTGTGACTGGCCGTAGCCTTCCGGATCCGGCTGCACGAGGTCGTGGCTGTCTGCCGTGATCCCGGCGCCGGCGAGCGTGCCGTAGATCCGGGCCCCGCGGGCCCGGGCCGATTCCAGGGTCTCGATCACCATGAGCGCCGCGCCCTCGCCGAGGACGAAGCCGTCACGGTCCACGTCCCAGGGTCGCGAGGCGCGCTCCGGCTCGTCGTTGCGCCGCGACAGCGCCTGCATCTGGCCGAAGGCGCCGATGGGAAGGGGGTGGATCACGGCCTCGCCGCCACCCACGAGCACCACATCGGCACGGCCGAGGCGGATCATGTCGAGGCCCAGCGAGATCGCCTCGTTGGAGGAGGCGCACGCCGAGACGGGGGTGTGCACGCCGGCCCGGGCGTGGATCTTGAGGCCGAGGTTGGCGGCCGGGGCGTTGGCCATGAGCATCGGGATGGTGAACGGCGAGACGCGGCGGACGCCCTTCTCCTTCATCACGTCCCAGTTGGACAGCAGGGAGTGCAGTCCGCCGATGCCGGTGGCGCACACGACACCAAGGCGGTCCGGGTCGACGTCGTTGTCCTCCCCGAGTCCGAAGCCGGCGTCAGCCCACGCTGCGAGGCCGGCGACCTGCATGAGTTGGGTGGACCGGTCGAGCTTGCGTGCTTCGACGCGGTCGACGACGACGCTCGGGTCGACCGCCGCCTTGGCGGCGATCCGGGTGGGCAGTTCCCGGGCCCAGTCCTCCGTGAGCGCGACGACGCCGGAGCGTCCGGCGAGCATGGCCTCCCAGGTGGAGTCGACGTCGCCGCCGAGGGGGGTGGTGGCACCGAGGCCGGTGATCACGACGGTCGTGGACATGCAGGGACTCCTCGTCAGAAGGGCGGGGTGAAGCGATGGGGTGGGGCGGCCGCGTTGCGACCGCCCCACGTCGGCGTCAGTTGGACGCGCGCTCGATGTAGGCGACGGCGTCGCCCACGGTCTTGAGGTTCTTGGCGTCCTCATCGGGGATGGACACGCCGAACTTGTCCTCACAGGCGTAGATGATCTCGACCATCGACAGCGAGTCGACGCCGAGGTCGTCGACGAAGGACTTGTCCAGCTGGACGTCCTCCACTGCGACG
Organism: Tessaracoccus pujii; assembly: GCF_055326215.1. Lineage (NCBI taxonomy): Bacteria > Bacillati > Actinomycetota > Actinomycetes > Propionibacteriales > Propionibacteriaceae > Tessaracoccus > Tessaracoccus pujii. The sequence goes on along the minus strand of NZ_JBUZNP010000002.1, from coordinate 91,641 downwards.
CCGGCGATGTCGTTGACGATCTCGGCGAGATCTGCGCGAATGTCCTCAGTGCTAGCCATGGGTGGCTCCTTTCTCATTTTCTTGACAGTTTGCGGTCAGGGCAGGATCACGGTCTGGCCGGCGAACACGAGGCCCGCTCCGAACCCGATGATCAATGCGCTGTCGCCGGTCTTGGCCTGCCCGGACTCGAGCAGCGCCTCCATCGCCAACGGAACCGACGCCGCGGACGAATTGCCCATCTGGATGATGTCGCGGCCTACCACGACGTCCTCAGGGAGTTTCAGGTGGCGCAACATCGAATCGGTGATCCGGTTGTTGGCCTGGTGGGGGATGAAGCAGTCCAGCTCGTCAGGGGTGAGGCCGGACACCTCCAGGGTCTCGCGGGCCTTCTCCACGATGGCGGTGGTGGCCCACTTGAACACCTCGCGGCCCTCCATGTGAATGTAGGGCCCACCGGCGCCCGGTTCGACGCCGCGCCAGTCGTCGATCTCGATGACGGCGTGCGCCTCGGGCTTGGAGCCCCAGATGGTGGGACCGATCGCGGGCACGTCGCTGGGCCCGATGACGACGGCGCCGGCACCGTCGGAGAAGAGGAACGCGGTGGAACGGTCGTTCATGTCGGTGTAGCGGGAGAGCACCTCGACGCCGACCACGAGCACGTGGGTGGCGGATCCGGCGCGGACCATGCCCTCGGCGAGGCCGACGCCGTAGCAGAAGCCGGCGCAGGCGGCCGACAGGTCGAAGGCGGCCGGAGCGGCCATGCCGAGGTCCTTGGCGAGGATGGCGGCGAGCGCCGGGGTCTGCATGAAATGAGAGATGGTCGCGACGAGAACCGCGTCGATGTCCGAAGGCTGCAGGCCGGCGCGCTCGATGGCCTTCCTGGATGCCTCCAGTGCCAGCGTCTCCGCATCCTCGCCCTCAGCCGCCCAGCGTCGCTCCTTGATGCCGGTGCGCTGGGTGATCCACTCGTCGGTGGAGTCGATCATGGTGCACATCTCGTCGTTGGTCACGACGCGGCTTCCGCGCGCGCCGCCGACGGACATGATCCGGGCGAAGTCGGCGCCGGTGGAGGACTTGAGGGGCATGGGGTGACCTACTCGGACTCGGGTGTGGACTGGCTGTGGGTACGGCAGAATTCTCGGGCCTCGTCGAGCTGCTCCGGGGTGTTGAGGCTGAACAACTCGACGCCCTTGAGGTTGCGCTTGGCGATCCCGGTGAGCGTACCCGAGGGGGGCAGCTCCAGGAGCCCCGTCACGCCGAGGCCGGCGAAAGTGTCCATGCACTTGTCCCAACGCACCGGGTTGGCCACCTGGTTGACCACTCGCTCGAGCGCTTCGGCACCGGTGGCCACCACGGCGCCGTCGGCGTTGCTCAGGAGGTTCGTGGTGGGGGGCTGGGGCGCCAGTGATGCGGCCGCGGCGCGCAGCCGGGCCACGGCCGGTGCCATATGGGCCGTGTGGAACGCCCCGGCCACGCTCAGGGGAATCACCCTGGTGCGGCGCGGGGGAGTCGCGGAGAGGATCTCCAGCTGTTCCACCGTGCCCGCTGCGACGATCTGGCCTGAGCCGTTGTTGTTGGCAGGGGTCAGCCCTGCGGCCTCGATGGCGGCGAGCACCTCGTCGCGATCGCCGCCGATGAGCGCCGCCATGGAGGTGGGCCGGATCGCTGAGGCTTCGGCCATGGCAAGCCCACGCTCGCGGACCAGGATGAGTGCCTCTGCGGCGGTGATCACGCCGGTGAGCGCCAAGGCCGCCAGCTCGCCCACCGAGTGCCCGGCGACGACGCCGACACCTGGGACGTCGGGAAGGAACTCGGCCGCCACAGCCAGCGCGGAGGCCACCAGGAGCGGCTGCGCGATGGCGGTGTCACGGATGGTCTCCGCGTCTGCCTCGGTGCCGTAGTGGGCCAGGTCCAGCCCGGTCGCGGCCGAGTACCCGGCGAGCCGTTCGGCGAACGCGGCCGACTCGAGCCAGGGGGCGAGGAAACCGGGGGTCTGGGCACCTTGGCCAGGAGCAACAATCGCGAGCACGTCATCAACTCTGCCTGTGCGACTCCTCTCGTGCGGGCACGAGATTCACGAATTTGTTCACCCGGTCGTTGTGGGAACCCCACAACGACCGGCGGTCAGGCGTTCAGACGTCCGAGGGAGATGGCCATCCTCAGGACGTAGGCCTCCCGTGCGTCAGTCGGGTTGTAGCCGGTGACCTCCTGGATCCGCTTCAGGCGGTACCGCACCGTGTTGGGATGCACGAACAGCGCTCTGGCCGTGGCTTCCATGGAAGAGCCGCAGTCCAGGAACCCCACGCATGTTTCCAACAGTTCCTTGCTCGCTGCCAGCGCCGGGTAGATCTCCGACGCCAGAGCGCGGCGCGCGTGCCCGTCGCCGGCCAGGGCGCGCTCCGGCAGGAGATCCACCGACAGCAGGGTCTGGGGGCCCTCCGGCCAGGCCTTGGCGGCCCGGTACCCCGAGGCGGCCGCGCGGGCAGACTTGGGCGCCCCGGCGAGGCCGTCGACGGTGGGGCCAACCACCACGGGTCCGTCGGCGAAGAAATCGCCCAGCTTCGAGATGCGCTCGCACGTGTCGACAGGATCCCCAACGCCGGCCCCGCCGGCGATCACCACCAGGCGGTCGCCCTGCAGGGCCGCGAGCACCTCCAGCCCGAACTTCGAGGCGGCCCGCCTCAGCCCGTCCAGCACCGACGCGTCCGCCGGAGCGCCGCCGATGGCCACAGCGACCTTCGACTCCGTGTCCCACCCCAGCGTCGAGGCTCGCGACAGCACGGACTCGTCGGTCTCGGCGCGCACCACCGCGTCGACGATCGTGGCCTCGATTCGCGAGTCCCACGCTCCGCGTGCCTCCGCCGCGCGGGCGTAGATGGCGGCGGCCGCGAAGGCGATCTCCCGGGAGTAGTGCACGATGCCCAACTGGAGAGCCTGGCGGTCCCCGCGGGGGAGCAGATGCTGGATCTGCTCCTCCACCACCTCGGTGGTGGTGCGCACCAGGTCCACGGTCTGCTGGAGGCTGATCCTCCGTGCCATGGCGCGGGGGGCGGCGTCGAAGATGGTCTCCGGCGTGAACGGCTCGCCCGCGAACCACGTGACGAAGCCGTCGATGCCCGAGCGGGCCAGGATGCCGATCCACGAGCGGGACTCCGCGTCGAGTTGGGAGAACCACTCGTGCCGCGTCACGAGGGCCGCCAGTGTCGCGGTGTTCATCTCCGACGTCGAGGCCTGGAGCCGCTTGATGATGCCGGCGCGAGCGCGAGCGGACGAGATGAGCGCCGGGGCGGTCCCTGGTCGGAAGTCCATCACGCCAGCCTAGTGCGACGCGGCCGAGCGGGCGCGGCTAGGCTCACCAGGCATGGGACGCAAGGTGTATGTGATCGGGATCGGACCGGGCGGATTCGGGCAGCTCACCCTGGATGCGGTGGAGGCCATGAACCAGGTGGACGTGTTCCTGGTGGGCGATCACAGCGAGGACCAGCCGGACCTCGTGTGGTTGCGCAGCGAATTGCTGCGCCGGCACGTGAACCGGCCGCACCGCGTCATCACGGTGCTGGACCCCGAGCGGGAGCACCCGGGCGACGTGGACGCGGGTCGGCTCGCCACCTACCGTCACATCCTCGCCGGGCTCCCGATGGACGACACGGTGGGCTTCCTGTCCTGGGGTGATCCAGGGCTCTACGACTCGATCCTGCGGGTGGTCGACGCGCTGAGGGACAAGCTCGCCCTCAGCGTCACGGTGATCCCTGGGGTCAGCGCCCTGCAGGTGCTGGCCGCCGCCCATCAGATCGCGCTCAACGCCGGTGCGTCGGTGCACATCACCACCGGCGCGCGGCTGCTGGCCGAGTACTCCCCCGATCTGGGCGACGTGGTCGTCATGAACGACCACGACCTCACCTGCAGGGGCCTGGCTGAGGAGTTCCCGGAGACGGAGGTGTACTGGGGGGCCTACCTGGGTACCCCGGACCAGGTGCTGGCCAACGGGCCTCTGCGCTCGGTTGCCGCCGAGTTGGCTGCGCTCCGGGGCCGCCTGGTGGAGCACCACGGATGGATCCACGACACGTACCTGTTGCGCCCGGTCCCCTGAGGAGTATGAACAACGTGTAACACGCGCGTGGCGCCTCCTGACCGCCGGCGCGCGTCGTTGCTAGGTTGACCCCGTTCGTAGAGAGTGAAGGGGCATCGACCATGGAAGAGCTGACCACGACGCTGGAGCAGATCGCAGGATTCGTGTGGGGTCCGTTCCTGCTGATCCCGCTGCTGCTGCTCACCGGCCTATGGCTGACAATCAAGCTGCGCGGTATCCAGTTCCGCACGTTGGGGTCCGCCCTGCGGCTCGCCCTGTGGGAGCGCAAGGACGTTGACGCCGAAGGTGGAGACATCTCGCAGTTCCAGGCCCTCACCACCGCCCTTGCAGCGACGGTGGGCGTCGGCAATATCGTGGGCGTCGCCACCGCCATCGCGGTGGGCGGCCCCGGTGCCCTGTTCTGGATGTGGGTCACGGGCCTGGTGGGTATGGCGTCGAAGTACTCGGAGGCGTTCCTCGCGGTCCGGTTCCGCACCGTCGACGCCAAGGGTGAGGCCTCGGGCGGCCCCCAGTACTACCTCAAGAAGGCCCTGCCGGGCGGCTGGGGTGTGGGCCTCAGCATCGTGTTCGCCGTCTTCGCGGTGCTGGCGAGCTTCGGTATCGGCAACATGACGCAGGGTAATGCGGTCGCGGCCAACGCCCAGGACGCGTTCGGCATCGACCCGCAGATCACCGCGATCCTCATGGCGATCTTCGTGGGCCTCGTGATCATCGGCGGCATCAAGGCCATCGGACGCGTCACCGCCGCACTGGTTCCCTTCATGATCGTGTTCTACATCCTGGGTGCGCTCTACATCCTCATCGTCAACATCGCCGACCTCCCCGGCGCTCTGGGGCTCGTCTTCGGCCAGGCGTTCACGGGGACCGGCATGGCAGGCGGCGCCCTCGGCAGCCTCATGATCACGGTGCAGATGGGTGTGGCGCGCGGCATCTTCTCCAACGAGTCCGGCATGGGCTCGGCGGCGATCGCCGCGGCCGCGGCCAAGACCACCCATCCTGTGCGCCAGGGCCTGGTGTCGATGACCCAGACCTTCATCGACACCCTCGTGGTCGTCTCGTTCACCGGCCTGGTGCTGGTCACCACGGGCGTCTGGGATGATGACGCCAGCCCGGCGGTGCTCACGTCGATGGCCTTCAGCCACGGGCTTCCGGGGCAGTGGGGCGGCTACATCGTCGCCCTCGGGGTCATTCTTTTCGCCCTGTCGACCATCATCGGCTGGTCCTACTACGGGGACCGTTGCGTCGAGCGGCTGTTCGGCGTCCGCGCCACCATGGTCTACCGGATCGCGTTCACGATCGTGGTCTACATCGGCGCCACGGTCCCGCTGGGTGTGGTCTGGGCATTCGCCGACGTCATGAACGGGCTCATGGCACTGCCCAACCTCATCGGCCTGCTGCTGCTCTCCGGCCTCATCGCCCGTGAGACCAGCCACTACCTCAAGAACGACCCGAAGCTGCGCGCGGGACGCGCGGAAGTCGACGAGTTCATGGTGGGTCAGCCGCGCTGACCCGGTGCACCTGATGGATCCGGTGGCGGCGTTGCGCGAGTGCGCGTTCTGGTTGGAGCGCGCGCTCGCCGACACCTACCGGGTCCGCGCCTACCGGGACGCCGCTGACGTCGCCGAGGGCATCCCGGCAGCGGATCGGCCCACGACGGAGGCGGGGTGGCGTGCGCTGCCGAAATTCGGGCCGAAGACGTCCGCGGTCGCTGCCGCTGCCGCCGCCGGGGCGATCCCAGAGGCGCTGGTCCGGTCCAGGGAGGCGGGCGCCGCATCCCTGGACCCGGCCGGTGAGCCGCTGCGACTCCTCCTCAAAGGCGACCTGCACACCCACACCTTGTGGTCGGACGGGGGCTCGACCACGGCGGAGATGGCGGCGGTGGCGGAATCGATGGGGCACGAGTACCTGGCGGTGACGGACCATTCACCCAGGCTGAGAGTGGCAAACGGCCTGAGCCGGGATCGGCTCGTCGCGCAGTGGAAGGACATCAGCCGGGTCCAGGAGGAACGCACGCTCCGGCTGTTGCGCGGCATCGAGGTGGACATCCTGGGCGACGGAGCACTCGATCAGGCGGACGACCTGCTGGGCCGGCTGGACATCGTGGTCGCGTCGGTCCATTCGGATCTCAAGGCGGACCAGGCGACGATGACCGCCCGGATGGTCGGCGCGGTCGCCAACCCACACACCACCGTCCTCGGGCACTGCACCGGTCGCAAGAGGCGCGCGGACGGCACCTGGCGTGAGCAATCGCGGTTCGACGCCGACGTGGTCTTCGCTGCATGCGAGATGTTCGGAGTGGCTGTGGAGATCAATTCACGGCCGGAGCGCCAGGACCCGCCCCCGGAGATCCTGGCCGTGGCGGTGGACGCAGGGTGCCTGTTCAGTATCAACACCGACGCACATGCACCGGGCCAACTCGACTTCCTGACCTACGGCGCTGCCCGGGCAAGCGAGGCGGGAATCACCGCGGACCGGATCATCACGACATGGCCGACGGACAGGCTCCTGGCTCACGCGCGGCGCCACCGGGGCTGAGGGAATGCGACACAGCTGCGGCCACGTCATGACGGGTCCCCCCAATCACCCACCACGACGCAGCCGACGCTGGTTCTATGATGACGCCCCGGCCCGACGGATGGCCCAGTGAGCAGCACTGGCATTGGCGGTCGGGCCACTGGGATCAGGACCCGGTGGTGGTGCGCAGCCTGTCCCGGAGCTCGCCGCGCGTGGTGTCGCCAGTTTTCGCCAGCGCGTTGCGGACGTGGAACTCCACCGTGCGCACGGACAGGAACAATTCCCCGGCGATGTCCCGGTTGGTCCGGCCCCTCAGGATGAGCTCGACGATCTCGCGCTCGCGCCGGGTCAGCCGCCCAAGCAGATCCCCGTGCGCCGGCAGGGCCGCGTTCGTGGCTCCGTCAACGCTCGCGGACAGGCCGGTATGCAGATGCTCCAGGCGCTCCCGCCATCGGCCGGCGCCCGCACGCAGCAGCAGCGCGATCACCCCGGACAACTCGTCGGAGCAGTCCTCGGCCCCCTGGCGCGCCCCTGTGTCGATGAGGAACCGGCCCCAGTCCTCCGCCAGGAGCGCCGTGATCATCTGGAGGCTCTGAGGGGTGTCCGTGTGCCTGCGGTGCCTCAGGGCCGCATGGGCCTCGAGGAACAGTCTGGCTGCGGTGTCGTGGTCCTTGGCCCCCACCGCCAGCAGCGCGTCGATGTGGTGGAGCAGGAAGGCCAGCGCCTCGGACGGAACGCCGATGGACAGGAGTTGGGCGCGGGCGGCCCGGGCGGCAGCGACGTCGCCGAGTGCCACGTGGGCGCGCACCCGGAGGACGGCTGATCCGGCTCCGGCGAACCCGCCGGTCAGGGGGCTCAACCACAGCGGACCGAAACTGTCGACGACCGTGCGTGGGTCACCGTCGGCCGCAGCGGCCCATCCCCGTGCCCAGAGCACCGCCCCCATGGCCGAGCTGAACCTCCGGTTAGCCGCCAGGGTGGAGACATGGGTGAGCATGCGGCTGCCCAGGTCCTCGTCCCCGCGGCACCACGGGATGAGCGCAGCGGTTGCCTGGGCCTGCAACGCGCCCACGTCACGGAGGTCATCGAGGGTGACGGCGAGGCCGCGCTCGATCGAGGCCTGGGCGTCGTCCCACTCCCCGGAATTGAACAACAGGCGGTGCTTCACCAACGCTGTCGAGAGCTCGAAGTCCGGGTGGATGGACGCGACGCGCGACAGTTGTTCGATCTGTGCATGGGCCCTGCCGTAGCGCAGCGTTGAGGTGTTGATGGAGGCCGCTATCGACAGGGTGACGGCGTGCGCGGTCGCGGCCGCGGGATGGGCAGCCAGACGCTGCGCGTGCGCCTCCATGGCGTGGAGTGTCGACTCGAGTGATATGCGAGCCTCTCCGAGCAACAACCACATGGTGAGCAGGCCGTCGAGGTTCACCAGATCGGCACTCCGGCCCGGGTCGGCCGGGGCGGCGTCGGCGCGACCGGCGCGTCGTCTGAGTTCGTCCCGCACCGCTCCCATCGACGGCGGCATGTCGAACAGCCCTTGGGAACTGCGGCTACGGCCCAGGGCGGCGAGCGAGTGGGCGAGCAACAACAGGAGCGTGTCGTCGAGGTCCGGGAGGGGAAGTGCGTCGGGAAGCCGCAGGCTCTGCACGCCGGCGCTCATCGCGTCGAGTGCGCAGTGGAGGAGGGATCTGGTGAGGCCGGGGGGAAGCGATCCCACCCGTGGCTCGAGGCTCTGGATCAGGGCTGGACGCCGGGCCCGGAGCGCGAACAGGCACGCCATAGGAAGGTGCGAGACATCCAGGTCACAGGCCCAGGCCATCAGCTGGGTGGCGAGTTCGACGTCGCCCACGCCCGCCGCCGCACGCGCTCCCGCCACGAGGTCGTCGGCCAGGTGGGAGTCCGGGCCTCCTCCCCAGGCGAGAGCACGGTGCTTCAACCCCTCCACCCCCGTCAGCACGCTGCCGAGAGCCGCGTGGACCGCGTGCACGAGAGACTGCGGGGCGGCCGCGGTCAGGGTCGACGCGAGCGCAGGATGCAGCAAGGACAACGATGGCTCGTGGACCAGTCCGGTGGCCCGCAGAGTCGGGAGGTGGACAGGCCCGCTCCCCAGTGAATCGACGGCGGCGGCGAAGTCGCGCGAGGAGAGCGGCCCCCCGAGGGCGATCGTCAGCAGCCCGGCCGCATCCGGGACGCTCAACTCGGTGAACAACCGCTGGGCCTGGGGTTCGGTCAGCGCTTCGTGTCGCCGCGACACCTGGGCCAGTGCGGCGTCCAGCGTGGTTGAGTCCGGGGACCTGAGCTTTTCGACCAGATCCACCAGCTGGCCGGGCGATCCCCCGGTGGCGCGCATGACGGCCTTCACCTGGCGCGTGTCGAGCGGTGCGAAGAGTGTGCTGCGGACAAAGGTGTGCACCTCGTCCTCGTCGAACGGCTCCAGCGCGATGTGGCGGCCCCGCCGTCCGACCGTGATGTGTTGCACCACCCGCTCGGCGAACCACCCTTGGGTCGTGGTGCTCGTCGCCACGAAGAGGGCGGGGACGTTGTCGAGGCGACGGATGACGTGCCAGAAGGCCTCCTGCGACGGCTCGTCCAGGTACTGCAGGTCGTCGACGACCACCGCGAAGGGACCCGGAAGGCGCTCGATGAGATTCACGACGCCGATGGCGAACGTGGGCACTCCCGACCGGACGCGCAGTGCGGCCAGCTCGGTCGCGGTCTCGGGAAGCTGCTCGTCGATCAGCCTGTCGATGGCCCCGAAGGCGACTCCCTGCTCAGACTCGCGCAGGAGATGTGTGTAGGTGGGCATCTGAGTGGCGATCGTGCCGGCCAACCGGGACTTGCCCACCCCCTCCGGTCCGGTGATGAGCAGCACCTGGGTGCGACCGTCGCGGACTGCCTCGACGAGCGCCGCGATCTGGCGCAACTGCGCGACGCGGCCGACCAGTGGCACCACCGCTGACCTCCTGACTAGCTGCCCTGTTCCCCACCCCCCACCTCTGATTGTGGCGCAGCCTGACGGGCGAGGGAAACAAGCGGGTGAAACGTAGCCGTGGGCCTGGGGACGGGGCGGATCGGCGATAGCCTGAGCCAGGAATCCGTCAGAGCCTCGCGCTAGGGTGGGTATCCGGCATGGGCCCCGCTGCGCGTGCCGCCGCTTTTGTTTCATCGAGAGGAACTTTCGTGAGCCAGCACGATGTCGGACCCATCCTCAACGGTCTGCCCACCAACCTGCCCGATATCGATCCGGCGGAGACCGCTGAATGGCTCGAGTCCCTCGACGGCGTGATCGACGCGGGGGGCCGGAACAGAGCCCGCTACGTCATGCTCAAGCTCCTCGAACGCGCCAGGGACCGGCAGATCGGCGTCCCGTCCCTCACCGGCACGGACTACGTCAACACCATCCCCGCCACCACCGAGCCGGCCTTCCCGGGAGACGAGACCCTGGAGCGCGGCGTACGCCGCCTGCTGCGCTGGAACGCCGCCGTGATGGTCCACCGGGCGCAGCGTCCTGGGGTGGGCGTGGGTGGGCACATCGCCTCGTACGCCTCGTCCGCCACTCTCTATGAGGTGGGCTTCAACCACTTCTTCCGTGGCAAGGACCACCCCGGCGGCGGCGATCAGATTTTCTTCCAGGGCCACGCGTCGCCCGGCATGTACGCCCGCGCATTCCTGGAGGGGCGCCTCGCCGAGGAGGACCTCGACGGCTTCCGCCAGGAGCACTCGCACTACGTCGACGGCGAGCTACGGGCGCTGCCCAGCTATCCGCACCCGCGCCAGTTCGACTCGTTCTGGGAGTTCCCGACGGTGTCGATGGGGCTGGGACCCCTCAACGCGGTATATCAGGCCCAGTTCAATCGGTACCTCCACAACCGCGGCATCAAGGACACCTCCCAACAGCGTGTCTGGGCCTTCCTCGGGGACGGGGAGATGGACGAGGTCGAGTCGCGCGGCGTCCTGCAACTGGCGGCCAACGACGAGCTGGACAACCTCACCTTCGTGGTCAACTGCAACCTGCAGCGTCTCGACGGCCCGGTGCGCGGCAACGGCAAGATCATGCAGGAGCTCGAGGCCTTCTTCCGCGGGGCCGGCTGGAACGTGATCAAGGTGGTGTGGGGCCGCGGTTGGGATCCGCTACTGGCCAACGACTCCGAGGGTGCGCTGGTCAACCTCATGAACGCCACCACCGACGGAGACTTCCAGACCTTCAAGGCCAACGACGGCGCTTACGTCCGCAAGCACTTCTTCGGCCGTGACCCGAGGACCGCGGCCATGGTCAAGGACTGGTCGGACGAGGAGATCTGGCGGCTCACCCGCGGCGGTCACGACTTCACCAAGGTGTACTCGGCCTACAAGGCGGCCACCGACTTCACCGGCGCACCCACCGTCATCCTCGCCCACACCATCAAGGGCTACTTCCTGGGCAAGCACTTCGCCGGCCGCAACGCGACCCACCAGATGAAGAAGCTGGCGCTCGACGACCTCAAGGCGTTCCGGGACAGGGTGGACGTCCCCGTCACCGACGAGCAACTCGAGGCGGATCCGTACCGCCCGCCCTACATCCATCCCGGGCAGGAGGATCCCCGGATCAGGTACCTGCAGGACCGCCGCCGCGAGCTGGGTGGGTACGTGCCGGAGCGTCGCGGGGACAAGAAGTTCATCTCGCTGCCGGCGGAGAAGGCCTACGAGTCCTCCCGCAAGGGATCCGGCAATCAGCAGGTGGCCACCACGATGGCGTTCGTGCGCCTGCTGAAGGACCTGATGCGGGACAAGGAGTTCGCGCCACGGGTGGTCCCCATCATCCCCGACGAGGCACGAACGTTCGGCATGGACGCGTTCTTCCCCACCATCAAGATCTACAACCCCCACGGCCAGAACTACACGCCGGTGGACAACGAGCTGTTCCTCAGCTACCGCGAGTCCAAGACGGGGCAGATCCTGCACACCGGCATCAACGAGGCGGGGTCGTTGGGGGCCTTCACGGCCGCCGGGTCGGCGTACTCCACGCACGGCGAGCCCATGGTCCCCATTTACGTGTTCTACTCCATGTTCGGGTTCCAGCGCACGGGTGACGCCATCTGGGCGGCGGCGGACCAGCTGTCACGGGGATTCCTCATCGGCGCCACCGCGGGCCGCACCACCCTCACGGGTGAAGGCACGCAGCACATGGATGGACACTCCCCGATCCTCGCCTCGACGAACACTGCGGTGGTGTCCTACGACCCTGCCTACGGCTACGAGATCGCGCACATCATCAAGGACGGCCTCCGCAGGATGTATGGGGAGAACCCGGAGAACATCATGTACTACCTAACCGTCTACAACGAGCCGCTGGTGCAGCCCGCGGAGCCCGAAGGCATCGAGGTGGAGGGCATCCTGCGCGGCATGTACCGGTACAAGGCAGGCAACAGCGAGGGCGTCGGGCCGGATGCGCGCAGGGCTCAGATCCTGGCCTCCGGCGTCGCCCTCCCGTGGGCGCTCGAGGCGCAGGAGATCCTCAAGGCGGACAACGGCATCGTGGCGGACGTGTGGAGCGTCACATCGTGGGGCGAGTTGAGGCGGGAGGGTCTCGACCTCGATGAGAAGAGGTTCGCCGAGCCCTTCACGGACCACGGGCGCACCTGGGTGGAGGAGAAGCTCGCCGACACAGCCGGCCCGGTCGTCGCGGTGTCGGATTACATGCGCGCCGTCCCTGATCAGATCCGGCAGTGGGTCCCGCGGGATTACATGACGCTGGGCGCGGACGGCTTCGGTTTCTCCGACACCCGCGCGGCGGCCCGTCGCTTCTACAACATCGACGGGCCGTCCATCGCGGTGGCAGTTCTGCAGCGCCTCGCCGCGGCCGGTGAGGTCCCGCAGGAGTGGGCCACCGAGGCGGCAGCCAGGTACAGGCTCGACGATGTGACAGCCGGCTCGTCCGGCAATGCAGGCGGGGACGCCTAGCTTTGTCGGGGGCGTGATGCGAGAACCTCAGCCATCTGGCAGGCTTGGGCCCGTGGACAACGCAGACGGCAAGGGCCTCGCATCGACCAATGAAGGAGTGACCGGAGCAGAGCTTCTGGGGCTTGAACCTGGCTTGGTGGTGCAAGAGCTGGGATGGGACGAGGACGTGGACGCTGATCTCCGTGACGACGTCATGGACATCATCGACGCGGAGATGATCGACGAGCCCATCGAGGCCGTCGACGTGGTCATCCTGTGGTGGCGCGACGAGGACGGCGACGTGGCCGACGGACTCGTCGACGCCCTCACGGACCTCACGGATTCCGGTTACATCTGGTTGATGACCCCGAAGGTGGGACGCCCAGGTTTCATCGGGCCGAGTTCGGTGGCCGAGGGCGTCACCATCGCGGGCCTGTCGCTCACGAGGACGGCCAACGTGGCCGCCGACTGGCAGGCCACCAAGGTCGTCCGCCCCAAGGGCTCACGCAAGTGACAAAGCGGATCGGGGTCATGACCTCGGGCGGAGACGCCCAGGGCATGAACGCCGCGGTGCGCGCCATCGTGCGCACCGGCATCCACGCGGGTGCTGAGGTCTTCGCCATCCGTGAGGGATGGCAGGGCGCCATCGCCGGTGGGGACCATATCGCGCAACTCGGCTGGAGTGACGTCTCAGGCATCCTCAACAAGGGCGGTACGGTCATCGGGACCGCCCGGTCCATGGAGTTCAGGACGCGCGAGGGGCAGATCACGGCCACGCAGAACCTCATCGAGCGCGGCATCGACAGGCTGATCGTCATCGGGGGCGACGGCTCGCTCACGGGGAGCAGACACCTGTGCCTGGGCTGGCCCGCCTACGTCGCGGAGCTGGCCGAATCGGGACGCATCACCCGGGAACAGGCGGATGCGCACCCCCGCCTGCACATCGCCGGCATGGTGGGATCCATCGACAACGACATGTCCGGGACGGACATGACGATCGGGACGGACTCGGCGCTGCACCGGATCACCGAGGCCATCGACGCGATCAGCTCGACGGCCGAATCCCACCGGCGTACGTTCATCGTCGAAGTCATGGGACGCCACTGCGGCTACCTGGCGCTGATGAGCGCGATCGCAGGCGGTGCGGACTACACCTTCCTGCCCGAGTCCCCGCCGCGGCCCGGCTGGGAGGACCGGATGGTGGAGGTGCTGGCCCGGAGTCGCGCCGCCGGCAGGCGCGATTCGATCCTCGTGGTGGCCGAGGGTGCGGCGGATCGGGACGGCACGCCCATCACGGCGGACCGGATTCGTGACGTGCTCCGGGAGAAGGCGGGCGAGGAGGCCCGCATCACCATCCTGGGGCACGTGCAGCGTGGTGGGACGCCATCGGCCTACGATCGTTGGATGGCCACCGCCTGTGGAGTGGAGGCCGTGCGGCGCGTGCTGGAGGCCGACGACGACACCGAGCCGGTCCTTGTGGGAGTCCGTCGCGACGCCGTGAGTGGAACGCCGCTCCTCGCAGCCGTGGAGGCGACCCACCGGATCAGTGACTACATCGCCCGGGGCGACTACGACGCGGCGGTGGAGGCCAGAGGTCACGGCTTCACCACCATGATCGACATCTACCGGATGCTGTCGGAGGCGACGCCCAGCGTGGCGCCGTCGGCCGACGCGAAGCGCATCGCCATCATGCACGCCGGTGCGCTCGCGCCGGGCATGAATCAGTTGGCGCGCGTCGCGGTGCGCTCAGGCCTGGACCGCGGGTACGACATGGTCGCCATCCGGGGTGGCGTGCCGGGCCTGATCAACGGGGACTTCCACGAGGTCGTCTGGTCGGACGTCGAGGGTATGGCCCACACGGGCGGTGCCTCGTTCGGCACGCGCCGCTACGTCCCGAAGGAGAGCGAGCTGTACCAGATGGCGCGCTCCCTCGAGGACAACCGCATCGACGCGCTGCTGGTGATGGGTGGCTTCCACGCGTACGCGACGGTGGACATGATGGAGCGGGAGCGGGGGCGCTACCCGGCGTTCAACATCCCGATCGCGCTGCTGCCGGCGAGCATCGACAACAACCTTCCGGGGTGGCCGATGGCGGTCGGAGCGGACACCGCCCTCAATACGGTCGTACAGTCCATCGACATGGTGCGGATGTCCGCGTCGGCGAGCAAGCGCGCCTTCGTCGTCGAGACCATGGGCCGCACCTGCGGATTCCTTCCGCTGCTCGGGGGCATCGCAGGGGGTGCGGAAAAGGCGTACCTGCCCGAGACCGGGATCTCGCTGGAGGAGCTGTCCACCGACGTGGAGGCGCTCGTCGACGCCTTCGAGACCGGTCGGAGCTTCTACCTGGCGGTCATGGGGGAGGAGACCAGCGAGCATTACACCTCCGATGTCCTGGCCAAGATGTTCGAGGCGGAGGGTCACGGGCTCTATTCCGTGCGTCAGGCGGTGATCGGGCACATCCAGCAGGGTGGCACCCCTTCGCCTTTCGACCGGATCAACGCCACGCGCCTTGCCTACCAGGCCATCATCAACCTGGATCAGCAACTCGGCGAGGGCACCACCACCTACGTCGCCGCCCACAGCGCCGCACCCGGACTGATGGCGCCCCTGCGGCAGGTCACCGATGCGATGGACTGGGAGTTGCAGCGCCCCAAGGATCAGTGGTGGATGACACTACGTTCGGTGTTCGACCAGTTGAGCCGCCGTCCCGGTCAGGAGTGAGAGGCCGGTAGTCGGCTAACACGAGCCGATCAGTACACCGAAGCTCCGGGCCGCCGCGCACTCCATGGCCGTGAGCTGGGCGAGTGCGGGAGAGTCGGGAGCCAGGCTGGTGGCGACGGTGTCGCGGAACAGCAGCGACTGGCTGTCGGAGTCCCGCCGGATGAGGGTGAACTCCACCTTGGCGGCCACGCCGTCTGCCGTCCGGGTTCCGGTGAAGGCGCAGGAGACCGCGGCCGCGGCGCCGGTGAGGGGCACGTCGATGACGACGGACTCGGCGACACCGCCGAATCCCTCCTGCTGATCCGTGACGAGGTCCCTGCACGCCTGGTCCAGCTCCCCCTCGACGCTGGTCAGGGTGACCGCCTGAACCCGCGTGTCCGTGGCGGGATCGCGGAGGCGCACGAGCCGGCGTGAATCCTGGACCAGTTCGTCGGCGTAGATCTCCCAACCCGCGGGAACGGTCACGGTGGCATCGCCGAGATCGATCACCTCCGGCGAGGGCGTCGGTGCGGACGTGGGCCGCGGCGACGTCGAGCCGGCGTCCGACGCCGTGGGGGAGGGCGCCGCAGAACTCGCCGACGGTGCGGGGCTGGTTGACCCTGATGCGTACGCGGAGCCCGACGCGCCCGGAGAGGGTGCCGGGTCAGTCGTCGTGGGTGCGGTGGTGAGGTCCCTCTGGCCGAACGCGAGAAACATGACCGCCACGGCGACCGACAGCGCCACGCCGAGGGTGATCAGCCAGGTCCAGGCGCGACGGGTGCCGTCGTCCGTCGCGGGTGCGGGCATCGCGCGACGGGCGCCACGGGATGGCTGGGGTTCCGGGGCCGACACGGCCGCGACACGCTGTGCGGGACGGCCGGCACCATCGTCGTCGGGGGAGGGGGGCAGGAAGCGGCGGCCCTCGGACATGTCGCCTCCTCCCGCGAAACGGTGGGCGCAGAGGGACTCGAACCCCCGACTCCCTGCTTGTAAGGCAGGTGCTCTAACCAACTGAGCTATGCGCCCGTCATGACCCAACCCTAACCAATGCGGCCACGGCCGGGCCACTCACGCCATTGCGACCACCGCCGGTCAGGCCAATCGTGACCGGACGAGCGCTGCGATCACCTTGCCCTCCGCCCGCCCCTCGGCGCGCGCCGTCACGGCCCTGACCAAGCCGCCCATCGTCTTCATCGTGGGGGGCTCGGCCAGCTTGCCGATCTCCTCGTCGACCAGTCCCACCAGCTCGTCCTCGGTGAGGGGGGAGGGGAGATAGTGCGAGATGAACTCCGCCTCCGCGTTCTCCTTGTCCGCGAGGTCCGCCCGGCCCGCGTCCGCGTAGGTGGCCGCCGACTCCCGGCGTTTGCGCATCTCCTTGGTGATGACGGCCAGTTCCTCGGCGTCGCTCAGCGTGCGCGCCGTGCTGCCGGCCACCTCCTCGACGGTGATGGCAGCCATCATCATCCGGATGTTGGTCTTGGCCACCTCGTCCCTGGCGCGCAGTGCGGCCGCCAGATCCGTCTTCAGCCGGTCCTTCGTCCCTGCCATCAGGCACCTCTTCTCTGTCGAGGCTCCATTGTGGCAGGGCGACGGTGGTGCAACTGCAGGTAGGATTGTCGATTGTGGCTCACGATGATCTCTCCCAGCGCATCTCAGAACTCGCTCGCTCCCTGTCGTCCATCGAGGCGGTGGCAGATGTCGAGACGCTCCGCTCCGAGATCGTCTCGCTCGAAGAGCAGGTGGCCGCGCCCGATCTGTGGGACGACCAGGACAACGCGCAGCGCGTGACCTCCCAGTTGTCGGCCAAGCAGGGCGAGGTCGACAAGTTGATCAGGCTTCGCAGCCGTCTCGACGATGCCGAGATGATGATGCAGCTGGCCGATGAGGAGGGCGACGCCGACGCGCGTGCCGAGGTGGTCAACGACCTCGTCAAGCTCTCGCGGGACATCGAGGCCCTGGAGGTCCGCACCCTGCTCTCCGGCGACTACGATCCCCGAGATGCCCTGATCACGATCAGGGCCGAGGCCGGCGGTGTGGATGCCGCCGATTTCGCCGAGATGCTGATGCGCATGTATCTGCGGTGGGCGGACCGTCACGGGTACCCGGTCGAGATCTACGACACGTCCTACGCGGAGGAGGCCGGCCTCAAGTCCGCGACCTTCGCGGTGAAGGCACCCTTCGCCTACGGCACGCTGTCGGTGGAGCAGGGCACGCACAGGCTGGTGCGCATCTCCCCGTTCGACAACCAGGGGCGTCGGCAGACCTCGTTCGCGGGTGTCGAGGTCCTCCCAGTCACGGAGGAGACCGACCACATCGAGATCCCGGAGGCCGATCTCCGCATCGACGTGTTCCGGTCCTCCGGCCCCGGGGGACAGTCGGTCAACACGACGGACTCCGCGGTGCGCATCACGCACCTTCCCACGGGCATCGTGGTGAGCTGCCAGAACGAGAAGTCGCAGCTGCAGAACAAGGCGGCCGCGCTCCGGGTTCTCCAGTCGCGGCTGCTCGAGCGGATCCGCCAGGATCGGGAGAAGGAACTCAACGCCCTCAAGAGCGACGGCGGGAACTCCTGGGGCGCGCAGATGCGCTCCTACGTCCTGAATCCTTACCAGATGGTCAAGGACCTGCGGACTGAGCACGAGGTGGGCAACCCGGACGCGGTGTTCGACGGGGACATCGACGGTTTCATCGACGCCGGCATCCGGTGGCGCAAGCAGAGCGAGATGCAGTCCTGATCCAAGCGCCCGCGCACTGCGTGTTGCATTAGGCAAGCGTTGAGTGGTGATCTAGACTCGCGTTTCAACTGAGAGTTTCTCAGGATCTTCCCCAACCGTCGGAGTGCCGCGTGATCACGTTCGAGGACGTCACCAAGTTCTACCCTGGCCAGGAGCGCGCTGCCCTGCGAAACATCAACCTCGAGATCGGTCGCGGCGAGTTCGTGTTCCTGGTGGGGCAGTCGGGGTCAGGGAAGACGACGTTCATCCGGTTGATCCTGCGCGAGTACCGGCCCACGAAGGGCACGCTCTACGTGGCGGGGAAGAACCTCAGCACCATGAATCAGTGGAAGGTCCCGGCGCTGCGGCGCCAGATCGGGACGGTGTTCCAGGACTTCCGACTCCTCCCGGGCAAGACCGTGTACGAGAACGTGGCCTTCGCTCTTCAGGTGATCGGGAAGCCGGCGAGGGAGATCCGGTCCATCGTGCCCGACACTCTGGAGCTCGTGGGTCTCGCCGGAAAGGCGGACCGCGCCTCGGAGGAACTCTCCGGCGGCGAGCAGCAGCGGGTGGCCATTGCGCGTGCCTTTGTGAACCGTCCCAAGATCCTCATCGCCGACGAGCCCACCGGCAACCTCGACCCGGAGACGTCGGTCGGCATCATGAAGCTGCTCGATCGCATCAACAAGGTCGACACCACTGTGATCATGGCCACCCACGACTCGACCATCGTCGACCAGATGCGCCGCCGCGTGCTCGAACTCCGTGACGGAGAGCTCGTGCGCGACCAGGCCAAGGGCATCTACGGGTCGGCGTAGGGACGGAGAGACACATGCGGCATTCCCTTCGCGAGACCTGGTCCGGTCTCCGACGAAACCTGGCGATGACCATTGCGGTCATCGTCACCATGGGCGTCTCGCTCGCCCTGCTCGGCGCCGGCCTGCTGACGTCCATGGAGGTCGACCTCGCCAAGCGCAGCCTGTACAACAAGATCGAGATCTCGGTGTTCCTGTGCACCGAGAACACGCAGGGCGGACGATGCGAGGCCGGCAAGGCCACCACCGAGGCGCAGCGGGAGCAGATCCGGCAGACGCTGGAGGCCAACCCGGAGGTCAGCGAGGTGGTCTACGAATCCAAGCAGGCCGCCTTCGAAGAGTTCCAGCGCGTGTTCAAGGACTCCCCGGTGGTCGCCTCCAGGACCGCCGAGGACATGCAGGACTCCTTCCGGATCAGGCTGGTCAACCCCGAGAACTACGCCGGGCTGGTCAGTGAGGCCAAGGGGCTTCAGGGCGTGCAGAACGTCCAGGACCTGCACACCGTGCTGGAGCCCATGTTCAAATGGCTCGGCGCGCTGCAATGGGGAACCATCACTATGAGTGCGCTGCTGCTTCTGGCCGCGTCGCTCCAGATCGCCAACACCATCCGGATGGCCGCCTTCACCCGCCGGCGGGAGATCGGCATCATGCGGCTCGTGGGTGCCTCGAACCTCTACATCCTGCTGCCCTTCCTGTTGGAGTCGCTCATCGCCGGCCTCATCGGCGTCCTGCTGGCTTCCGGTGCCCTCACCCTCGGGTACTGGGTGGTCATCGTGCAGAACGCCCAAACCTCAATCACCGCTTTACCGTGGATTGGCTGGGGAGACCTTGTCACTGCCATTCTGGCCATTGCGGCAGTGGGGATCGCCTTGTCGGTCATTCCCACGCTGTTGGCCACCAGAAAGTACCTGCGCATCTAGCAGCCCCAAAGGAGGGACCAGCGTGAACCGGGAACTTCCCCATGTCCCCCATGCTCGCCACCCAATGACGTCCAGGATCGCCCGCGGCATCGTCGCCGCGATCGCCGGCATCGCGCTCACCGCCTCGCTGGCTGTGCCATCGCCGGCGGACGAGCTCGATGACCGGCAGCGTGAGCTGCAGCAGCAGCTGGCCTCGCAGGCGGATGCCGTCGAGGACGCCAACGCGGATCTGGCCTCCGCGGTGGCCGCCCGTCAGTCCGCGCAGAGCCGCCTCGCCACCGCCGAGGCACAGCTCGCCAAGGCGGAGGCGGCCGAACGCGTGGCCGTCGCACTTGATCAGCAGCGCGCTGCCGAGCTGGAACAGGCGGAAAAGGACCTCGCCCGCGCTCAGGCGGATGTCGCGGCAGCGCTCGCCGCGCTGGACTCGGTCAACAGGCGCCTCGACGAGGAGATCCTGGTCACCACCCAGCAGAACCACGGACTGCTCAATCTGGCCCTGCTGTTCTCAGACGTGACGCTGTCCAACCTCAACCAGCGGGCGCAGCTGGCGGACACGTTGTTCGATTCATCGGCCAAGGAACTCGACGAACTCGAGATGCGTCGCCTCATGCTCGAGGACGCGCAGGCGGCCGCGGACGCGGCCGAGCAGGCGGCGACGCAGGCCAGGGCTGCGGCCGCCGAACAGTTGAAGGCCAGTGAGGCCGCGACGGCGTCAGCCGCCGACCTCCGGGTGCAGGTGGCCCAGCTCGTCGAGGAGTCGGCCGCGGCCGAGCGCGCGGCGGCTGGTCAGCTGGCCGCGGAGGAGGCCCGCCAATCCGCCCTCGCGGCCGAGAGCGCAGCGGTGGAGCAGCGCATCCAGCAGCGGATCGCGGCACAGAAGGCCGCGGCGGAGAAGGCGGCCCGGGAGAAGGCCGCCGCAGAAAAGGCCGCGGCAGAGAAGGCGGCCCGCGACGCCGCGGCCCGCCAGCAGGCCGCCTCCCGCAGCGCCGCCAAGTCGACGGCCCCCGCGCCGGCCAAGGCCCCGGCGAAGCCAGCCGCGACGTCCAGCGGTTCCGGTTTCATCTACCCCGTACCCGCGCGAATCACGTCCTCCTACGGCATGCGTCTGCATCCTGTGCTCGGATACTGGAAGCTGCACGACGGCACAGACTTCGGAGCGGCCTGCGGCACGCCCATCAGGGCGGCGGCCGCCGGTGTGGTCTCGGAGCGGTACTACAACGCCGGCTACGGAAATCGGCTGATGATCGATCATGGCCTCATCGACGGTGACTACGTCACCACCGGCTACAACCACGCGACGCGCTACGTCGTGGGCGTCGGTCAGCGCGTGTCGCGCGGGCAGCTCATCGGTTACGTCGGAGACAGCGGTTACTCCACCGGATGTCATCTCCACCTGATGGTGTGGCAGGACGGTTCGGTGGTCAATCCCATGACGAAGTGGTTCGGCTGAGGCGTGTCATACTGGGCGAATGCCCAGGGAGACCGGACGCAAGCTGATCGCGCAGAACAAGAAGGCCCGGCACGATTACCTCATCGGTGACGTGTTCGAGGCCGGCCTCGTGCTGACCGGCACCGAGGTCAAGACGTTGCGTGCCGGGCGCGCCACGCTCCTGGACGCGTACGCCACCGTCGACGACAACGGCGAGGCCTGGTTGATCAACGCCCACATCCCCGAGTACGAGTTCGGGACGTGGCGCAACCACTCGGCCCGCCGCACCCGCAAGCTGCTGCTGCACCGCAAGGAGATCGCCAAGATCTCCCGGCAGCTCGACGGCTCAGGTAAGACGCTGGTTCCCCTGGCCCTCTACTTCAATGACGGGTACGCCAAGGTGGAGATCGCCGTCGCGACCGGCAAGAAGGACTGGGACAAGCGCCAGGCGCTGGCGGAGCGCGACGCCAAGCGTGAGGCAGAACGGGCCCTGGCCTCCCGGAACCGCTACAACCGGGGCTGAACCGGGGTCCGATCAGGGATTCTCCCGGTGTGGCGGCGGTCCTCTTGGCGGCACACTTGACGCATGAGCGCTTTCCCGCAGCACCCCACCACCCACGTCACCGAGGCAGCGCGCGACCGCGCCGTCGCCCACCTCCAGGCGTGCTACGCGCAGGGGCAGCTCGACGAACGGGAGCTGGACCGCCGTCTCGATCAGGCCCTCGGAGCCAGGGACCGGGCGGAGCTCAACCGCTCGCTCGCTGGCCTGGCCCGGATCGCCCCGGCGCCGCTGCGCCCGGCAGCACCAGGGCAGCCGTCGCCGGTGGACAACGTGGGAGCAGGCCTCGTGCAGCTGTCAGGGCTGTTCACCTCCTTCGTCGGCCCCGCCGTCGTCAAGGCCGTGGCCACGCCGGGCTCGCGGGTGTGGTGGGAGGCGGCGAGGGCGCTCAGCCTGCAGGTGACCATGATGGTGGCAGGGTTCGCCGCCCTGGTGATCGGTCTGGTCCTCGGGTTCGAGGGCCTGATGGGCCTGGTGTGGTTGGCCTGGTTCGCCGCGACCCTCGCGGCAACGGTCAGGGCGTTCAACGGACAATCGGGCACTGGCCGGTTCGAGCGGGTCCTGCTGGCCAAGCCGACGGCGCCGCGCGGACAGTTGCCGCGCACGCGCTACAATGGGTGACGTACAACTCAACAGGGGGGTGACTGGTTTCGACTTGGGACGGTAGTTCCAGGGGAAGCGGGTCGAGGATCCATGCTTATCTCGTAAACGACGCATGGAAACCAATAAGTGCCGACAACAGTCAAGCACGCTTCGTTCTCGCTGCCTGATCAGCGACCGAAGGGTCAGCCCGGACGAGCCTTCGGTCCGGTTACTGGCCTCATCTAGAGGGCTTGCTGAACCACCTGTGTGTCAGGGGTGGTTCGGGACTTCACTGCCACTGGGCTCGTTTGCGACATGCTGACGTGAGTGCAAGAGCCGAGTAGAACGATCTGTCAGCTGCACCCGGAGAAGCCCTGGTTCATCTCTCGAGGACGCGGGTTCAATTCCCGCCACCTCCACCCCCTGGGGCCGTCAGTTCGCTGACGGCCCCTTTTTCCTTGTCAGAAGTGTTTACCCGATCGGCCCTCATCCCCGGCATCGGATTTGACCTGATCCCTGCGCAAGATGTCAGGCGCTAGTGAAGGTGGACGCATCCACTTTCTGAACAGTGGCTAACTAATGAGAATCGCGAGCTGTGATCTTCTCATTAGGAGGACGTTGAGAAGATGGTGGCCGATCTCGGAGTACCGGTGGTCACGACTCAGGCCGACCATGAGTCCCGCCGTCCGGGTCACGTGATGCTGGCTCGGCGTGAACTCTCTCGAATCACGAGCTTGTATGCCACCTCGTCGTCCATGGAGGCGTCCTCGTCGCCAGCGATGAGGTCGAGGAGCGTGCTGACGGCACCGCCTGCGATGGCTTCTTTGTCCGGGGCGATCGTGGTCAGGGATGGAACGGAATAGGCTGCCTCTTCAATGTTGTCGATGGAGGCGATGGCCACGTCTTGTGGGGTGTGTCGGCCGGCGTCGGCGAGGGCGCGAAGGGCGCCGAATGCGAGTAGGTCGGTGAAGCAGAAGATCGCGTCGAAACTCAGGCCGGAGGCGAGGGCCTGGCTCACGCCTGTGCGCCCAGCCTCCCGGCTGAACGAATCTGTGTAGATCATGAGTTGCTCATCGACGGCGATTCCGGCCTCGGCCATGGCTTCCCGGTAGCCCTCCAGCCGCTGGCTGGAGCTGCGGTAGTCCGCGTTGTGGTAGGCGCCGAGCGCGGCGATTCGGCGATTGCCTTGGTCGAGCAGGTGGCGGGTGACGTCTCTGGCGGCCGCGCGGTTGTCGATGGCCAGTGCCGGCCACTGTGAGTGGGAGATCTGTTCGCCGATGAGGATGGTCGGCACTTCGGGCGGGGTCGCGATGAGGTCGTCGTTGACCATGGTCATGGGGGAGAAGATGAGTCCGTCGACCATGTGTGCGGTGAAGTCCTGCAGCGCGCGCGTTTCGCCGGCGAGCGAGCCGCCGGTTTGGCGTGCCATCACGGTGTAGCCGTGTGTCTGCGCGGAGCGCTCCACCAGCTCGGACAGTTCAGCGAAGTAGGGCTGTGAGAGTTCGGGCACGGCGAAGCCGAGGATGTTGGTGCGGCC
Organism: Tessaracoccus pujii; assembly: GCF_055326215.1. Classification (NCBI taxonomy): domain Bacteria; kingdom Bacillati; phylum Actinomycetota; class Actinomycetes; order Propionibacteriales; family Propionibacteriaceae; genus Tessaracoccus; species Tessaracoccus pujii. Next base: position 67,862 of record NZ_JBUZNP010000002.1, on the reverse strand, counting down.
TTGGCGGAGCCTGCGGGCGGACAGGTTTGGGCGGTATCTCAGTTCCTTGATGGCTGCTTGGACGCGGGCGCGGGTTTCTGGTTTGACGTGCACATAGTCGTTGACGACGTTGGAGACGGTACGGGGGGACACGCCGGCGAGCTGGGCCACGTCGTGGATATTCGCAGTCATATTTTCCTCTGCACTTGACTTTTGCCACGTTGCAGGCGCAGACTATCACTAAAGTGTTTGCAACGTGGCAAAAAGGTGACTTGGAGGTGTGCATGTCGACGACGACAGCCGCGACAGCGGTCAGATCGGCCCCCGCAGGGCGGAAGCGACGGTCGGTCAAGGTTGGGTTGCGGCACGGGTTGGCGTTCACAGCGCCGTTCCTCGCGCTGTATCTGATCTTCGTGATCTACCCCGTCGTCCAGGCAGTACAGATGAGTTTCTTCGACTGGGACCTGCTGGGCTCGGCGCGGGACTTCATCGGCGTGGACAATTACGTGCGGATGCTCGGCGGGGTGAACATCGAGTGGTCGATGCTCCACCTGTTCTGGGCCCGGCTCGCACTGGTGCTCGCGGCGGTGATGCTGCTCATGGGGCCGATCCGGCGCAGGTCGCTCACCGTGTGGCGCGTGGTGGGAGTGCTAGGGATAGTGGCGTTGGCGGGCCTGCTGGGCTTCCATCCGGGGGAGGCCGGTTTCTGGAACGATCCGGTCTTCTGGACTGCGTTGAAGAACACGTTGTGGTTCACCGCCGTCTCGACACCGATCATCGCGATCCTGGGCCTGGTGATGGCTCTGGCGCTGCAGGGCAGGCGTCGGGGGTCGGCCTGGTATCAGGCCGCGTTCTTCCTGCCTTACATCCTGCCGGTGTCGGTGATCACGTTGATCTGGGCCTACTTCCTCTCGCCTAATCAGGGGCTCCTGCAACGACTGCTGGGTTATGTAGGGATCGACCCGTTGTCCTGGCTAGCGGATCCCGAGCTGGCGATGCCAGCGATCATCCTGACCACGGTGTGGTGGACCGTGGGTTTCAACCTGGTCCTCTTCACCGCCGGACTCCAGGATGTCGACAGGTCCCTGTACGAGGCTGCGTCGCTGGATGGGGCAGGGCCGTGGCGCAAGTTCGTGCACGTGACCCTGCCGGGTATCCGCCACGTCGTGCTGCTGGTGATGGTGATGCAAGCCATCGCGTCGTTCCAGGTCTTCGGGCAGGTCAACATCATGACCGGCGGCGGCCCGGGAACGTCCACCGAAGTGGTGATCCGGCATATCTACACAACCGGCTTCCGTGACTTCGATCTCGGCTACGCCTCGGCCATGTCGCTGTTCCTTTTCGTCGTGATGCTGATCGTGTCCGTCGTGCAAATGCGGTTCCTCGGAAAGGACGACACGCTGTGAGTACCTCAACCCTGACCCGAGAGTCCCGCCCCCGCGAGCGGAAGCGAATCTTCGGCACGGCCGCCTATCACGTGGCGATGGTGGTCGCCGTCCTGGTCTGGCTGATCCCGATGATTTGGATGGTGTCGCTGGCGCTCAGCGACAATGCAGCGCTGACCACGAACACGACGAGCCTGCTGCCCCTCGACTTCACCTTGGACAACCTGCTGGGAGTCTTTTCGGTCGGTCTGACCAGCCGCTGGTTCCTGAACAGCGCGGTGGTGTCGATCCTCACCACTCTCGCGACGGTGCTTCTGTGTGCCATGGCGGGCTATGCCTTCGCCCGGATCGACTTCCGCGGCAAGAAGATCATCTACGCCAGCGTCCTGGCCGGGCTGATGATCCCCAAGGAGGCGATGTTCATCCCCCTGTTCACGATGGTCGCGGACTGGCAGATGCACAACACCTATCAGGCGCTGGTGATGCCCCGCATCGCCGCCCCGCTCGGCGTTTTCCTGATGACCCAGTTCTACGCCAAGATCCCCTTGGAGGTCGAGGAGGCCGCTCGCGTGGATGGGGCCGGCCCATGGAAGACCTTCTTCCTCATCATGCTGCCGCTGGCGCGACCCGGGATGGTGTCGCTGGGCATTTTCACCTTCGTTCAGACGTGGAACGACTACCTCTGGCCTCTGGTGTCGGCGACGAAGGCGGAGATGTTCACCATCACCACCGGACTGGCCTCACTCCAGGGCAACTTCGCCCAAGCCACAGAACTCGGCAGCCTGATGGCCCGGGGCCTGATCGGCTCCCTACCCCTGCTCATCATCTTCATCGTCTTCCAGCGTCATCTGATCCGTGGGATCGGCATGACGTCCGGCGGCAAGTAACCAAACCCATCTCACCCCGCTTCACCGTAGAAGGAGAAACCCATGAAGAAGCGCGTCCTGTCCATCCTCCCGCTGGCCCTTAGCGCCGGACTCCTGTTGTCCGGGTGTGGTACCGGCACAGGCACCACACCCGACCCAGAGGCCGGCGACCTCACAGCGCAGATCAGTGCCGTGACCCCTGAGCAGCTCGACGGCACCACCATCACCATGTCGCGGATGTTCGGCGACTGTGAGGAAGCCACCTCGGGCGTCACCGATCCGTCGAAGGCGGGCTCGGAGTGTGAGGCCATCCAGATCCTCACCAACCAGTTCAACGCCGAGAACGAGTACGGCATCACCGTCGAGCGACTCGGCGGCGCGGATTGGAACTCGTACTACGACGCATTCAACGCCTCGGTCGCCGGCGGCGATCCCGCCGACATCGCCAATCTCCACGACTACGCGCTCGGTGACTACGCCAAGCGCGGTCAACTCCTCGGGTTTGATGCCACTGGCGCGGGAATCGACCTCGACGACGCTACGGAGCAGGCGCAAGCCAGCGTGCAGTGGGACGGCACGACTTACGCCGTCCCCTTCGACTCCCACGCCATCCTGGCCCACGTCAACACCGACGTCCTCGAAGAGGCCGGATACGTGGGCGCCGACGGCCGCCCCGTGATGCCGACCTCCCGCGAGGAACTGCTCGAGATGGGCAAGGCGGTCAAGGACAAGACGGGGAAGTACCTGATGTCGATGGGGGTCGCCAACGACGACATGGCCTGGCGTGTGTTCTACTCGCTGGTCGCCCAGCAGGACTCGGCGCTGATCACCGACGACGGCACGGCGCAGATCGACTCGGATGCCGCGAAGGAGGCGCTGGCCCTGATGAACGAGTTGATCGAGGCCGGATACATCCACACGGCCGCCGACTACTCGGGCTCGATCGATGAGTGGAAGAACGAGAAGTCCGCGATCCTGGTCAACGGCACCTGGGTGGTCAACGAGTACGCCGCCACGACCGAGTTCGGCTACGCGGTGACCGACTTCCCGACCATCTTCGACACCCCGGCCGTGTGGGCGTCCTCGCACATGTGGGTGCTGCCCACCCAGAGCGACAACGACCCGGTCAAGTACCGCGCAGCCCTGGAGTTCGCCAAGTTCCTCTACGACAACACCAACGTGTGGGCTATCGCCACTGGCCACATCGCCCCGCGGGTCTCTGTGATCGAATCGGAGGAGTACCAGTCGGCACCCAACCGCGAGTTCTACACCGAGACCGCGCTCAACAACATTCGCTTCGTGCCCCAGACGGAGAACTGGACCGCCATCAAGGAGCTCATCCACTCCCAGCTCGAAGAGGTCTGGTTCAACAACAAGGACATCGACGCGGCCCTGTCAGAAGGCCAGCAGCGCGTCGAGCAAGCCCTCAGCTGAGCACCGCACCCCGACGATAGAAGGAAGAAGCAATGTCGCGCGTCGCCCGACCCACCGTCAGCCTCGACGGGCCCTGGACCCTCGAGATCCTCGGCCACAACCTGCCCAAGCTGACCAGCGTGGTCCAGGTCCCTGGCCCATGGACCACCCAAGTCCCCGGGTACGGCGACTCGCACGACTCGGTCAGGTACAGCCGTCGATTCGTGGTGGAACCGGGCACGCGCGACACCTCCTTCCTTGTCTTCAACGGCGTTAACCATGAAGCCATCGTGTCACTCAACGGAGTGGTGGTGGGTCGCCACCGCGGCGCCTGGGAACCCTTCGAGTTCGACGTCGCCCACGTCCTTCAATCCGGCGAGAACCGGCTCACCGTTGAGGTGCGCTACCCACCCAGACTCGGGTCCGCCGAGGGCCCCGGACAGCTCGAGATCTCGCATGGCAAGCAGACCTGGTACGGCACCACAGCCGGGATCTGGCAATCCGTGCGCCTCGAACATCGACCCACCACCCACCTCCAGGACGTCAGGGTCGTCGCCGACGCAGGAAGTGCACGCATCCGGGTGACCGCGCAGGTGGCCGGCCCCTTCGATGGCGCCGCTGTCACCGTGGTCGTCGAACACGACGGCCATGAGGTGGCCCGCCGTGAGGTACCGGTCGCCGGCGAGGAGATCGACGTTGAGGTGGCCGTACCCGACGCCAAGCTGTGGGGGATCGGAGACCCCCAGCTGTACCAGGTCACGGCCCACCTGGAGCGAGACGGCGTTGCCGACAGCCAACAGCTCAGCACGGGTTTCCGGACCATCGAGGCACGCGACGGCGAGATCTACTTCAACGGGCACCGGCTCGAGCTGAGGGCGGTGCTTGACCAGGACTACCACCCGGGTTCTTCGACGATTCCCGCCAGCGTCGAGGAATGGGAAGCGTTCCTCATCCAGGCCAGGGACCTGGGGTTCAACATGTTGCGCGTCCATATCAAACGCCCCCACCCCAGCTACTACGACATCGCCGATCGGCTGGGCATGCTCGTCTGGACCGAGCTGCCCAGCTGGCTCACCTGGACCCCTGAGGGTGCCAGCGAGGGGGCGGACCTCCTCCACCGCCTCATCGCGCTGGATGGGCACCACCCGAGCATCGTGATCTGGACCGTGATCAACGAAGCCTGGGGACTCGACATGGCCAGCGCCAGGCAACGCGCCTGGCTCAACGACACCTTCCGCGCCGTCCGCGCCGCCACACCTGGATCCCTGATCGTGGACAACTCCGCCTGCTTCCCCAACTTCCACCTCGAGAGCGACCTCGACGACTACCACATCTACCGCGGCATCCCCGAGTCGCGACGCGAGTGGGACTCCATCCTCGACGAGTTCGCCTCCCGACCCGACTGGAGCTGGTCTCCCCACGGTGACGCCATCCGCAGCGGACGCGAGCCGCTCGTGCTGTCCGAATTCGGCAACTGGGGCCTACCCCACGTGCTCGACCAATACGAAGACGGCCATGAACCCTGGTGGTTCGCACTCGGCGCGGACTGGGCCTACGGCGCCGGCGAAGGAACTGGACTCGAGCAACGCTTCCACCGCCTGGGACTGGATCAGGTCTTCGGCTCCTGGGACAGGCTCGTCACGGCGCTGCAGAAGGCCCAGTCCATCTCGAACCGCTACCAGACCACCAGCATCCGGGCCAAACACTCCATCAGCGGATACGTTCTGACCGAACTCAGCGACGTCCAATGGGAGGCCAACGGCCTCTTCGACATGAACCGCACACCCAAACAGTTCACCGCCGAGTACGCGCTCTGCAACGGGCCGCGCGCGGTCGCGCTTCGCCCGCAACGCTACTCCCTGACCACCGGAGAACACATCCCCTGCACCGTCACAGTCACACCCGCCCGCACCGGCCAACCCCGAGGCCCGCAGGCTGGTGAGGTGCGCGTCACACTCGACGGCACCCTTCTGGCGGTCCTACCCGGCGACCCCATAGATTGGACCACCCACGACCTCGTCGTCACGGCACCCGCGCTGCCCGGTGCCTACACACTGATCGCCGAACTCTACGAGGACGACACTCTCATCGCCCGCGATGAGGCCGACCTCGTCGTCACCTCCGCAGCCGCCGAAGCGCATGACTGGCCCATGGTCGCAACAACAGATCCGGCGCTGGCGCTCTGGGCAGGCGCGTTGGGGCTGGAGACGATCGACGCGACGATGCTGGACCTGTCGTCCCCGACCCCTGGCGTGGTCTGGGCCACCAGGCTGTTCGACGACGACGCCCAGCGGTACGCGCGAAACGGCGGCAGGGTCCTCATCCTCGCCGAAGACCCGGAAGCGCTCGGAACAGGGTTCAAACTGCTCACCTTCGCCAGCCTCCGATCACGCTCCGGCGACGGCGACTGGGTACCCCGAACAGACTGGCTCGACCGGACCGGACCCTTCGCCGACATCCCCGGTGACACCATCCTCGGCATCGCGTTCGAAGACATCCTCGGCGATCTCGTCATCAGCGGCATACCCAACGCGATCCGCCCCGCAACCGTGGCTTCCGGCCTCTTCAACGGATGGCTGCAAGGATCCGCATCCACCACCGTGACCACACCATTCAGCCAAGGCCTCGTCACCATCACCACCTACAGGCTCCGCGACACCGTCGACACCGTGCCTATCTCAGCCCCCCTCGGCAGGGCCGTTCTACTCGCCGCATCAGGGGCTTGATGCGGCGGGGCTCGTGAACTCACACGGCGGCATGCCGAGCGCAGGTGCGGTCGCAGGCTGGCAGTGAGCTCGGGCGCGGGTGGGGCTCATGGGACTGACGTTTCTCATGCTGCCTGGCCTCGTGGCGTGCGGTGTCAACATCGACGATCTGGGTGAGGAGCAGGGCCACCGCGTGTTGAAGGTCAGTGGCTGCGAGGTTGCCCAATCCGTAGGCTGCCCTCATGTCCGACGTCACACGTCCAGCCCTGCCGCCGTCGTTCGATGTGTGCGAGGCCGACGAGCGAAGCATGTTACTCACCTTCCTCGACGAGCACCGCGCCGCTGCGGCCGCGACTCTGGATGGCCTCACCGAAGAGGAGGCTCGACAATCCCTGGTCACGTCCGCGACCACCGTCCTCGGCGTGGTGAAGCACCTCACCCTGGTGGAGACGATCTGGTTCACCGAACTGTTGACGGGGACCACGCGAGCGGATCTCGGGCTTCCGGCCACTCCCGTCGAGAGCTTCCACCTCGAACCCCGCGACTCGGTGGAGTCGATCCGTCGTGGTTACGACGAGGCTTGTCGGCGCTCCCGCAAAGCGATCGCGGGCCACGAACTGGACGAAGTGGTCACCGGCCACCGCTTCGGGCCCATGAGGCTGCGCTGGATTCTGCTGCACTGCATCCGCGAAACGGCACAGCACGTCGGGCACGCGGAGATTCTGCGCGAGCAGACGCTGGCCACACGAGACTGACGCGTGCGGCGCGGTTAGGTGGCCTAAGGAAGGGAGCGCACCATGGGAATTCTGGCGGTGGACCTGTTCATCACCCTCGACGGCGTCTACCAGGCACCAGGCGGTCCCGACGAGGATCGTTCCGGAGGCTTCGAGTACGGCGGCTGGCAAGCGCCGTACTTCGACGACGAGTCAGGCGCCATGATCGGGGCCGGCATCGACCGGCTGGACGCGCTGCTGCTCGGCCGTACGACGTATGACATCTTCGCAGGCTACTGGCCGAACCGCGGAGACAACCCGGTGGCGGTGAAGTTCAACGCGGTGCCTAAGTTCGTCGCCTCCCGCACTCTCACCAACGCGTCGTGGGCGGGTACCGCGGTGGTGTCGGACGTTGCGACCGAGGTTGCGGCTTTGAAGGGCCGCTTCAACGAGATTCACGTGATCGGCAGCGGGAACCTGGCGCGGAGCCTGTTCGCGGCAGATCTCGTCGACCGGCTCAATCTGTACCTGTACCCGGTCGTGTTCGGAACCGGCAAGCGATTGTTCGACGGCACGGTCCCTGCCGCGTTCCGTCTCGCTGAGCTGCCGGTCGCGTTCCCGAAGGGCGCCGTGTCGCTCGTCTACGAACGCGCCGGTGTGCCCGTTACGGGGATCGCCATCAACGGCTGACCCCCGGTGGCCCAGCTGAACGCGATCTTCCGAGCGCCCGCGGTCTTGCGCAGTCACCGAGGTTCACCGGGCGTCGACTACCTCGCCGTTCCGCGGAAGGCCGCCATAGAACGCGATGGGCACCGCGGTTGCACTCATCACGTCGACACTGCTGATTGCCTGCAGGTGGAGGTGCGGCTCGGTGCTGTTGCCCGTATTGCCGCAGCGTGCCAACGCCTGGCCCACCTCAACGTGTTGACCCAGTCCGACCCGGATGCTGTCTTGCTGGAGGTGGCACAACGCGACCACGGGGCCGCCGCTGGTCTTGATCATCACGTGGTTCCCGGCAAGGGCCGGCCAGCCAGCAGTTGCCCTGCGTGCTTGGGTGAGGGCGTAGCGGAGCGATGGCAAGCCTCGGAAGGCCGCATGGTCGGGTTCGGAGTCGTGGACGGCGACGATGATGCCGTCCACCGGGGCCAGGACGGGCCGCCCAAAGCCCGGGAAACGCGCCGCCGGTTCGGGGTACAGGAGCGAGGCGAACGTGATCGGCGTGCTGCGACCGGATTCGTCCACCGGGACGAAGTCGATCGCGAAGGACGAGGCGTACAGCGTCGTGCCGTGGCTTGGGACCCGGTTGGCGGGGCTGTTCTGCGTCAGCCACCGGCCGGTGAAGGGGTAGGCGAGGTCAAGGGTCGTTGGCACGGGGCGGCTCCAGTCTCACGGGCTCGACCATCCCATGGTGGACCGCGATCCGGTTCGCTGGACGCACCCACCTGCCGCAGACGGCGGTGACGCTCACCCGATGACCGCTAACGGTCCTTCTTCAGGAGTGGGGACCTGGAAGTGATCGAAGTACTCAGCTGCGATCGCGGGTGGAAGGACGAAATCATCGCCATGGGTCAGCGCTCTGGCCCGCACACGTTCCAGGCACGTGCCCCGATCTGTTGCGAGATAGAGCGTCTCGGGAATCACGCCGTAAGGCGCGAGCAGACGGCGCCAGTCGTCGCGCATGTCCCGTGACCAGAAGGAGAAGTCAAGGACGACATCACGGCCCTGGCCGACGAGTTTGAGGAGACGCGTGCGCAAGTCAGCGTCGATCACGGCCCGAACGGACTCGGGCAAGGGCATCCCGCGCACGCCGCGGTCCCAGGCCTCCTGATCGAAGGAGAGTCGTGCCATACCCGCCGCCTCCAACTGGCGGGCGACGGTGGACTTGCCGGACCCGGCCGGACCGCACATGAACACCACTCGCACAGTCCGAGTCTAGAACGAGGCGGGGTGGGCATGACGCGCGCGTTCATCAGCACCTGGGGCCATGTGCAGCCGCCTGGTCGGCGGTGTCACGTGTCGCCCGTAGCTAAGCGTGAACCGGCACGCGGGGTTTCGTCGACATGTCCTGCTCGGGCGGCGCGAACGCCACGCTCGGCGGCGTGCGGTACGCGTGCACGAATCCGGCGATCGCCAGTATCAACAGCAGCGCGGCGATGCCGAAGGCGAAGTTCGATGCGATCCGGGCAATGTCACCGAGTTGGCTGAAGCCGTAGGGGGTCAGCAGGGCGCCCTTCAGCATGGTCCCCTCGAACATCTTCTGGCGCACTGTCGTCACGTCGGCGAGCTTCTGCTCCAGGGCGGCTATGCCGGGGGCTTCCGCTTCCTTCGCCGCGGTGATCTCTGCCCTGATCTTTCCCAGCTCCGCGCCGAGCTCGCGGTAATTCATGCCGTCGACGTAGGCCACCTGGGTCATCCCGAGTCGGGTGGCCAGCCAGGTGAGGTGCCCACCTAGGTACTCGTTGGCGAAACACTCAGCCTGCTTCCCACTGGTGACGGCCTGGCCGGCATAGTCCAGCACGCACCCCGACCGGTCCTCCGTGAAGGCCGTTTCCTGTGCTACGAGGTCCGTGGCTGCCGGGAAGGTGACGCTCTGCGCCTCCAGCTGGTCGTGGACGTAGGTTTCGGAGAAGTCGGCGCGATTGGCCAGCACCAGACCGAGAATCAGCAGAAGACCGGCCATGGCGAGGAAGCCCCCGCTGACCATGAGATCCAATGTGCGTCTTTTCATGGAGACCACCCCTCCTGTTGAATGGTGATGGTGCCGTGGCCTGGCGCCGCGGCAACCTGGAGATTCCATGGTCGAGCACTCCGCCGGACCGGGGCAACGGCGGTTCCCGCCATCATCTGTGGAGGAAATGCGACAACAGGGATGGGTGGTTTTCCCCATCCCTGGGCCGAGAGTCGGCGTACCGTCAGGCGTATGGGACCGCTGAGCATCCGCGTTCTCCTTGTGGACGACCATGCTCTGCATCGCGAGGGCACGCGCCACATCCTCGAGGAGCACGACGACCTGGAGGTGGTCGGTGACGCCGAGACCGGTGAGGCGGCACTGGCACTCATCGCTCAGCTGAAACCCGACGTCGTAGTCCTCGATATCCGGCTACCCGGGATCAGTGGCATCGAGACGGCGCGAAGGGTCCGCGATCAGCACCCCGGCGTGCGGGTGCTCATGGTCTCGGCCTACGACGACGACGAGTATGTACGCGGCTCCTTCGAGGCGGGGGCGGTCGGGTACCTCAGCAAGTCCGCGCCCGGTCGTGAACTGGTCGAGGCGGTCCGGGCGGTCGCTGCGGGCGCCACGGTGCTTCGGTCAGCGCTGCTCCGGCCGTTGCTGACGCGCGATCAGGTCCAGCCCGGACGGCTCACAGCCCGCGAGTTGGCCGTGCTTCAATTGCTGGCCGAGGGACTACACAATAAGCAGGTGGCGATGCGGCTCGGCATCAGCGCGCGCACCGTCGAGCGCCACTGCGACAGCATCTATGTGAAGTTGGGCGTCGGTTCGCGGACTGAAGCCGTGGTCCGGGCCATCTCCGTCAAGCTGGTCAAGGTCGACGAACCCCGCTGATCCTGCCGCGACCACCACCGCTGGACGGCTGGCGGTCGGCCTGGTGCACCCGCCGGTGCGCGATCCGCGGTTCTGGATCGTTCAGGCCGGAATCTTGACCTGGGCGATCGTGCACGACGTGGTGCTCGTCCTCCTGCACTGGGACCATGTGGCGGGCGTCCCGTCGCCGACAACGTCGGTGCTCCTGCTCATTCCGGTGATGTACGCCGCTCTCAACTTCGGCGTTCGCGGGGGGATCGGCATTGCACTGTGGGCTACCGCCCTCGTGGTCCCGCACTGGTTCCTCAGTCCCCAGTTCAGCGCTGCCCATGTGTGGGTTGAGGTCGGGTACCTGGTGGTGCTTTACGCGGTCGCGGTGGTCGTGGGTCAGCGGGTGGAGCGGGAGCAGCGCGCTCGCCAGAACGCCGAGGCGGCACTCACGTCGGCACGTCGGGCCGAGGCTCGCTACTACACGCTGTTCGAGGACCAGCCCGCGCCCGTTCTGATCAGCGACCTCTCAGGGCGGCTGGTCGAGGCCAACACGGCGGCGAAGCGTCTGCTGGGCACGGTTGTACCAAGGGGAAATGTCGCCGAACTGCTCGGTGTGGACCTGGAGGTCCTGCTCCAAGGCAACCGGTCGTTCCTGACGCTCACCACTGGTGGCAACGGCGAGGTCCTGCTCATGCCCACGGCGCATCGGCTGGAGGACGCCGACGGTACGGCGATGGTGCAGATCGTTCTCACCGACATCACCGAGCAGCACCGGCGTCAGGAGGAGCAGCGCACCCTCGACGACCTGACCGAACGGACACCGCGGGCCGACGAGATGCGACGGCGCCTCGCTCAATCCGCCGTCGTGGCTGATGACGCCACCGTCTCACTCCGCAAGATCATCCAGGGACTGCGGCCGCCCGTCCTCGACGACCTCGCCCTCGTTTCGGCCCTGCGGCAACTTACCGAAGAGACGCGCTCACGCAGTGACGCCATCGTCAGACTCGAGGTCACCGGGGAAGCGGGGCGTCTGAACCCGGACCTGGAGCTCGCCGCCTATCGCATCGCGCAGGAGGCCCTGAACAACGTCGTCCGGCACGCGCACGCCAAGCATGCGACCGTGAGCCTGTGCTTCGCGGACGAGAGCCTTCGTCTCACAGTCTCCGACGACGGGCGAGGAATCGCCTCGACGGGGCCGCGGGCGGGCCCGCGGGTAGCCTGGGACTCATCGGCATGCGCGAGCGGGTCGACATGGCCGGGGGGACGTTCGCCATCGCCGCGCTGCGGCCGCACGGCACTCGGGTGCAGGCCATTATCCCGTTGAGTTCGGTGCGAGGGTCGCACCCCTGAGCTGTGGACCATGCACAACTCCGGCGATCAGCAGGCGGGCGCAAGGGCGTCATTGAGCCATTACAGTGGCCGGTGTGATGCACACTGGAGCGGTCGCCGTCGGACAGCTGCTGGTCGCCACGCAGCCGGGCCGCGGGGGCTACTTCGACCGTTCGGTCATCCTGCTGCTCGAGCACAACCCCGAAGGCACCCTCGGCGTGTGTCTGAACCTCCTCTCGGACCTGCCGGTCTCCAGCATCCAGGAGGGCTTTCGCGACCACATGAGCCCCCCCGTGCGCGTGTTCGAGGGCGGCCCAGTCAACCCGGATGTGGCCATCGCGCTCGGCGAGCCGGCGACTCCGGATTCACCGCCTCCGGGGTGGGAGCGGATCGTCGGAGACATCGGGGTGGTGGATCTCAACTTTCCCACCGAGTTGATGGACACGTCGTTCAGCCATCTCCGCCTGTTCGTGGGGCTGTCGGGGTGGGCGCCGGGCCAGCTCGAGAGCGAACTCATCCGCGGTTCCTGGTTCCGCACCCGGGCGCGCCCGGAGGACGTGTTCGGTCACCCCGAGGGACTCTGGCGGCGGGTACTGCGACGCATGGGAGGCACCGCGGGCCGCTGGTCCACCTGGACCGACGAACCCGGCCACAACTAGCACCGCGCTGTCGCGGCTACGATGGGGACGCGAACGCAAGGAGGCCGGTGTGAGCGACGCCAAGGGCAAAGCCCGCATTCTCGTCATCGATGACGACGCGGCGCTGTCCGAGATGCTGCAGATCGTGTTGAGGCAGGAAGGCTTCGACACGGTGCACTGCACCACAGGGGAGGCGGCTGTGCAGGAATTCCGGCACTCCCACCCCGATCTGGTCCTGTTGGACCTCATGCTCCCGGGTCGGGACGGCGTTGCGGTCTGCCGCGACATCCGCGCCGAATCGGGGGTGCCCATCATCATGCTGACCGCCAAGTCGGACACGGCGGACGTGGTGGGAGGCCTGGAGGCCGGGGCAGACGACTACGTCGCCAAGCCGTTCAAGTCCAAGGAACTCATCGCCCGCATCCGCACCAGGCTCCGGCGCACCAACGGCGACGCGGGCGACGATGCGCTCTCCATCGGGGATCTCACCATCTCGGTGTCGTCTCATGTGGTCCGACGCGGCGGCACGCACCTACCGCTCACGCCTCTCGAATTCGACCTGCTCCTCGCGCTCGCGAAGCGGCCCACGCACGTGTTCACCCGCGAGGCCCTGCTCGACGAGGTGTGGGGTTACCGCAACGCGGCGGACACCCGGCTCGTCAACGTGCACGTCCAGCGGCTGCGGGCCAAGGTGGAGAAGGACCCGGAGCGTCCCGAGATCGTCATCACCGTCAGGGGAATCGGGTACCGGGCCGGTGAATCGGCGGCGTAGGGCCCGGACGGGGGTGCGCCAGCTGTGGTGGAGCTCCCTCCCGCTGCGGGTCCTCATCTCCACGCTCGCCCTCTCGATCGTGCTCATGATGCTCGCGGGCATGGTGCTGCTGCAGCAGGCGACGGTGGGCGTCGTCGCCGCGAAGAAGGCGGCGTCTCTCAACGAGGCCACGGGCGTGTACGCGTTCATGCAGGATCAGCTCCGCAGCCCCGAGAACCGGGGAGTCGCGGTGAACGAGGCACTGAACCGTCTCGCCGATCTGGCGGACGCGCAGGCGGCGCAGTACCGCGTGGTCATCCAGGGCCCCACCTCGCGGCTGGTGTCGGCTGGCATCCGCCCCGAGTCGGTTCCGGGTTCCCTCATCGCCCAGGTGGAACAGGTCGAGGGCATGTTCGTGACCCCCACCACCGTGGTGTTCACGGATCCCGACGCTCAGGCGGAGCCGGGGTGGGCCATCGGGACGGCGCTGACCGGGTCCACGGGGGAGCGGTACCCGATCTACTACATCTTCCCCATGACCACGGAGACCCAGACGCTGCGTGGCCTGCAGGGCGCGGTCACCGGGACCGGGATCGCGTTGGTGGCCGCCCTCGCGCTGGTCGCCTACCTCATCACCAACCAGGTGGTGCGGCCCGTGCGGCGCGCGAGCCAGGCCGCACTCAAGCTTGCCTCCGGACAGTTGGGGGAGCGCATGGCCGTTCGCGGCACCGACGATCTGGCCAGCCTCGCCAAGTCCATGAACCGGATGGCGGCCCAGCTCCAGCAGCGCATCCGTGAACTCGAGACCCTGTCCACCCTCCAACAGCGTTTCGTCAGCGACGTGTCCCACGAGCTGCGCACGCCCATGACCACCATCAAGATGGCCTCGGACGTGATCTACGACTCCCGCTACGCCCTCGACCCCCTCACGGCCCGCTCCGCGGAGTTGATGAGCCTCGAGATCGAACGCTTCGACGGCATGCTGGCAGACCTGCTGGAGATCTCGCGCTTCGACGCCGGCGCCGCGGTGCTCTGCCTCGACGAGACCGACGTCGCCGCCCTCGTGGAGGCCGAGGTCGAGGCGGGTCGTCGGATGGCGGACAAGCTCGGTGTCGCCGTCACTCTGGAACGCAGGGGGCTGGACACCATGGCCGCGGTCGACTCCCGGAGGATCCGTCGCATCCTGCGCAACCTCATCACCAACGCCATCGAGCATGCCGAGGGCAGGCCCGTCCGAGTCGTGGTGGCGGCCAACGAGGCGGCCGTCGCGGTGACGGTGCGCGACCATGGTGTCGGCTTCGAGGCCGAGGACGCGGCGCGCGTGTTCGACAGATTCTGGCGGGCCGATCCCAGCCGAACCCGCGTCGTCGGCGGCTCCGGGCTCGGGTTGGCGATCTCCATGGAGGACGCCCGCCTGCACCACGGATGGCTGACCGCCTGGGGCCGTCCGGGCCGGGGGGCCCAGTTCCGGCTGACGATTCCCCGCGAGCCGGGACATGAGCTGACCACGTCGCCCCTCTCGGTGATCCCCGTCGACGACCGGCCGCCGGAGGTGACCCGGTGAGGCCCCTGATGGCGGCGATCCTGGCCGTGATGGTTTTTGCCGCTGGATGCACGCAGATCCCCACGTCGGGTCCTGTCGAGGAGGTCCCCATGTCGGCGGAGCCGTGGGGCGTCGATCTCGCGCCCCAGCCACCCGAGGAAGGCGTCCAGCCCGCGCGGCTGGTAGAGGGCTTTCTTCAGGCCATGGCCTCCCCTGAGGGCGGATACGCCATCGCCCGACGGTACCTGACGGAGGCCGCGGCGGCGCGCTGGGACCCCACCTCGGCCGCCGTCGTGGACGCGCTGGTCGTCGGGCTGTCCGACGGCACGGTTGAGGGTGTCCAGGTGGGCGTGCTCGACGGCAACGGGCGCTTCGCGGCCGTCCCGCAGGAGTTCGAGCACGACTTCCGCACCGTCCAGGAGAAGGGCCAGTGGCGCATCGCCTCCCCGCCGGCAGGGTTGCTGCTCTCGCGCTACATCTTCGAGCGCTACTACGAGCGCGTTCCGCTCTACTTCACCAGCCGCTCGGGGACCCATGTGGTCCCGGACCCCATCCACGTCCCGGAGATGGTGGTGACACCGACGGCCATCGTCGAGGCCCTGCTCAGCGGACCGTCGGAGGCCATCGCCCCCGCCGTCGCCGACGCCGTCCCCAGCGGCGTCCACCTGGCCGACGGCGGGGCGACCATCGATTCCGCCGGCGTCGTGACGGTTCAGCTGACCGGCTTGTACGACAGGCTGAGCGACGACGCCCGACGCAGGCTGGGGGCGCAGCTCCTCTGGTCCCTGACGGCGGTGCCGCGGGTCACCGGGCTGGTGGTGACCAACGACGGCATCCCGTTCACCCTCCCGGGGGCGCGGGCCGACGGGGTGGTGGAGCTTGCCGGCCAGCAGGGGTACCAGATCCTCTCGCGTGCCTCGACCGTCGACCTGTTCGGCGTCCGCGACGGTGCCCCGGGCCGGGTGCTGGGTGACGATCGCTTCGAGCCCTGGCGTGGGGTCGAGGCGGCGGTGGCGGACCTGGCAGTGTCGCTGGACGGGGACTCCGCCGCCCTCATCGACGAGGGCCGGACGGGTCTGCTCATGGGAACCATCCAGGGTGAGATGACCCCCGTCGAGGTGCCGTACGTGAACCTCAGATCCCCCCAGTTCGTCCTGGGGACGCTGTGGCTCCTCGGCGAGGATGCCGAGGGCAGCACCCGGCTGTTCACGGTCAACCGGATGGGTGACGTGGAGGAGGCCACGGTCCAGATCCCCGACGGGAGAGGTCTTGAGCAGTTCGCCGTCTCGCCCACCCGGGCTCGGGTGTCGCTTCTGCTGTCGGCGGGGGGAGTGCGCGAGGTGGGGATGGCCACGGTCCTCCCGGGGGGCCCGCTCACGGTGGTGGAGTGGCGGCCCCTGCCGTTGGTGGCCCCCTCAGGCCAGATCCTCACGGATCCGAGTGCCGTAGCGTGGCACGGCGAGACATCGGTGGCGGTGGCCGGTGTCGCGGCAGGTCTGCGGTCCGTCTACAGCGCGGAGGTGGACGGCTCCCTCGTCGAGGAGCTCGGCCCCCTCTCCGGTGAGGTGGAGGAGCTGACGGCGATGGCAAGGTTGGGCGGTGGCGCGGTGGCGATCCGGACCTCGGCCGGTGTCACCTGGCGATATGAGGCGCGCACGCGGTGGACGCGGCTGGCCGAGGACCTCACGGCCATCGCCTACGCCAGCTGAGTTGCCCTGTGGAGGGGCGGTGAGGTGCGGCCGGGGCTGACGATCATGGGGGCATGACCCGATTGATCGACGCAGCCGCTGATCTCCTGCTGGGGGCCACCTGCCCTGGATGCTCGACGCCGGGTTGGGGCCTCTGCGGGCTGTGCCTCGCTGCCCTGTCGGTCCCGGTGAGGTGGGTTCATCGGGGGCTTGATGTTCCGCTCAGCGCCGCCTGTCCCTATCGCCCGGTGCTCGCCCATGTTGTCCCGCGCTACAAGGACGACGGCGCCCTCCACCTCGACCGCATGCTGGGCCGTCTCCTGGCGCGGGCCGTGAGCGTCCACGACCCGCCACCGGAGGCCATTCTCGTTCCGGTCCCGTCAAGGCCCGCGGCGGTGCGGGCGCGCGGCTACGACCATGCCCACCGGCTCGCCGTCGCCGCGGCCGGCCGCCTCGGCCTGAGAGCGGTGCGGGTGCTCCGGAGGAGCCCCGATGGTGCGGACCAGGAGGGCCTCGGCAGGGCTCAGCGCGCCAAGAACCTCGCCCACTCCATGCGGGCGCGGCCCACCGTCGCGCCCGTGATCCTCGTCGACGACGTGGTCACCACGGGGGCCTCTCTCGGTGAGTCCCTCAGACGCCTCACGGCGGTGGGGGTGCAGGTCCTGGGTGCCGCAGTCGTGGCCGACGCTGACTACCGTTGAGACACTTCCCGTCAAGCCTGACAGCGTTCGCCGGCAGGGGTAGCGTTGGTACATGTTGAGGCCGCAGGATGGATCGTCAGATCCCCTGCGGTCTGCTGCATCCGTCGCGGGGGAACTCCCCGCGGTGGAGTTGGAGTCGGGCCCCTGGGGCCCCACGACAGACGGAGGAAACATGGACATCGTCGTCACGGGTCGGCACTGCACGATCAACCCCGAACTGAAAGAACTCGTCACGGATCGATTGGCCGCTGTCGAGCGCCTGCGGGATCGGGTCATCCGCGTTGAGGTCGAGTTTCATGCCTCGGAGGGGACGAAGGATCCCTCAGACGCCGTCGAGGTGCAGCTCACCCTCCGGAGTCGCGGGCCGGTCGTCCGGGCGGAAGCCAGGGCCAACGACAAGGTGGCGGCATTCGAGATGGCGTTGGAGCGGCTGAAGGCTCAGCTACGGAAGGCGGCCGACCGCCGCAAGACCCACCGCGGGCTCCGTGCGGGCAACATCGCCGAGATCGCGCATCCTGTGGCCGAGGTCAACGGGCACGCGCAGGACGACGTGGAGACCCATGAGGTCGCCGGTCTTGTCGTCACGGGGGACGGGCCACTAGTGGTGCGCGAGAAGGAGTTCAGCACGGCTCCACTCACTCTGGCCCAGGCCCTCGACGAGATGGAACTCGTGGGACACGACTTCTTCCTCTACCAGGACGCGGACAGCGGCCGCCCGTCGGTGGTGTACCGGCGCAAGGCCTACAACTACGGCGTGATCCACCTCAACGTCTCCTGACCGGTTCTCTGACAGCGCCCCGGCCGTGGCCGGGGCGCTGTCGCGTGTCGTCGTTGCCGGCTGGCGTTAGGATGGCTGGCGGTACCGCCGCGTGAAATCGCGGTGTTCGCGAGATGTGAGGAATCGACCTGTGGGTGTCATGGATTTTCTGAGCGGCCTCGGCTCCGGAGCCCAGCTTCGACGGCTGCAGAAGGTGGCCGACCAGGTCAACTCCATCGAAGAGGAGTTCCAGGCCATGTCCGACGCCGAGCTGCGGGCCGAGACGGACACCTTCCGTCAGCGCATCGCGGACGGTGAGTCGCTGGATCGCCTCATGCCCGAGGCCTTCGCCACGGTACGCGAGGCGTCGGTGAGGGTTCTGGGGAAGCGTCACTTCGACGTGCAGCTCATGGGCGGCGCAGCGCTCCATTGGGGCAACATCGCCGAGATGAAGACCGGTGAGGGCAAGACGCTCGTGGGCACGCTCCCCGCCTACCTCAACGGCCTCACCGGCGAAGGCGTGCACGTCGTCACCACCAATGACTATCTCGCCAAGTACCAGTCCGAGCAGATGGGGCGAATCCACCACTTCCTGGGGCTCGAGGTGGGTGCCATCCTGGCGTCCATGACCCCGGCGGAGCGCCGCGTGGCGTACGCCTCGGACATCACCTACGGCACCAACAACGAGTTCGGCTTCGATTATCTGCGTGACAACATGGCGCTGCGCAGTGACGATCTCGTCCAGCGCGGGCATCACTACGCCATCGTTGACGAGGTGGACTCCATCCTCGTCGACGAGGCCCGCACCCCACTGATCATCTCCGGCCCGGCCGAGGACACCCACGAGTGGTACCCGGTGTTCTCCAAGCTGGTGAGGACCCTGCGCCGCGACGTGGATTACGAGGTGGACGAGAAGAAGCGCACCATCGCGGTGCTGGCGCCCGGCATCGAGAAGGTGGAGGACCGGCTGGGGATCGAGAACCTCTACGAGTCCGCGAACACGCCCCTCATCTCGTACCTCAACAACGCCATCAAGGCCAAGGAGCTCTTCAAGCGGGACAAGGACTACGTTCTGGCCGGCGACGAGGTGCTGATCGTCGACGAACACACCGGCCGCACGCTCGCGGGCCGCCGCTACAACGAGGGCCTGCACCAGGCGCTGGAGGCCAAGGAGGGCGTCCGGATCAAGGACGAGTACCAGACTCTGGCCACCATCACGCTGCAGAACTACTTCCGTATGTACTCCAAGCTGGCGGGCATGACGGGCACGGCCAAGACGGAGGAGTCGGAGTTCCAGAAGATCTACGGGCTCGGCGTCATCCAGATCCCCACCAACCGGCCGATGATCCGCAAGGACCAGCCGGATCTGATCTACCGCACCGAGGAGGCCAAGTACGAGGCCATCGTCAAGGACGTGGTGGACCGGCACGCGCAGGGGCAGCCGGTGCTCCTCGGAACGGCCTCTGTCGCCAAGTCCGAGTTGCTGTCCGGGCTGCTCAAGCGCGCCAACGTGCCGCATGAGGTGCTCAATGCCAAGCACCACGAACGCGAGGCCTCCATCGTCGCCGAGGCGGGCCGCAAGGGCGCGGTCACGGTGTCGACCAACATGGCCGGACGCGGCACGGACATCATGCTGGGCGGCAACCCCGAGTTTCTGGCGGACCTCCAGTTGCGGAAGGCGGGTTTGGACCCGCACGAGACCCCCGAGGCGTACGAGGCCCGGTGGAACGAGACATTGGCGGCCCTGGAGCAGCAGGTGGGCTCCGAGCATGACGAGGTGGTGGCCACCGGCGGCCTGTACGTTGTGGGCTCCGAACGTCACGAATCGCGCCGCATCGACAACCAGCTGCGCGGCCGCTCCGGCCGCCAGGGGGACCCCGGCGAGAGCCGGTTCTATCTGTCGCTCAGCGATGATCTGATGCGCCTGTTCCGGCCTGAGCTGCTGGAACGTGCACTGCTGATGATGAAGGTCCCAGATGACGTGCCCATCGACATGAAGTCGGTGTCGAAGTCCATCGAGAGCGCCCAGAAGCAGGTCGAGGGCCAGAACTTCGAGATGCGCAAGAACGTGCTCAAGTACGACGATGTGCTCAACCGGCAGCGTCACGCCATCTACGGGGACCGTCGCCGCGTCCTGGACGGCGCCGACGTGTCCGAGCAGCTTCGGACCAACGTGCGGCGAGTGGTCACCGACGTGGTACGCAACCACACCGTCGGCATCCCCGAGGAATGGGATCTGGAGACCATGCTCACAGAGCTGCGGACGCTCTACCCGGTGACCATCACCCTCGCCCAGCTCGACGAGCAACTGCCGGAGCAGCATGAGCTGGTGGACATGGTCACCGAGGACGCGCTGCGCGCCTACGACGCACGGGAGGAGCAGCTCGGCGCTGAAACCATGCGGGAGCTGGAACGCCAGGTGCTGCTGACGGTGCTGGACCGGAAGTGGCGCGAGCACCTGTACGAGATGGACTACCTCCGCGAAGGCATCGGCCTACGGGCGATGGCGCAGCGCGATCCGTTGGTCGAGTACCAGCGTGAGGGCGGCGACATGTTCGTCGCCATGATGGACGCCTTCATGGAGGAGGTCGTGGGCTTCCTGTTCAACCTGGAGGTCACGGCGCGTCCGGCGGAGCCGGCCCTCGCCGTCGGCCTGGTGACCGACGAATCAGGGGCACCCATCCGGGTGCCTTCGGAGGAGGAGACACCCGAGCCGCTGGCCAAGGGCCTGGAACGTCACGCCGACACCAATCTCAGCTACTCCGCGCCGGACGAGACCGGTGAGGTGATCCAGACGAACGCGCCGATGGCACGGGCCGCGGAGAAGGTGGGCCGCAACCAGCCCTGCCCGTGCGGATCGGGGCGCAAGTACAAGGTCTGCCACGGCCGTCCGGGGGCCGCTGCGGTCTAGACCCCGCCGAGTCCGTCGGCCTCAGGCGGCCCATGCGGCGGACTGCACACCCACAGGAGTGAGGATCACCAACTCCGAGCACCGCCATGTCGTGGGGCCGGCATCGAGGCGCAGGATGCAACTGACCGAGCGGCCGCCGGAGCACACCCGAACCGTTGCCTCCACTGATCTCTCAGTGGGCATCTGAGACCGGACCCTGCCGACCCTGACCCGGCGGAAACGGCCGCTGTCGACGTAGTGGACCAGGTTCTCAAACGCCGCCGGCGCCAGATGTGGACGCAGCTGGTGCAGCGGCCGCCTGCCCATCACGGCCTCGAGAACCGCCCGGATGAGGTTCATGGCCTGTGAGGGCACCGGATCCGGCGCAGGATGCCTGGGGCGGACACTGGCGAGATGCGTGACAGGTAGTTGGAGGCTCATGGCCTCGACGCTAGGGTCGCCCGGCCGCGACGGCAGCGCCGGCGAGTCCCACCGACAACACATCGGAGCGTTCGGACAACACCTGGGCGGCTCAGGACAACAACTCAGCCACCGAACATCAGCAGGAGTCCGCCGACGGTGAACACCACCATGATGCTCAGCAACGGCAGATGCACCGCCACCCGGCCGGGGTGGGTGCGCAGCGCGATGTCGTGGGTGACCAGCACCCCCGCCACGTGGCCGCCGACGATGAGCAGCACCTGCAGGACGGCGATGAGGGTGGGGTACGCGAACAGCGTGGTGACGGGGGCCGCCTCGGCCATCCCGAACAGGTCCCAGCCTGCCCCCAGCGGGTCGCTGAACCGGATGAGAGTGCGCTGACCCTCCAGGTACAGCATGGTGCCGTAGTGCGCCAGAGCGTAGGCCACGACGAGGGGGATCAGGCCCGGGGCCAGGGAATCCATCTGTATCCCGCGGTAAGGGCGGGTGCCGATCCAGAACAGCGCGTAGATCACCCCGACGCTCGTGAGCAGGCCCAGCGTGCCGATCGGCCAGGCCCACCCCTCTAGCCCCTGGGTGGCGCGCACCCACCAGGCGGTGTTCGACAGGGCGTCGAAGAGCGTGCCGCCCAGCAGCACGCTCGCCAGGGCGGCCAGGTGCTGCGGTGCCCGCCAGGACCCGAGGTTCCGGAGTGGGTCGACCAGCAGCAACACGCCACGGCTGGTGCGACTCCACGGCGACAGCCGCGCCACGATCGTCGCGTACGCCTCGAACGGATCCGCCTGCGCGATCCAGCGCTGGCCCTGGAACAGGACGCCCCCGACCACCCACGCCACCCAGGCGGCGGCGAAACCCCGAAGCACCGGAAGCGTCGCGCCTTCGGGCTGAACCAACT
Organism: Tessaracoccus pujii; assembly: GCF_055326215.1. Taxonomy (NCBI): domain Bacteria; kingdom Bacillati; phylum Actinomycetota; class Actinomycetes; order Propionibacteriales; family Propionibacteriaceae; genus Tessaracoccus; species Tessaracoccus pujii. The sequence goes on along the minus strand of NZ_JBUZNP010000002.1, from coordinate 45,633 downwards.
CCAGGTAGAGGAAGGCCAGCAGTGCGGCCGCGGCGGGCAGTCTCGACGCCGCGGCGTTACCAGCCGGGGCGGCGGCCCCCGTGAAGCGGAGCAGCAGCCGAAGCGGGTTGGTCCGCCGGTAGACGGCGCCGAACAGTAACGACATCGGCACGAGGCCCACCCAGAGCAGCACGTAGACGAAGCCGAAGGCGGGATTGTCGATCCGATCCACCCCGAACGTCAGCGCCAGACCGGCCACCAGCCACCCGGACCCTACGAGGATCCGGAGCGGTCGGGAGAACCAGGGGGAGTCCACGACGGCGGTCAGGCGCGGCAACTCCACGCCGTGCTGGTCCCGGAGGCGCGGCGTCCTCCAGGCGAACAGCGCGACCCAGAAGGTGACCACCAGCACGGCCCCCCCGCCGGCGAGCACGAACCCGAACGGGAGCGGCAGGTCGCCCCGGGAGGCGATGCCGTGCAGCGGCGTCACCGGATGACCAGGTCCAGCCAGATGACGTCTGTGACGTGGGACTCCACCTCATAGGTCCCAGCCATCGCCGCCTCGAAGACGATGTCGGTGGGTTCCCCTGCCGCGAGGTCCCGCTCGATCTCATAGCCGTGCACGTGCGCCCGGTCCGCCGTCGGGGTGGTGATCCGAAGGGTCACTTCCGCGCCCAGCTGCACCTCGACCCGCCGCGTGTCCGCCGGCGGATCGGTGACCACCAGCTCGATGGTCTGGGGGGCGGCCGTCGGGGTGCCGCACGCCACGAGCAGGACGACGGCGGTGGCGGCGGCAAGGGACCTGATCGTGCGCAACATGTCGTCGTCGAACCTACTCCGATTCCTGCCTCGGTGCATCTAGTCTGGTCGGGTGAGACGCCACCTCGTGTTCATCCCCATCGCCGCCGAAGAGTTGGGCATCCTGGCGGGCGATCCGGTTGTCGCGGACCGGCCCGCCTACACCGTGACGCCGGAGCTGCTCGAGGAACTCGAGTACACCGAGGCGGAGGCCGAGGACGCGGAGTACGCCGCCCTGGTGCTCGCGTCGATCGCAGGCCTGAGCGAGTACGGAACCAGGCTCGTCGTTGTGGCGGAGGTCGACCCGGCGCTGATCGCCGCGTCGGATGACCCGGCCAACGGCAGGGTCACGCTCACCGGGTGCCCGCCGTCGGCCATGACCGCCTGGTTCTGCGAGGAGCCTGGCGTGGATGTGGCGGACGCGGCCGCCATCGCCCGGGGCCTCACCATCGATCAGGCCTGGGATCTGCCCCAGGTCCAGCAGCTGTTACAGGAGCACGAGCTGCTGTGGAACGACGTCGTCGAATACCGGCGCGGAGAGTAAGGGAGGGTCCTGACATGCCACGTTCCATCTGGAAGGGCGCTGTGTCCTTCGGCCTGGTGTCGATTCCCGTCAAGCTCTACGGCGCCACGGAGGACCGTGACGTGTCCTTCAGGCAGGTCCACGCCAGCGACGGCGGCCGCGTGCGGCAACAACGCATCTGCGAGAAGTGCGGCGAGGTGGTGGCCTATGCCGACATCGCGAAGGGCTACGAGTCCGCAGACGGCCGCGTCGCCATCCTGACCGACGAGGACTTCGACAACCTGCCGCTGAGCACCCTCAAGACCGTGGACGTGGTCCAGTTCGTCGACGGCCACGAGGTGGATCCCACCTTCTTCCAGCGCACCTACTTCCTGGAGCCCGAGGCCGCGGGCCAGAAGCCCTACGTGCTCCTGCGCGAGGCGCTGGCCAAGGAGGACAAGGTGGCGGTGGTCAAGGTGGCCCTGCGCAGCCGCGAGTCGCTGGCGCTGATCCGCCCCAAGGACGATCTCCTGCTCATGCACACGATGTACTGGCCAGACGAACTCCGCGACGGGGAGTTCGCGGCTCCCTCGACCGAGGTCAGGATCTCGGATGCGGAGATGGAGATGGCGAAGCTGCTCATCGCGCAGTTGGAGGGGGAGTTCGATCCCGCCGCCTACCAGGACTCCTACCGCGAGGCCCTCCTCGAGGTGGTGGAGGCCAAGCTTGCTGGGGCTCCCGCGCCGGCGGCGTCGGAGACGTCCCAGCCTGTCGGCGACGTGGTGGACCTCATGGCCGCGCTCAAGGCCTCCGTCGACGCCGCGAAGAAGCGCCGCGAGGCGGCCGCCAGCTGACCGCGGGTCAGCTGCTGAGCCAGGCTGCCGCCCGGCGCTCCAACCCGGCGAAGGCTTCGCGGATGAACGGCTCGATCATGGACTCCACCTTCTTGCCCACCAGCGGAATTCTCACCTTCAGGTCCCCGCTGTAGCGGCCCTGCGTTCCCTGGCCCTGGGGCGTCAGGGCGGTCTGGGCATTGACGTCGATCGGCATCCCGGGCACATCGACCTCGACGGTGCCGCGGATCGACCCGTCCGCCGACGGCGGCTGGAAGCGGAACACCTGCGCGAGAGTCACGGCCTCACCCACGAACTTCGCCAGATTCGCCGGCACCGGCAGCTTCATCTCGAGGCGGGTGGCGTCGTCGGCGATCGTAACGCGGTGCTCGAGGGCCCCGGCGTGCCGGGCCACGTCGGCGATGAACTCCTCATTGCGCATCAGCGCGACGACCGCATCCGGAGCGGCGGCGTACTGGTGGGTGTAATCCAAATCCATGCCTGTCAGCGTAGCCGGACGGACGAACCCTAGGATTGGCCCATGAAGATCGACCTGCACACCCATTCCCGGGTCAGCGACGGGACGGACACCCCGACCAGCCTGGTGATGAAGGCCCACGATGCCGGGCTCGACGTGATCGGGCTCACCGATCACGACACCTTCGGCGGCGTGGCCGAGGGTCAGGAGGCCGGCAAGAGAATCGGTGTGAAGGTCCTGGGCGGCATCGAGATGTCGGCCGAGCACGACGGCGCCTCGGTCCACCTGCTCGGCTACGGCTGTGACCCGTTCGACCGGGAGCTCAACGCAGAGCTGGCCCGCATCCGGTTCGGCCGGACGGACCGGCTGCCGGCGATGGTGGCCAAGCTCACGGCGGCCGGACTCGATGTCACGATGGACGAGGTCATGACGGCTGCGAACGGCGCGCCCGCCATTGGCAGGCCGCACGTGGCGGACGCGCTGGTGGCCAAGGGTTACGTCGCGGATCGCGACGAGGCGTTCGCACGGTGGATCGGTGAGGACGGCCCCTGCTACGTCCATCGGTATGCGTGCGAACTGGAGCGTGCGATCGGCCTGGTGCACGCCGCTAAGGGCGTCGCCGTCATCGCGCACCCGTGGGGCCGCGGCGGCCAGCGGGTACTGCCCGCCCCCTACCTGGAGTCGCTGGTGCAGGGCCACGGGCTTGAGGGAATCGAGGTGGACCATCCCGATCACGACGATGAGACCCGTTCGCTGCTGTTCGAGATGGGCGCGCGGCTGGGCCTGGTGCGCACCGGATCCAGCGATTATCACGGCCTGGGGAAGAAGCGCAATCCACTGGGCGCCAACCTGACCCGGCCGTCGGCCTACCGGGACCTCGTCGCCCGGATCCGCCGTCGCGGCGGCGTCGTCTAGGGCCGCTAGGCTGGGGCCCCGCACCCCGTCGCACCCGTACAGGCAGGCACATCCATGTCAGTTACCCCCGAGGACACGTTCGACCCGGAGGCCTCGCTCGCCCGTTCCACCGAGCGCAGCCTCGAGATCGAGCGGCAGATCGCCCTGGACCCGTCGCGATTCAGGATCCTCACCGGGGACCGCCCCACCGGAAACCTGCACATCGGCCACTACTTCGGCTCCCTGCAGAACCGCGTGCGGCTCGCCTCCCTCGGCGTGGAGACGTTCGTGGTCATCGCCGACTACCAGGTGGTCACGGACCGCGACGGGGTGGGTCCGCTCCGGGAACGCGTCTATTCCCTCCTCACGGACTACCTGGCAGTGGGGCTGGACCCTGAGCAGGTGACGATCTTCACGCATTCGCAGATCCCTGCCCTCAACCAGCTGATGCTGCCCTTCCTCTCGGTGGTCACGGACGCCGAGCTGCGCCGCAACCCCACCGTGAAGACGGAACTCGACGACACGGGGGACCGGCCCATGTCCGGCCTGCTGCTCACCTACCCCGTGCACCAGGCCGCGGACATCCTGTTCTGCAAGGCCAACCTCGTGCCGGTGGGGAAGGACCAACTGCCGCACCTGGAGCAGGCGCGCGTCATCGCCCGTCGATTCGACGAGCGCTACGGCCGTGTGGACGAGAGCCGTGCCGTGTTCCCCGCGCCGGAGGCCCTGCTCAGCCGGTCCGGCATCGTCCTGGGGCTGGACGGCACGAAGATGTCGAAGTCCAAGGGCAACACCATCGAGCTGGGTATGACGGCAGACGAGACGGCCAGGCTCCTCAAGAGGGCCGTGACGGACTCGGACCGCCACATCACCTACGACCCGGCCACCAGGCCGGAGGTGTCCAACCTGGTGAACCTCGCGGCGTTGTGCCTCGACAGGGATCCGGCGGAGGTGGCCGCGGAGATCGGCGACGGTGGCGGTGGCGGGCTGAAGAAGCTGGTCACCGCGGCGGTCAACGACTACTTCGCTCCCATCCGCGCGCGCCGCGCCGAGCTCGCCGCGGACCCCGGCTACCTGGCACAGGTGCTCGCGTCGGGCAACCGGCGGGCCACCGAGGTGGCCGACCGGACGCTCGACGAGGTCCGGGAGGCCATGCAGATGGTCTACTGAGCCACGGCTCAGTCCGCCGTCGGTGCCTCCGGGGCCACGTCCACCCCGCCGCGGGTGCGACGGCGGCGACGGCGGGGCTTGCGCTCGGCGTCGGCGTGCTTGTCCTGCGCGGGGTGATCGCCGGCGGGCTCTGTGGACCGCCGCGAGCGGTGCTTGCGGGCCTCGGTGGGGGAATGCCTGGCCTCGACGGCCTTCTCGCGCGCCGCGATGGTGCCGGGCACCCGCCCCTTGGTGCCCTCGGGGATGTCGAGATCTGTGTAGAAGTGCGGTGACGACGAATACGTCTCGGGCGGCACGGCCAGCTCGAGGTTGAGCGACTCGTTGATCAGCTTCCAGCGGTGCAGGTCCGCCCAGTCCACCAGCGTCACCGCGACCCCTGAATTGCCGGCGCGGCCGGTGCGGCCGATCCGGTGCACGTAGGTGGCGTCGGTGTCCGGGCACTCGTAGTTGATCACGTGGCTGACGCCGATGATGTCGATGCCGCGGGCGGCGACATCGGTGGCCACGAGCACCGTGATGGTGTCCGCCCGGAACTTCTTCAGGGAGCGTTCGCGTGCCTCCTGGTTGAGGTCCCCGTGGATGGCGGCGGCGGCGAAGCCGCGGTCCACCAGCTCGTCGGTGAGCCGCTGCGCTGCGCGCTTCGTCCGGCAGAAGATCATGACCTTCGTGGTCTGGTTGCCCTGCAGGAGCCGCCCCACCATCTCGGGCTTGTCCAGGTCATGGGCCTGGTAGACGAACTGGTCGATGTCCGGAACGGTCATCTTCGCGTCATGGCCCTCGGCGCGGATGTTGACGGGCCGGTTCAGCGTGGCCCGCGCCAGCGTCAGGATGGGCGCCGGCATCGTGGCCGAGAACAGCATGGTCTGGCGGTCCTTGGGCGTCTTGCGCTGGAGGCGTTCGATGTCCGGGAGGAACCCGAGGTCCAGCATCTCGTCGGCCTCGTCGAGGACCAGAACCTGGATCTGCGACAGGTCCAGGGCTCCGCGGTCCGCGAGGTCCAGGAGACGGCCGGGTGTGCCCACCGCGATGTCGATGCCGGACTCGAGGGCGCGCAGCTGCTCGTCGTAGCCGGTGCCGCCGTAGATGGTGAGCACCCGCATCTTGAGGTGCCTGCCGGCGACATCGAGGTCTCGGCCCACCTGGAGGGCGAGCTCACGCGTGGGGCACACGATCAGGGACCGCGGCTTGCCGTGCGTGGGCTTCTCTCCGCCGGACATGGTGACCATGCGGTGCAGGAGGCTGACGCCGAACGCCAGGGTCTTGCCCGTGCCGGTGCGGGCCTGACCGATGAGGTCCACCCCGCTGATGGCGAGGGGGATCGCCAACGTCTGGATGGCGAAAGGATGGACGATGCCGACCTCCGCCAGCGCCGAGGTGATGGATTCGTGGATGCCGAGGTCGGCGAAGGTCTCGTCGATCGGGGTCTCGTTGTCGCTCAGGGCTCAAACCAATCTGGAAGAACTCACGGCGCGGTTGGCGCGCCGGAGGCGGTGCGTTGCTGCCCGCAGGCCCTCAGTCTAACGTAGGCCGCTATACCGCGCCGAAGCCCACCGTTCGGGAGCTGGGTGAGCCGAGGTCCAGGTACGCGATGCGGGCCCCGGGGATCAGCACGCGGCGACCCTTCTCGTCCGTCAGCTCCAGCAGCGACGAGTTGGCCACGGCATCGCGGAGTTGCTCGGCGAGCTCCTCGGCGGAGGCGGTGGCTTCGATGGTGACCTCGCGGGGGACGTCGGTGATGCCGATCTTGACTTCCATGCCGCCACTCTAGCCAGATCCGCCAAGTCAGCCGTGCAGGCGGGCGACGATGACCGTCACGTTGTCCTTGCCGCCCTGCTCGTTGGCCCATACCGTCAGCGCCTCGGCCAGGGCGCCGGGTCCGGCGCAGGTGGGGGAGAGGGCGGCGACGACGCCGTGCAGTACCTCAGGGGCGCTGGCGTAGTTCCACAGCCCGTCGGTGCACAGCAGCAACCACCCGGCTCCGGCGGGGCGGTGGGAGGTGACCGACGGCGTGACGTCCGTGGACTGCCGCCCCAGCCACTTCGTGAGCGCGTGCGCCTGGCGGGACCGTTCGGCCTCGTCGCGTGTCATGCCCAGCAGCATGCGCGCCTGTGCCATGGAGTCGTCGGTGGACAGCAGCCGCGCCTCGCCGTCGTCTCCGAGCCAGTAGGCGCGGGAGTCACCCACGTTGGCGACCGTGACGAGCCCGGACTCGATGGTCGCGGTGATGAGCGTGCAGGCCGACGGGTCCTCCCGGCCCTCCAGGATGGCGCGGTTGGCGCGGGCGAAGGCCTCCTCAACGGCTGCCCCGGGCGGATCGATGAGTGCCGCCACGACGGTGTCCACGGCCACGAGCGAGGCGCGCTCCGACCCGCGGGCAGTGCTCACCCCGTCGGCCACGGCCAGGACGGCCGAGGGCGGCGGCTCAGGGCGGACGGCCATCGCCATGGCGTCCTGGTTGGTGGCGTGCCGCCTGCCCGTGTCGCTGGCCCCGCCCACCCAGTGGGCCGGCTCGCGCACGTAGTGGGCCCGTGCCGAGTGCTGCGGGTGTGCATCCATGCGTCCTCCGTCCGGCCCTGCTGGTTTCATCCTGTCAGAACTCGGCGGGTGGGAGGGCGGGTGAGTCCGCGGTGGGGAGGGTCCGGGCCCAGAGGTCGCCGTGGGTGGCCACCCGCTCCAGCACCCGCGCGGGGCTGATCCGCAGCGGGCCGTCGGGGGTGAGCGCGGCCACCTCCTCCCACGTGAGGGGTGTGGCCACCGAGGGCGTCTCCACCCCCCTCACCGAGTAGGCCGTCACGGTGTTGCGGGCGGCCAGGTTCTGCCCGTAGTCGACGAAGATGAGGTTGGCCCTGGCCTGCTTGCTCATCGTGGCGACGAACTGCGTGGGGTAGCGCTGCGCCAGATGCTGGGCCAGCGCCGTCGCGAAGGCGTGCACCGCGGAGGCGGGGGTGGGCCGGATGGGAACGCTCAGCTGGAGCCCCTTGTTGCCGGAGGTCTTGGGAAATGCCTCGAGACCCATCTGGGCGAGCAGGGTCGCGGCGAGGATGGCGCCCTTGGCGGAGTCGGCGGGCGTGATGCCCGGCCCCGGGTCGAGGTCGACGACGAGGGTGCTCGCCCTCGGCTCGTCGACCCCCGTGAGGATGAGTCCCTCGGGTGAGCCGGTGGCGTCCCGGAGACGCCACTGCGGGGTGTGCAGCTCGACGGCGGCCAGGTTGGCCAGCCATGCCAGGTCCGCCCGGCGGCCGGCGGTGACGTAGCTGACGGTCCCGGCGGAGGTGGACACGTCAACCGTCCGCACCCAGTCCGGGGCACCGGGGGGCAGGTTCTTCTCGTAGAACGACTCGCCGGCGGTGCCGTTGGGGAACCGCACCCTGGTGATCGCGCGGTCGCTGAGGTGGGGGAGCATCACGTCGGCGATCTCGACGTAGTACGCGATCAGCTCGCCCTTGGTGAATCCGGTGGGGAACAGCGGCTTGTCGAGGTTGCTCAGGGAGAGGGGCAGGCCGTCGATCTCCGTGGCGATGCGCTCGCTCATGCTGTCTCCCACACCCCGCCCAGCTTGCCACGCCCAGGGTGAAATTGTCCGTGGTTGCTGGTTGCATAGGGGGCATGCGCTTCCGGGTCCTGCCTCCACCCCATGTGGGGCCTCCTGCCCTGACGCCGGAGCAGGACGCCGCGGCTGCGCCCTTCAGGGGCGTGTCGGTGGTCGTGGGAGCTCCCGGCACCGGCAAGACCACACTGGTCGCGGCCGCCGCGGCGCGGCGGGTCCGGGCCGGCGGCAGCTTGGACAGGCTCATCGTTCTGGCGCACTCACGCTCCGCCGCCCAGCAGCTCCGCAGACAGATCGCCCGGCAGGTGGACCGCGCCCAGACGTCGCCGCAGGTCACCACCATCCATGGGCTGGCGCTGGGCCTGCTGCGGCGCTACTGGCCGCACGAGGACAGCCCCTGGCGCCTCCTTCGGGCACCGGAGCAGGAGCAGCGCATCCGCGAGCTGCTGGCCGGCATGCCTCCACGGGCCTGGCCGGAGGACGTGACGGCGGCCGTCGGGACGCGCGCGTTCGCCCGGCAACTGCGCGAGGTGCTGGCCCGCGCGCGCCAGCTCTCACTGGATCCGGAGACCATCGCTCGCTACGCCGCGCAGGCGGAGGACGAGTTGTTCGCGTCCGCGGCCCGCTTCGTCGAGGAGTACCTGACGGTGGGGGACTTCTCCGGCACGCTGGACTACGCCGAGCTGGTGTACCGGACGCGCCTGCTGCTCAGGGAGCCGAGCGTCGCGGCGGGGGTGGCGGCCGCATTCGACGAGGTGCTCGTCGACGACGCGCAGGAGGCGGATCCCGCGCAGGTGGGGCTGCTGGCGGACCTGTCGCGGATCGGGCTGCCGCTCATGGCGGTGGGAGATCCGCACCAACGGATCGGCGGGTACCGCGGGGCCAGCCCCACGGCGGTCGCGGATCTCGCTGCGCTGCCCGGCGCGACACTGCACACGCTCGGCACGGGGCACCGGGCCTCTCAGCGGGTGGCGGAGGCCCTTCGGACGCTCAGCTCGAGGATGGACGCGCGGTATGCCCCTCCGTCGCCACTGGCGAGCCTGCTGGCCGGAGAGGTGCGCGCGAGGGTGTTCGACGACACGTCGGCCGAGCTGGCGAGTGTCGCGGCAGACCTGCGCCACTCGGTCGCGGTGGAGGGACTCGCCTGGGCGGACCTCGCGGTGATCACGCGCGCGGGCCGCGCCCAGCTCAGCGCTGTCGCGGCCGAGCTCATGCGCCTCGGGGTCCCGGTCGACGTTTCGGGAGACGAGATTGCGCTCGCGGAGCAACCCGCGGTCGCGACGCTGCTGTTGGCGGTGTCGGTCGCGGCCCGGGGTGACGGGCCGGAGGCTGACGAAGCTCGCCTCCTCCTGTCCTCCCCGCTGTGCGGCCTCGACGGGGTGTCCCAACGCAGGCTTGGCCGGGAACTTCTGGAGCGGCACCGCTCCCTCGGGTCCTCCTCCGTTCTCCTGGGTCGCTGCCTCACCGAGCCGTCGCTGCTGGAGGGCGTGGACACCGAGGAGGCCTCCTCGGCCCGCGCGCTTGCCGCCCTCCTCGCTGAGGCGCGCCGCGCTCTGGCCGAGGAGGCGGAGGTGCAGCAGGTCCTGTGGGGCCTCTGGGACGCCACCCCATGGCCCTCCACCCTCCGGGACCGGGCCCTGCGCGGGTCCCGTCGGGCCAACGCGGATCTCGACGCCATCGTCGAACTGTTCGACCAGGCGTCGCGGCAGCCGGAGCTGCGCGGCGCCCCGGGCGCCAGGACGTTCCTCAACGAGATCTCCGGTCAGGAGATTCCGGCGGACACCGGGCGGGAACTGGCCGTGTCCCGCCGGGGCGTCCGCGTCGTCACCGCGCACCGGACCCGCGGCCTGGAATGGGAGCGGGTGTGGGTGATCGGTGTGCAGGAGGGGCTGTGGCCCCGCATGACCCGGGCGGGGATGCTGCTGGACGCCTCGCGTCTGGGTCCCGAGCGGCTGGAGCCCAGGGGGCCGTCGTCCCAGCTGGCTGACGAGCGCCAGCTCTTCTATGTGGCGTGCAGCCGCGCCCGGACGGGCCTGTCGATCAGCGCGGTGCAGGGTGTCGACGGGGAAGGCGGGCACCCGTCGCGGTTCATCGCGGAGATCGGGGTGCCCGTGGAGCGAATCCACGGCCGCCCGGGCATGCTGCTGTCCACGGCCGCCCTCGTGGGTGACCTTCGGCGCGCGGTCGTCGACGAGGCCGCCTCGCCTGGCCTGCGGCGAGCGGCCGCCCTACGCCTCGCGGACCTCGCCTCCGTGGCTGCCGCGGACGGCACCTCGGCGTTCCCAGGTGCACACCCGGGCACCTGGTGGGGCATCGCGGAGCCCACGTCGGCACCAGCCGTTCCGGGGGGACCCGTGGTGATCACAGGCTCGTCGCTCGAGGTGTTACTGGAATGTCCCCGTCGCTGGTTCCTCGGGAGGAGGGCCAGGGCGGACACCGGACGCGTCTCGAAGGCCTCCGTCGGCGACGTTGTCCACCTCCTGGCCAAGCACGCCGCCACGGACCACCTCACCGCGGATGAGCTGCACGCCAAACTCGACGAGGTGTGGGAGCGCATCCCGTTCGAGACGGAATGGCTCTCGGCCACGGAGCGCTCCGAGATCGACGAGGCACTCGACAGGTTCGCGCGCTATCACGACCACAACCCCAACGAGCTGCTGGCCGTGGAACGGAGATTCCGCGTCCCGCTCACTGTGGCAGGGCGGGAGGTGCTCCTGGACGGCACGGTGGACAGGCTGGAGCGTCAGCCTGACGGGCGCCTGCGGATCGTGGACATGAAGACGGGCCGGCGCGTGCTGCGGGAGGCGGATGTCGTGGATCACGCGCAGCTCGGGATCTACCAACTGGCTGCCACGCTGGGGGCGTTCGACGACATCGCCGCGGGTGAGCGGGCTGTCGCCGCCCCCGCCCTGCTCTTCCTCCGGGACGGTGACGCCCTGCCCACCCTGGTGGCGCAACCCTCGATCGACGAGTCGCCGGCTCTCCCGAAGGCCGAACTCACCGTCGGCCCCACGTGGGTCCACGACAAGATCGCCGAAGGGGTGGCCATCATCGACGGCGGCCGGTTCGACGCGGTCGAGTGCGGAGCGTGCAGGTACTGCGCCTTCACCGCGTCGTGTCCCGCCCGGGGCCCCAGGACGGGGGCCCAGAGATGAGCGTCCACCCCATCCGGACAGCGCGGATCACCTCCCCCGAGCAGCTGATCGACGCCCTGCGGATCCCGTTCTCGCGGGAGCAGCTGGACGCCATCACCGCCCCCCTTGAGCCGGCGGTGATCATCGCGGGGGCGGGCAGTGGGAAGACCACCGTGATGGCTGCCCGCGTGGTGTGGCTGGTCGGCACGGGGCAGGTGCGCCCGGAGGAGGTTCTCGGGCTGACCTTCACCCGCAAAGCCGCGGCCGAGTTGGCCTCGCGGGTCGCGTCGGCGCTGGACCGGGCGGGCGTGCTCACCGGTCAGGAGGGAGAGGGCGCCGAGCTGGTGATGACCTACGACTCGTTCGCCGCCCGCCTCGTCAGCGAGTTCGGCATCCGGATCGGGATCGACAGGGATCCCGTGATGGTCACCGGCGCCAGCCGGTTCCGGCTCGCCACGCGGGTGGTGGCCAACGCGCCCGGTCCCTTCCACAGCATCAGCCGCTTGAGTCACCACACCATCCCGGAACGGGTCCTGGCGTTGGACGCGGAGTTGCAGTCACACCTGGTGAGCGCGGTGGCAGTCGAGAAGGAGTGCGACCGCACGGAGCAGAAGTTCGCCCAGGCCCCGCTCTACCGGGGGGCAACCATGCGCGACGTCGCCAGGGCTTTGGACGCCACGGCGGAGAGACGCGAACTGTTGCAGCTGGTGGAGCGCTATCAGGAGCTCAAGCGGGCGTTGGGGGTGGTGGAATTCGCGGACCAGCTGCGCGAGGCGGTGCGTCTGGTCACCCAGGTCCCGGCCGTCGGGGAGGAGCTCCGGGCGAGATTCCGCGTCGTCCTCCTCGACGAGTACCAGGACACGTCGGCGGCCCAGGCGCGCCTGCTCCGCGAGTTGTTCACCGGCAGCCCTTACTCAGACGCCATGGGCTTCCCTGTGACGGCGGTAGGGGACCCTTACCAGGCCATCTACGGCTGGCGTGGGGCGGCCTCGGGCAACATCCTGGAGTTCCCCCACCAGTTCCGTCGTACCGATGGCACCCCCGCTACGCGGCACACGCTCAGCATCAATCGGCGCAGCGGCCAGCGGATTCTCGACGTCGGCAACGCCCTTGCCCGGGGTCTGGCCGCCGCCCCCGGGGAGGACGGGGTGTCCCTGGTGGCTGCGGAGGGCGCACCCCGAGGGATGGTGGCCGCCGCCACCTTCGACACCTTCCGGGATGAGGTGGACTGGATCGCGGAGTCCGTGGTGGCGAGGCACGAGACGGGCACCGGGTGGGCAGAGCAGGCCATCCTCGTTCGGCGCAACGCGCTCCTCGCTCCGCTCTTCGAGGCGCTGCGGGAGCGGGACGTGCCCGTGGAGATCGTCGGCCTCGGCGGACTGCTGGGCCTGCCGGAGGTGGCCCCCGTCGTGTCGACGCTGCGCGTCATCGACGACGTCACCGCCAATCCCGACGTGGCCACCCTGCTGGCTGGGCCCAGGTGGCAGCTCGGGCTGGCGGACCTGGAGCTGCTGGGGGAGCGGGCCAGGCAGCTGGGAGCGTCGTCGCGGGCGCCTGAGGTCCTCGACGACGCCCTCGTGCACGCCGTGACGCAGGCGGACCCGGGAGAGGTGGTGTGCCTCCTTGACGCGGTCGCGGACCCGGGGGAGGACCTTCCGTTCAGCGCCGCCGCCCGGCGCAGGCTGGCACTCTTCCACAGGGAGATCACCGGGCTGCGCCGGCACGCGTCGGATCCCGTGGCGGAACTTGTCACGCGAGTGGTCTCCACACTCGGACTGGAAGCGGAGCTGCTGGCCGCGGGGGCGGACACCGGCCAGATCGCGCGGTTCGTCGCTGAGGTGTCCGGTTACACGGATGTGGACGGCGACGGCACGCTCACCGGCCTTTTGGCCTATCTCGATGCGGAGGAGGACTTCGGCGAGGGCCTCCAGCAGGCGGTGCCCACCGAGGCGGACTCGGTCAAGCTGCTGACGGTTCATCGGGCCAAGGGTCTGGAGTGGGACACGGTGTTCCTGCCGGGCCTGGTGGACAAGGTCTTCCCGTCCGAGCCCCGCTCCGGCATCTGGCCCAGCCGCGCCGAAACCCTCCCGGCCACACTGCGCGGCGACGCTGCCGGTGTCCCGCAACTGCAGCACTACACCAAGGACGGCCTGGCCGCGTACCGGGAGGCCACCAAGGTGGACCACCGGCTCTCCGAGGACCGGCTCGCCTACGTTGCCGCCACCCGCGCCAAGCACCTGCTGGTGGCTTCGAGTCACGTGTGGACGCCCGGCAACATCCGCCCGAGACTGGAGTCGCCGTACTTCACCGTGCTGCGCGAGGAGGCCGCGTCGGCAGGCTGCTATCTCGACGAGGCACGGCGGGGCACCGATACCAACCCGGTGCCGGCCGAGCCGCTGCGCGCGTCCTGGCCCGCGTCGATGAACGCGGAGGTGGTGGCCCAGCGGCGGGCGGCGGCGTCGCTGGTGGGGCGGGCGGCCGGCATCGGCGCGGACCCGGCCACGCGGTTGTCCTGGGTCTGGGAGTCGGGCACGTTGTCGGCGGAGGACGAGGCCCGCGTCGCCGCGTGGGATGACACGGCGCGGCACCTCACCGCCCTCCTCCAGCGGCGTGGAGACTACGACGTTGAAGTCCCCGAGGGCCTCTCGACCACCGCCCTCATGGCGCTACGCACGGACCCCTCCGGATTCGCGGGCTCCCTCGCCCGGCGCATGCCGCGGCCTCCCTCGAGGGCGGCCAGGGTGGGCGACGCCTTCCACACATGGCTGCAGCGCCGGTTCGAGTTGCCTGCGACGTTGGACGAGGTGGACGCCGCGGCCGCGGCGGAACCTGGCGCGGTGTCCCGGCTGATCGAGGCTTTCGAGGCCGGGCAGTTCGCTCACCTCGTGCCTCTGGGGGTGGAGGTGCCCTTCGTGATGGCCCGCGGCCGCCACGTCCTCCGGGGACGGATCGACGCCGTGTACCAGTGGCCCCGGGACGGGGTGGAGTACCTCGTCGTGGACTGGAAGACCTCGCAGAGACACGCGGATCCGCTCCAGCTCGCCGTCTACCGGCAGGCCTGGGCCGAGGCCCGGAGGATCGATCCGTCGCGTGTGGGGGCCGCGTTCTATCATGTGCTGGCAGACCAGTTGCGAGTCGTCGACGCCCCAGTGGCCCTGATCGATGCCGCGCTGGATGCGGGGAAGGAACCACGATGACCCACTGGAGCGGGCCGTCCGGCCTGGACCGGGGTGCGGCGGCGCGGCTGACCGGTGAACTGGACGCGGCATGGTCAGGAGCCGTCGTGTTGGTGGTCGACGCCGCCGGCAACGTCGCCTCCGCGGGTGGCCGGCCACTGCCGATGCCCCGTCCCGGACAGCGGGCGCCCCACGACATCTACCTGGGGCGGTTCGACGGCAGGTCGTGGTTCGCGCGCCCCGTAGAGAGGCTCGGTGGTGAGACACTCGGCTGGCGCGACGTGGACCCGGCGGACTACGACCCGCTGGCCGCCGCCGTCGCGTTGAGCCGCTGGCATCTCCAGGATCCGGTGTGCGAACGCTGCGGATCCGCTACCCTGCCGGACCAGGGGGGCGCCCGCCGGGTGTGCGTGCAGTGCGGCACGCTTGCCTTCGCACGCATCGATCCCTGCGTGATCGTGGCCATCACGGATCCGGCGGATCGGCTCCTGCTGGCGCGTCAGCGGCAATGGCAACCCGGGAGGGTGTCCATCGTCGCCGGGTTCATCGAAGCGGGGGAGTCCGCGGAGCAGGCCTGCCACCGCGAGGCGGCGGAGGAGGTCGGGGTCCGGCTGGAGCGGGTGGAGTACGTCTCCAGCCAGCCCTGGCCACTGCCCCGCTCACTGATGCTGGGCTTCACGGCGCGCGCCCGGGACGCCCGGGTTAACGTCGACGGCGACGAGATCGCCGAAGGTGCATATTTCACCCGTGGAGATCTCGCCGCCGCCGTGTCGTCGGGAGAGGTGACGCTGCCGGGTCCGGCCTCGATCGCGCGTCACCTGATCGAGCGGTGGCTCAGCGCGCGCTGAGCCTGTTGGTCTCGTCCTGGATGCGGCTGGCCACTTCGGTCAGCTTCTCCCGGTGCCGGGCCGCGTGGTGTGCGCAGAACAGCAGTTCGCCGCCTGAACGCAGGAAGACGCGGAGGTAGGCTTGCGCGCCACAGCGATCGCAGCGATCGATCGCGGTGAGCGTCGGGTCCATGGCCAATTCAGTCATTGTGGGCTCCCCACCTTTCTTCTTCTCGGTAATCAACGTAGCGGGCCTCCACATTGTTCCCGGGAGGCCCAGGTAATCTGGGCCGGTGCAGACCCCGAAGAGCAAGCAGCCACACTCCAGAGACTATGAGGCGAAGAACCTCCTGGTCCTCGAAGGGCTCGAAGCGGTGCGCAAACGGCCCGCGATGTACATCGGGTCCACGGACACCCGCGGCCTCATGCACTGTCTGTGGGAGATCATCGACAACTCGGTCGATGAGGCGCTGTCCGGCTTCGGCGAGGTGATCGAGGTCACCCTCGGGGAGGATGGCTCCGTGGCGGTGACGGACCGCGCGCGCGGCATCCCCGTCGACACCGAGCCCCGCACCGGACTTTCCGGCGTGGAGGTGGTCTTCACCAAGCTGCACGCCGGAGGAAAGTTCGGAAACTCGTCCTACAACGCGACCGGCGGGCTGCACGGCGTCGGGGCCTCGGTCGTCAACGCGCTCAGCTCCCGGCTCGACGTGGAGGTGGACAGGAACGGCGCCATCTGGGCCATGAGCTTCCGGCGAGGGGTACCCGGTGTGTTCGACGGCGAAGGCCCTACCGCGCCGTTCACACCGCAGGGTGGCCTGCGAAAGGTGGGTCGAGTCACCAAATCCACCACGGGCACCCGGGTGCGGTACTGGCCTGACAGGCAGATCTTCCTCGCTGACGCCGAGCTGTCGCTCAGCCACCTCCACGACCGTGCACGGCAGACCTCCTTCCTCGTGCCCGGCCTCCGGATCGAGGTGGACGATCGCCGCTCCGGTGAGCCGCAGCAGCTGTCCTTCGAGCACCTGGGCGGCATCACGGAGTTCGCGGACTTCCTCGCCCCCGACGCGCCCCTCACCGAGGTCCTGCGGCTGCAGGGACACGACTCGTTCGTCGAGACGGTGCCCATGCTCGACGAGTCCGGCGCCATGACGCCTACCGACGTGGAGCGGGACCTGGAGGTGGACGTCGCCGTCCGATGGGGGACAGGCTACGACTCGCTGGTCAAGTCGTTTGTCAACATCATCGCCACGCCGAAAGGCGGCACGCATGTGGCGGGCTTCGAGCGTGGCCTGACCCGCGCCTTCGTCAAGTCCCTGGACGGCACCCGGCTCCTCAAGGCGGGCGAGGAGGTCATCAAGGACGACTGCATGGAGGGACTGACGGCCGTGGTCACGGTGCGCCTGGCCGAGCCCCAGTTCGAGGGCCAGACGAAGGAGGTGCTGGGCACCCCGCCGGTGCTGAAGCTCGTCACCGGCATCGTCGAGCGCGAGATGAGCGACTTCCTCACCAGCTCCAAGGCCTCGGTCCGTCCTGTGGCCAGGCTTCTGATGGAGAAGGTGGTGGGCGCCTCACGCACCAGGGTCCAGGCGAGGGCACACAAGGAGAACCAGCGCCGCAAGAACGCCCTGGAGTCCTCCACCCTCCCGCCGAAGCTCAAGGACTGCCGCTCCAACGACGTCGACGCCACGGAACTGTTCATCGTGGAGGGTGACTCCGCGCTCGGGACGGCCAACGTGGCACGCAACTCGGAGTTTCAGGCGCTGCTCCCGATCCGCGGCAAGATCCTCAACGTGCAGAAGGCATCCGTGGGCGACATGCTGAAGAACGCCGAGTGCGCCTCCATCATCCAGGTCGTCGGCGCCGGCTCGGGCCGCACGTTCGATGTGGATTCCGCCCGCTACGGCAAGATCATCTTCATGGCGGACGCGGATTCCGACGGCGCCCACATCCGCTGTCTCCTGGCCACGCTGTTCTTCCGCTACATGCGCCCGCTCGTCGAGGCCGGCAGGGTGTACTCGGCGGTGCCGCCCCTGCATCGCTTCGAGTTGATCAACCCCAAGCGTGGGTTCGAGAAGTACATCTACACCTACTCGGACGCCGAGTATCAGCGCAAGGCGGCGGAACTGGCCAAGCGCGGGCAGGCGTACAAGGAGCCTCAGCGCTACAAGGGCCTGGGCGAGATGGACGCCGATCAGCTGGCCGACACCACCATGAGTCCCAGGCACCGGACACTCCGCCGGCTCACCGTCGATGACGCGGGGGACGCGGAACGGGTGTTCGAGATGCTCATGGGCAACGACGTTGCGCCGCGCAAGGAGTTCATCATCGAGGGCGCCTACGCGCTGGAGGCCGACCGCATCGACGCCTGATGCGGCCGGCCTCCACCGGTGTGGCACGGATCAGTCGACCAGGACCACCGAGAGGTGCCGGGGTCCGTGCACGCCTTCGACGCGGCTGAGTTCGATGTCGCTGGTGGCGGAGCCGCCGCTGAGCCAGGTCACGGGCCGGCGGGCCCGCAGCGCCGGGGCGAGCCGGGCGATGCCCTCGGGGACGTCGCTGACCACCTGATCCGAGCGGACCACGCAGATGTGGCGGTCGGGGAGCAGGGACAGGGCACGGCGGCCCTGCCCCTCCGAATGGTCGAGAGCGATCGTGCCGGAGTCCGCCATGGCGACGGCGCAGGTGGACACCATCGCGTCGATGGTGTTGAGCTGCGCGTAGGACAGGGCGGGCTCGTCGGAGTAGAGGATCAGCCCCGCCGCACGCAGGGCGCCGGTCCACTCACCCGGGAAGCCGTCCGGCACGACGACGCTGGTGGCGCCGAGGTCCTGGAGCGCGGTGACGAGCGACCGGCCCACCTGAAGCTCGCCGCACCGGGTCACCGTGGCCTTGTAGTCCTCGACCTTCTCGACGAAGTCCGCGAGGACGTCGACGGTGGCAAGGGGACGCCCATAGGTCCAGTCGACGGGCACGTCGACCTCGGGACGTTTCTCGGTGACGTCCTGCGTTGCCGCCCGCACGCGGCGGAGCACCTCATCACGCGCGCTCACTTCGCGCCTCCTTCGTGGTTCTTCTTCCACCACTGGCGGAAGGTCTGGGTGGGTGGTGCCTCCGTGTCTCGGGCTTCGAGCCAGCGTGATGCGATCGGGATGGGCATCGGGCCCAGCCACTTGCCTGTGAACATCCGCCCGGCGAGGCGGCTTCCCCTCTGCACCGCTTCCAGGTGCGACCCGTCTGCCATGACCCATCCGGCCCCCTTCATGATCGCCTGCTCACCCGTCGGGTGCTTCGAGGTCTTGTAGTCGACCACCTTGTGGCGCAGGTGCACGAGGATGTCGGTGAACGGGATGCGCACCGGACACACGTCGTTGCAGGCGCCGCAGAGCGTCGACGCGAACGGGAGGGCCCTGTCGTTGGGATTGTCCATCCCGCGCAGCTGTGGGCCGAGGATCGCACCGATCGGGCCCGGGTACGGGGAACCGTAGGCGTGGCCACCGACCCGCTCGTACACGGGGCAGATGTTGAGGCACGCGGAACACCGAATGCAGCGCAGCGCCGCCCGTCCTTCCGGGTCCGCCAGGACGTTGGTCCGGCCGTTGTCGAGGAGCACCACGTGCAGGTCCTGCGGGCCGTCCCCGGGCGTGACTCCGGTCCAGAACGAGGTGTACGGGTTCATCCGCTCACCGGTGGAGGAGCGGGGGAGGAGCTTGAGGAACACCTCGAGGTCCTCCACCGTGGGCAGGATCTTCTCGATGCCGACGATGGAGACGAACGTCTCGGGCAGCGTCAGGCACATGCGACCGTTGCCCTCCGACTCGACGATCACCAGCGTGCCGGTCTCGGCCACGATGAAGTTGCCACCTGAGACCCCCATCTTCGCGCGGAGGAACTTCTCCCGCAGATGGGCCCGGGCGGCGTTGGTCAACTCGGTGGGGTCGTCGGAGATCCCCTCGGGCGCCGGAACGCCGTAGCGGCCCATCTCCTCGGTGAAGATCTCCCGCACCTCTGACCTGTTGCGGTGGATGGCCGGCACCAGGATGTGGCTGGGCAGGTCATGGCCGAGCTGCACGATGAGCTCCGCCAGATCTGTCTCCCACGCGGCGATGCCCTCGGACTCGAGGTGTTCGTTGAGATCGATCTCCTGCGTGACCATGGACTTGATCTTGACGACCTCGTCCACACCCTTGGCCTTGGCGATGTCCGAGACGATGCGGTTCGCGTCCGCGGCGTCGCGCGCCCAGTGCACGGTGATCCCGGCAGCGGTCATGGTCTCCTCGGCCTGGATGAGGTACTGCTCCAGGTGGCGGGCCACGCGGTCCTTGATCTGCGCCCCCGCGGTGCGGAGTTCCTCCCAGTTGTCGACCTCGGCCGCGCGGACGACGCGCTTGCCGCGGATGGTGCCGGTGGCGTGGCGCAGGTTCTTTCGCTGCTCCGCGTTCTCCAGTGCTCCCTTCGACGCCTCCGGGAACGGGGGGATGCCCAACCATGAACCGGGCTCCGGTGTGCGACGGGTGTTCATCGCTGTGCCTCCTCGGTATTGGCCAGGATCTCGGCCAGGTGGATGGTCTTGATGCCGGCACGCTGGCGATGCAGCACACCGCCGATGTTCATCAGGCAGGCGTGATCGCCGGCCACGAGGTATTCCGCGTCCGTCGAACGGACATGTCGGGCCTTGTCGGAGGCCATCGCCACCGAGACTGCCGGGTTCTTCACCGAGAAGGTGCCGCCGAATCCGCAGCACTGGTCCGCGTATGGCAGATCGACCAGGTCCATGCCGCGCACCGCCTTCAGCAGCCGAAGCGGCCGGTCGCCGACCTTGGCGATGCGCATGGAGTGGCAGGTGGGGTGGTAGGTGACGCGGTGCGGGAAGTAGGCGCCCACGTCGGTGATGCCGAGGACGTCGACGATGAACTCGGTGAGCTCGTAGGTGCGCGAGGCCACGGCCGTCGCCTCGGCCTCCAGACCCGAGTCGCCCGCGTGGCGGGCCAGCATGGCGTGCTGTTCCCGCACCGAGCCGACGCAGGAGCCCGACGGGGCGACGATGTAGTCGTAGCCACCGAAGGACGACGCGTAGTTGCGCACCGTCGGCAGCGCCTCCTTCCAGTAGCCCGTGTTGGTCATGATCTGGCCGCAGCAGGTCTGCTTCTCGGGATAGGAGACCCGGCAGCCGAGGCGCTCGAGGAGCTTGACTGTGGCGATCGGGATGGAGGGTTTCATGGTGTCGGTGATGCAGGTCGCGAAGAGCGCGACGTGGGGTGCTGTGGTCATCGTTGGCCTTTCGATCAGGGGAGCAGCCAGCTGAGGACTGGCGTGGACATCAGGCCTGAGATCAGGCACAGGAGGACGAGCAGGATGACGCTCCAGATGATGATGCGTCGAAGGATCACCGACTCGGCCCCAGCGATGCCGATGGCGGTGGCGGCCACGGTCAGCGACTGCGGGGAGATCATCTTGCCGACGACACCGCCTGCGGCGCTGGAGCCGACGAGCAGTGCGCGCATGCCTTCGGTGCCGAGGTGGCTGCCCGGGCCGATCTCCGCGCCGACACCGGACTGGAGACCGGAGAACAGGATGTTTGCGGAGGTGTCTGAGCCGGTGACGTAGACACCGATGTATCCGAGGACCGGGGCGACGAACGGGTAGAGGGCGCCGGCTCCGGCGAAGAACAGGCCCAGCGCGAGCGTCTGCCCGGAGTCACCCATCACGTAGGCGAGCGCGACGACGGAGCCGATGGTCAGCATGGCGAACCGGAGCTTCTTGACGGTGGCCCACAGCACGGTGAAGATCCGGGACAGGGACATGCGGTAGATCAGGCCGGTGGCGATGGCCACGAACGCCAGCAGGATGCCGGGGGTTGAGGCCCAGGCCAGCGTGAAGGTCTGGTGTGATGCCGGATCGCCGGCCACGTTGAGCATCTCGGACAGGCCCGGCCACCCGAACTTCACATCGGTGCTGACCAGAGCCGTCTTGACCGCGGGCAGGGCCGCGATGCCGAACACGGCGATGACCAGGATGTAGGGCACCAGGGCCATGAGGATCTGGCGGACGGTGAGCTGGGCGGCTCCGGCATCGGAGACCATGACGTGCCGGTCCTGCCCTTCGATGGACGGATCGATCGGAATGCCGATCCGGCCGGTCGCGGCCCCGCCACCGGTGGGGTGCCAGACCTTGAGGAAGGCGATGGCCACGCCGACGCTGACGACGGCTGCGAAGACCTCGGTGAGGTTGTAGAGCGGGGTGGCGGAGACGATCCACTTGGTCACGCCGAAGCTGGCGCCGACGACGAGGCCGAAGGGCCAGACCTCCTTGAGCCCACGCTTGCCGTCCATGACCGTGAGGAGCAGGAAGGGCACGACCAGGCACAGGACCGCGGTGATCCTGCCCGTGATCGGCGAGATGGCCAGCACGTCGTCGAAGCCACCGGTCTTGGCGGCCATGAGGACGGGGAGGCCGACGGCGCCGAAGGCGACAGGAACCGTGTTGGCCAGCAGCGCCACCATGGCCGAGCGCAGGGGGGAGAACCCGATGGCCACGAGCATGGCGGCCGTGATCGCCACGGGCGCGCCGAAGCCGGCGAGGGCCTCGAGGAGTCCGCCGAAGCAGAACGCGATGAGGAGGCCCAGGACACGCGGATCGTCGCTGATGAGGAAGAACGTGCGGCGGAGATCGTCGAAGCGGCCTGAGGCCACCGTGACCTCGTACATCCAGATGGCGGTCAGCAGGATCCAGACGATCGGAAAGATGCCGTAGACGAAGCCGTGGGCGCTGGTGGCCAGCGCAGTGGTGACGGGCATGCCGAAGGCCGTGACGGCCACCACCAGGGCCGTCGCCCACGAGGCCGGGCCGGCGTGGTGCGCCTTCCAACGCAGCACGCCGAGCGTCAGCAACATGGCCGCTATCGGGACCGCCGCGATCAGGGCGGAGAGCCACTGCGTACCCAGGGGGTTGGTGTCGGGTTGGAATGTCTCCAAGAGCATCGGTGAACTCCGTCGTTCAATTTGGTCAGACCTTAATGTCTGGTCCGACCATATGCAGCGGCGGGTCCGATGTCAACCCCGCGTGGCATGCGCCACAATGGGCCCATGACCACAGGAGGATTCGAATCGGTTCTGGACTTCCTGACCGGTGAGATCCTCTCCGGCCGGGTGCTCCCGGACGCCCGCCTCCCCAACGAACGCGAACTCGCCGCGCAGCTCGGCACGAGCCGGAGCGCGGTCCGCGAGGCCATCAAGGTGCTGCAGGCTCAAGGCGTGGTGACGTCGCAGACCGGTCCGGGACGCGGCACCAGGGTGGTGGCCAGCCAGGGGGTCGCGCTCGGGCGGATCCTCAAGCTGCACGTGGCTCTCGACGCGGTGTCCTTCGAGGAACTGACCGAGACGCGGGTCGTGCTGGAGCGCGCGGCCGCGGAGGCTGCCGCGACGCACGCCGACGATCCGGCGCTCGTGGAGTTGGGCCTCATGGCTGACGGTATGGCTGACGTGTCTGACACGGCGTTGTTCAACGAGTTGGACACCGCGTTCCACGTCGCCATAGCTGGATTGGGGTCCAACCGGCTGATCCGCGACATGACGATCGCCATCCGGGAGGCCGTGGCAAGCCCCATCCTCGACGCGGAGAAGCGGCTCACCGACTGGGAGACGCTCCGACGGCGCCTCGTCGCCGAGCACCTCGGCATCCACCGGGCGCTGCGCCTGCGGGACGGCGCGCAGGCGGCAGACCTCTGCGAGGCGCACATCCGTGGGGCGCACATGGTGCTTCTGCCCCAGGCCTGACCCGGCTCAGATCAGCTGGGTCAGCAGCCCGGTGTCCACGTCGTACATGAAACCGCCCACCTCGGCATGGCCCTTGATGAGGGGATGGTTGGTCACCATGTCGACGTCTGCTCGCAGGCGCGCCTGCTGGTCCGGGCTGGCTCCGAACGAGATCCAGGACGTGTCCGAGCCCGTCTTCGCGGCGATCACCCGGCGGATGTCGTCATCCGTGCCCGAGGCCATGGCGCAGCGCGTGTGGGGCACGATCATGATCCGGGTGACGTGCAGGAGCTGCACGCTCAGGACGCAGCCGGTGAGGACGGAGGTGGAGACCCGACCCCCGGGCGAGCGGAGGATCTTCGCGTCCCCGATACGCAGACCCAGCATGCCCAGCGGCTCGATCCTCGAATCCATGCACGTGACCATCGCGATGCCGGCCCGGGCGATGCCGTCGAAGCCCCCGTCGGTGAAATCAGCCGCGTAGGCAGCGTTGTTGGCCAACAGGTCCTCGAAACTCATGCAGTCTCCCTTCCGCGCGTGATGCTACTCGCCCGGATCCGGTGATCCGGCCCGTCCCGCCAGCGAGGCCACCGGCTGCGACACGGGTGTGCCCGACCCGTCCCGGCGGCCATGAGCGGTGGGCAGGTCCACCGGCGAGCCGCTGGCGGCGGCGGCCACGACCGGTGCAGGGCCGATCGCGGCGATCAGCAGGGTGTCCTCACCCCTGAGGAAGCGGTGGGCTCGGACGCCTCCGGTCGCACGTCCCTTGGCCGGATACTCCGTGAGCGGCGTCACCTTCGCCAGCCCTGTCTCCGTGCCCGGAAGCGAGGAGGAGGAGCCGGAGAGCGTGACCACCACGTCGTGGGTGGGATCCACGGCGCCGAACCAGATCACGGTGGCCCCCGCGTTCAGCTTCACGCCCGACATCCCACCGCCGGAACGACCCTGGGGTCGTACAGCGGCGGCTGGGAAGTGCAGCAGTTGAGCGTCGGAGGTGATGAAGCCGAGATGCGTCGCCGGATCGTGGAGTTCGAGTGCGCCCACCACCTCGTCGCCGTCCTTGAGCGTGATGACATCCCAGCTGTCCTTGGCCAACACGTCGGGATTGACGCGCTTGACCACGCCCAGGGCCGTGCCCAGCGCCAGGCCGTGGGACTCCGGCAGCAGTGTGGTGAGCCCCAGAGGGCGCTCCCCGGCGGCCAGCGGCCACAGCTCGTGCGCCAGGCTGCCGCCCTGCAGGCTGGGGGCGGAGGCGGTCAACGGCACGGTGGGCAGTTCGATGGCACGGCAGCGGATCACCCGTCCCCGGTTGGTCAGCACCCCGAACTCGCCGTGCGCGGTGGTCTTCACGCGCGCCACGACGACGTCGTGTGCGGAGCGCCCCGTGGACGGCAGGTCGTGCTGCGCGTCGGTGCGGGCCACCAGTCCGGATCCGCTGAGCAGCACCCAGCAAGGGTCGTCGGCCAGCTCGAGAGGCGCGGCCGCGGTGGTGATCGCTCCGGAGGAGGCCAGCAGGACAGTGCGGCGGGGGGTGCCGAACTGCTTCGCCACGTCCGCCAGGTCCGTGCTCACCACCCGACGCAGCACCGTCTCGTCATCGATGATCTCCCGGAGACCGGCGATGGTGTCGGCCAGTTCCCCGGCCTCCTTCTCCAGCTCGATCGTGGAGAACCGCGTGAGGCGCCGCAGCTGCATGTCGAGGATGTAGTTGGCCTGGACCTCGGTCAGGTCGAACGCGCCGATGAGGCGTGCCCGTGCCTCGGCGGCATCCTCGGAGGAGCGGATGATGGCGATGACATCGTCGATGTCGGCGATGGCGATCATGAGGCCACGGACGAGGTGCAGCCGGTCCTCGGCCTTGCGCAGCTTGTACTGGGAGCGGCGCAGTGTCACGTCCAGGCGGTGCGCGAGATAGACCTCCAGCATCTCCTTGAGGCTGAGCGTGCGCGGCTGCCCCTCGACGAGTGCCACGGCGTTGATCGCGAAGGTGTCCTCCAGCTTGGTGAGCTTGAACAGCTGCTCCAGCAGCACCTCGGGGTTGATGCCGTTCTTCACCTCGATCACCAGCCGGGTGCCGTGCGCGAGGTCCGTCAGGTCCTTGACGTCTGCGATGCCGGTGAGCTTCTTGTCGTCGACGCCCTTCTTGATCTGCTCGATGATCTTCTCCGGGCCCACCATGTAGGGCAGCTCGGTGCACACGATGCCCATGCGGCGGGGGGAGACCTTCTCGATCCGGGTGGTGGCACGCAGCCTGAACGTGCCTCGTCCGGTGGCGTAGGCGTCGCGGATGCCGTCCAGGCCGACGATCTTGCCGCCCGTGGGGAAGTCCGGCCCTGGGATATGGCGCATCAGGTCCTCGAGCGCGATACCCGGGTTGCGGATCAGCTGCTGCAGCGCCGCGACGACCTCGATGAGGTTGTGGGGCGCGATGTTGGTGGCCATGCCCACCGCGATGCCCGTGGCCCCGTTGACCAGCAGGTTGGGGAAGGCGGACGGCAGCACGACCGGCTCGGATTCCTTGCCGTCGTAGTTTGGCTTGAAGTCGACGGTGTCCTCGTCGAGGCCGCGGGTCATGGCGACGGCGGGGGTGGCCATGCGGCATTCGGTGTAGCGCATCGCGGCGGGGCCGGCGTCGAGGGAACCGAAGTTGCCATGCCCGTCGATGAGCGGCAGCCGCATCGACCACGGCTGTGCCACGCGTACCAGCGCGTCGTAGATGGCGCTGTCGCCGTGGGGGTGCAGGACGCCCATGACCTGGCCCACGACGCGCGCGCACTTCACGTGCCCACGGTCCGGGCGGATCCCCATCTCGTCCATCGAGAACAGGATGCGGCGCTGCACCGGCTTGAGCCCGTCGCGGGCATCGGGGAGGGCGCGGGAGTAGATGACGGAATAGGCGTATTCGAGGAAACTTGTCTCCATCTCCTCCGTGACGTCGACGTCGAGGATGTGTTCCTCCTCGCCCAGCTCGTCGTCGATCGTCGACCTGGCCATCGGGCCGCCTCCTCGCCTCGGGGTCGTTACAGCAACCCGCGCAGCTTATCGCCCAATCCGTCGCCGTCCGGGGCCCGCACCTCCGGGGCGGTGTCCGGGTGCCAACGCTCGTCGCTGGCCGGCACCTCCATGGGAAGACCGTGGGCGAGTGCGTGCTCGCCCGGCGTGAGCTGCCGCAGGGCACGCGCACGCACATGCGCAGGCTGCAGGGTGGCGAATTCGGCATAGAGATCCGGGTCGTGTTGCCCGTCATCGCCCACCAATAGCCACCTGATCTGGGGCAGGTCCCGGGCCAGTTCGCGCAGGCAGCGCCGCTTGTGGTCCATGCCGCTGCGGAACCAGCCGGTGTTCGTGGGACCCCAGTCCGTGAGCAGCATCGCGCCCTGCGGGATGCCGTGGCGGGCGGTGAACCGTTGGATCATGGGGTACGTGTTCCAGGCCCCCGTGGAGACGAAGATGATGGGCGCTCCCGGGTGCTCGGACAGCAGATGCTGATAAAGGCGTGCCATGCCGGGCACGGCCTGTCTCGCCTGCTCGGTGAGGATGAACGAGTTCCAGGCCGCCACCATGGGGCGGGGAAGCCAGGTGGACAGGATGGTGTCGTCGATGTCGCTGACGATCCCGAAGTCCACGTCGTCGGCTATCACCTGGATGCTCGCCAGCGCCGAGGACCCGCCGTCGCCCTCCAGCGTCACCGAGTGCCAGCCCGGGGGCAGCCCGGGGTTGCGCACGCGCACGTCGATGTAGCCGCCGCGGTCCGCCTGGACCTGGATCCGCACGGCGCCGATCACCACGGTGAGGCGGGCGCCGACCTTGGCGGCGTTGAGGAAGTTGCGCCAGCCGCGGCGGTAGATGAGTGCCGAGGCCGCCTGGACGATCCCGAGGTCCGCGGAAGGGCGCAGCACCACGCGGCCGAGAATGCGCAGTTGCTCGGATGTGCCGTACCCGGTGTAGGCGAGGATCGACTCCTGCCAGCCGCGGCCCTGGAGCGCGCGATTGATCAGCGAGTTGATCCTGTCCTCGATGCGGGCGGCGATGAAGGGGCGGGAAGCCATGGCCCTAAAGGTAGTGCAACGTGCCAGAATGGGCGGGTGCGTGAGTCCGTCGACATCGTGAAATTCCTGCCGCCGCAGCTAGTGGCGGAGATCGCCGAATGCGGGTTCTATCCGGATCTGGTGGGGGAGACCGTCGCGCTCGGCCTGGGTGACCGGGAAGTCCTAGACCATCTGGTGCAGCACGAGGCCACGTTCGCCGGCCATGAGTTGCACCGGCACATGACGGTCCTGGTCCGCACTGAGCGCCAGCTCCTCATCTGTCACATCGACGAGGGCGAGGGCAGTAAGACCGAGGCCGTCGCCACCACCGAGGTCGTGGCGCTCCGCGCGATCGATTCCGTGGTCCTCACCCGTGCACTGCAGGACCCGGAGAACCGGTCGGGGCTCAGCGAGACCTGGCTCAGCGTCGTGTGGGGCGCGGCCCGCAGGGTGGATCTGGGTCCGGCCGGCTGCGACGATCCCGCGTGCGAGGCGGATCACGGCTACACCGGCGTGGTCCAGCCCGACGACATCACGGTACGGATGAGCCCGCAGGCCGACGGCGACAATGCGCGGCGGCTGGTGGCGTTCGGAACGAGGCTGCAGAGCGTGATCGGCTGATGCACCACGAGTTCGTCGATCCACGCTACGAGGACCTGGCTCTCGTCAACCTGATGCCCAGCGTGGTGGCCAGGCTCGACGGTGCGGATCCGGTGATCGGGCTGCCCCCGGCGGACAAGTACGTGGTGCTGCTGGTCGACGGGCTGGGGTGGCACCAGTTGCTCGCCTACGCCGACCATGCCGACACGATGTCCACCCTGGCCAGGGGCGCGGCCCGGCTGACGTGCTCCGTGCCGTCCACCACCGCCACGTCACTGACCTCACTCGGCTGCGGCGTCCCCACGGGGGAGCACGGCATCGTCGGCTACAGCTTCTACGAGCCCATGGTGTCCAGGGTGATCAATGCGCTGACCTGGGAGGGAGGTCCCCAGGATCTGAGGTCGTTCGCGCAGACCCCCACCCTGTTCCAGCGTCTCGCATCCGCGGGCCGGTCCTCTGGGGCCGTGACTCTGGGCCGGTTCGCCGGGAGCGCACTGACCCGGTTGGCGTTCAGCGGCAGCACGCTGCACCCCGTCTCCACGGAGGGGGATCCTGAGGAGTTCTCCGGGCTCGTCGTCGACGCGCTCCGGGACGCCGACGTCGTGTACTGCTACGAGAGGATGCTGGACCACGACGGCCACGGCTTCGGCGTGGGCTCGTGGCAGTGGCTGCACCGCCTCGAGATGGTCGACGACCTCGTGGCCCACATCGCTGACACGCTCCCGGCCGGGGTCTGTCTGGTCATCACCGGGGATCACGGCATGATCAACGTGCCCGAGGGCTCACGCATCGTCGCCGAGGACGAAGCCCGCCTGGGGGGATACACCCACCTGGGCGGCGAGCCACGGTTCCGGCACGTGCACGGTGAGGATCCGAGGGCCCTGGCCTGGTCCTGGGAGAGCGTGCTGGGGGAGCGCGGGCACGTGCTCCGGCGTGAGGAGGCCATCGAGGCGGGCTGGTTCGGGCCTCAGGTGACGGGGCTCAGCAGTGCGCGCATCGGAGACGTGGTGGTGGCCATGACTGCGGACTTCGCCGTCATGAGTCACCAGACACCGGGTGAGTTCAGTCTGGTGGGGATGCACGGATCGCTGACCGCGGAAGAGATGGAGGTTCCTCTCCTTCTCCACGGCGGTCGGGGATGAGGATGCGGATCGCGATCGTCATCGACGACTTCTATCCGGCATCCGGGGGCATCGGGCGTTCGGTCGAGACGCAGCTGTCTGAGCTGACCGCGCTGGGACACGAGGTGACCCTGATAGCTCCGGACCGGCATCTGCAGAAGCCCCGGATCGGGCGGATCATCGAATGCCCCACCGTCTACGTCGAGGGGCTGCCTGCCCATCTCAGCATCCTGCACTGCTCGGACCGGCGCGCGCGTCTCATCAGTGACGTGGCCCGCTTCGACGTGGTGCACAGCCAGACGGAGCGGGGTGCCCTGGTGCTCGGCTCGAAGATCGCCCAGTTGCAGGGTGTGCCGCACCTGCACACGTTCCACGCCAACATCGCCGGCACCCACCAGACCGTGCCGGGCTCATTCTTCGGCACCCTGGGCTACCAGGCACTGGTACTGCCCACGCTCCGCCTCGTGAAGCGCGACGGAGTGGCCGGGCGGACCAGATTCCCGGCTGCCACGCGGGAGACCGGAGGGTTGGCGGCCCGGACGGACTGGCGGTCGTTTGCCACGATCGCGCAACTGGTCGACGGCTACACCGTGCCGTCGCCGTTCATGCGCGAGCTGATCGAGGATGCCGCGGGCCGCCCGCTCCGGGGCTACGTCGTCCCCACGGGCTACAACCGGCGGATGAAGCTGGCCATCGACGCGGCCCCTCGCGAGCGCGACGACGCCGTCGTCAGGTTCCTCTCCGTCGGCCGCCTCGCGAAGGAGAAGCGTCTTGATGTGCTGATCAAGGCGTTCCGCCGCGCCGCCCTGCCGAACGCCGAGCTTGTGATCGTCGGCGACGGGGACCAGCGCGACCGTCTCAAGGCACTCGCGGCCGGGTGCGACAGGATCGACTTCCGGTGGCACCTGGCCTCCACCAGTGCCCTGGCCTACGAGTTCCGCAACGCGGACGCCCTCGTCCTCAGCTCCTACCGCTTCGATTCACAGGCCCTGGTCATCGCCGAGGCCGTATCCGCCGGCCTCCCCGTCATGTACTGCGACGACAGGCTGTCGGTCGGCGTGTCGCCGGAGAGTGCGCTGCTGACGGGACCCGACGTCGCCTCCATGGCGGCTGGGTTCCGGTCGTTGATGGATCCTGGCCGAAGGGCAGTCATGTCCGCGGCCACCTCCGGCATCGTCGCGGATCTGGCGCCCGAGCGCACCGCGGAGCGGTACACGGCCGCCTACACCGATCTCATCGAACGAAGGGCGAGGCATGGCTGAACTCGTGTTCCACACCGGCACCATGGACTGCGGCAAGTCGACCCTGGCGTTGCAGTTGGACTACACCCAGTCCACGCACGGACGCAAGGGGCGGGTGTTCACCTCCCAGGACCGGGCGGGCGAAGGGGTGATCGCCTCCCGGCTCGGGCTGAAGGCCGCAGCCCTCGAGGTCGACGGCGCGTTCGACTTCTGGCGCTACATCATCGGGGAGCTGACCTCCGGTCTCAGGGTGGACTACATCATCTGCGACGAGGCCCAGTTCTACACCGCCGCCCACATCGACCAGCTGGCCCGCATCGTCGACGAACTGCAGCTCGACGTGTACGCCTTCGGCATCCTGTCGGACTTCCGGACCAAGCTGTTCCCCGGGTCCCAGCGCCTCATCGAACTGGCAGACCGCGTGGAGACCCTGCCACTCGGGCCCCTCTGCTGGTGCGGCTCGAAGGGCACGCACAATGCGCGCAGCGTCGGCGGTCTGATGGTCACAGAGGGCTCACAGGTGGTGGTGGGTGACACGACCGACGGCTCGGAGGTCCGCTACGAGGTGCTGTGCCGCGCCCATCATCGCCGCCGGATGACGGCCACACGTGCCCGAGCCACGCTCTCGCCGGATCCCTTGCCGTTCGACCCCGAGGACTTCTGACCCAGGATCGCTAGGGCGTGGTCGGGCCGCCGAACATGATCTCGTCCCAGGTGGGGATCTTCGCCCTGCGCTTCCGGGGGCGGGGCTTCCTCGGTTCCTCACCACCGACCAGGGGGTCCTGCGTGGGCTCGGCGGGCGCCGCCACCGCAGCAGCAGGCTCCGACGCGTGTCCGCCCTCGCCATCGGCCACCGGCTCCGGCGCAGTCGCATCATCGAGTTCCTCATCGGCGGACTCGCTGCCGGCCGAGAGCTCCGGCTCCAGCCCTGGCTCGAGGATGCCGGTGTAGATCCGCACGGAATCCTCACTGATGCCACTGAGCATGTCGTAGAGCCGGTCCAGCTGGGAGGTGTCCTCAGTGCCGTCGTGCATCAGCTCCGACGCCGGCATCTCGTCCCCGGGAGGGGGTGGCTCGGGGCTGGAGATGGCGCGCACCAGGGCCATCTCGTCCTTGAAGTCCACCGTGTTCTCCTCCTCGACGGTGGCGTCCACGGACTCCTCGCCGATCATCCAGCGAGCGTCGGCATTGTGCGCCACGGAGAACCTGGCCTTGGGATCGAAGACGAACTCGGCGGTGCGTGATTCCGCCTCAAGGACGAGCCTTCCGACGATGCGCCACTTGAGATCCTCCTGCCGCCAGGCGTCCCACTCGATAGCGTCCGCGTCGATCGCCCGTGACCGGAGGCGCTGCACGATCAGCTCGCCGAGGCGCCGGTGCGTCCCCGCCTCGCCGCGGCGGCGGACCGTGGCCGTCGTCGCCGAGCGGGCGATGTGCTCGCGTTCGGCGATGACGGGCCCCGCGAAGGCCTCGATGCGCTCGGGTTCCATGCCCGTCTCCTCGGCGACGTCGGCCACGGAGGCGCCGGAGCGAATCCGCAGCTGGATCTCGCGGGGGGTCAGAGCATTCACTGTCGGTCCTCGTTCGTCCACGTCGGTGATTTCCTCCACAACTTACCAGCGAGGACCCCACCGCTGCGGGAGGTGCTTGAGCGGCAGCGCACAATGGTGTCCGACACACCACCGGAGCGCGCCCCCGCGCTGCGGATGTGATACACATAGGCCCGTTCGCGGCACAGGAAGGGACACAGAGGTATGGCAACCGATTACGACGCACCCCGCAAGACCGACGAAGAGATGAGCGAGGACTCCCTCGAGGAGCTCAAGACGCGTCGAAACGACAAGAACTCGGGGAAGGTCGACGAGGACGAGGTTGAGGCTGCCGAATCCTTCGAGCTACCCGGCGCGGACCTGTCCCACGAGGAACTGACGGTGCGGGTTCTCCCGCGCCAGTCCAACGAGTTCACCTGCTCGTCCTGCTTCCTGGTGAAGTCGCAGAGCCAGCTCGCCGAGGTCCGCAACGGGCAGAGCTACTGCGTCGACTGCGTCTGAGGCGCGCTCAGAGATCGAGCCTGCTCCGCAACTTCGTTGGGCCCACGTGGGCGAAGGTGGACACCCAGCGGCGTTGGATGAAACGGTTGATCACGATCTGCGACATGCCCACGCCCAGCCCGCTCGCGGCGGCCCAGATGAAGGCGCGCACCATCGGGGTCTCCGGGTCGTTGATGTCCGGCACCTCTTCGCCGGTCGACGCCTCCCAGACCTTGGTCACCAGCTTCTGGGCCACGAGGGTGGTCAGCGCACCGATGACGCCGGCGTACAGCTTCCACATGAGCTTCTCAGTCAGGGCCATGGAGGGGCTTCCTTTCGGTGGGACCGTGACTCCCACCTTAGGGGCTTGGAGGTAGTGTTGAAAGGTGACCTACCGCGAACGCCTGCACATCCCCTGGTGGTGGGTGCTCATCGCTCTGCTGCTCTGGCTGAGTCTCGCTGTGGCGGTGCTGGCCTACGTACCGCAGGGCCCCGCGGTGGCGTTCGCCGCCCTGGCTGCGGCCGGGATCGCGATTGCACTCGTGGCCTACAGCCGGACGCTCATCGTCGTCGACGGTGAGGGGATGGCAGCCGGCCGACACCGCGTGTCCGGGGAGTACATCGGCGGGGCGGTCGCGCTGACCGGCGAAGCCGCTCGCCGGGCCGTCGGGCCTGAAGCGGACCACCGCGCCTTCCTGTTCACCCGGCCCTTCGTCGGGGGCGTCGTCCGGGTGGACCTCGCTGATCCCGCGGATCCCCACCCCTACTGGTTGGTGAGCACGCGACGTCCGGAGGCGCTGGCCGAAGCGATCGACGCCGTCAGGGCGCCCACATGATCATCCCCACGGTCGCGGCAGCTGGCAGCGTGCCCGCCTATGCGCATCCAGGCGACGCCGGGGCTGACCTGCGCGCCGCGCACGACGTGACTCTGAGCCCAGGGGAGCGGGCCCTCGTCGGCACCGGAGTGGCCGTGGCCCTGCCCGCCGGGTGTGTGGGGTTGGTCACCCCCCGGTCGGGGCTGGCCGCCCGTCACGGGCTGAGCATCGTCAACTCTCCGGGCATCATCGATTCAGGTTACCGGGGCGAGATCAAGGTGAGCCTGATCAACCTCGATCCGGCGGAGCCTGTTCGTCTCGCGGCAGGGGACCGGATCGCCCAACTCGTCATCGTGCCCGTGGTGAGCGCCACGTTCGAGGTGGTCGACACGCTGGATGAGACCGTCCGCGGCGCGGCTGGCTATGGTTCTACGGGCGGATTCACCACCAAGTAA
This sequence comes from Tessaracoccus pujii, assembly GCF_055326215.1. Lineage (NCBI taxonomy): Bacteria > Bacillati > Actinomycetota > Actinomycetes > Propionibacteriales > Propionibacteriaceae > Tessaracoccus > Tessaracoccus pujii. The sequence continues at coordinate 12,251 of NZ_JBUZNP010000002.1, read as the reverse complement.
GGGACATCAGTGATTTTCGGACGCAAGAAGCGCAACGAGGACGTCGACGACGTCGAACTCGACGAGGCCGATCCGGCTGTCGAGGAAGGCGATGACCCGGCGCCGCACCTCGACGAGGCGGAGCGCTGGGACGCGGAGTTCACCCGCGACGAGGGCCCCTTCGACATCTCGGAGGTGGATCTCGAGGCTGACGCCGACGAGGTGAAGCGGCTGGACCTCGGCACGCTCATCATCACGCCCTTCCAGGACATGACCATGCAGCTGCAGGTCAATCGCGAGACCAACCAGGTGCAGTCCATCCTGGTGGGCGACGGCCAGTCCGCGCTCGAGGTCGCCGTGTTCGCCGGCCCGGGGAAGTCGTCGATGACCGGCGAGATCCGCGACGAGGTCATCGAGGCCACGCGCAAGCAGTCCGGCCGGTGCCAGGCTGTTCGCGGCCCCTTCGGCGCGGAGCTGAGACGGGCGCTGCCGGTGAAGGATCCCAACGGCAACCCCGCCACCCACCTGTCGCGCACCTGGCTGGTGCCCGGTCCGGGGTGGGTGTTGCGGGGCGTACTCCTCGGCAAGGCGACGTTCAACCCCGACGACGAGGAGGCCCAGGTTCACCTCTTCGAATTCTTCAGCAACCTGGTGGTGCGTCGGGGCACCACTCCCGCCGCACCCGGCAGCCTTCTGCCGATGCGCGTCCCCGAGGTGAAGGACTGACAGATGGGCAAGGTGACGTTCGCGGAGCGGATGCGCCGCTACTTCCTCTCCCATGAGGAGCTGGAAGCCGAGGAATTGCGTGAGCAGGCGGAGGATGCCGGGGCGCAGCCGCTCACGGCGTGCGAGATGCGCTCCAGGGTGACGCTGCGGGGCACCATCACCGCGGTGACCTCGGACGCGGCGCATGGCTGGCTGGAGGCCGAGGTCAGCGACGGCTCAGGCACGGTCAAGCTGGTCTGGATGGGGCGCGGCAGGCTCGAATGCCTGCTCCCGGGCAGGCACATCCGCGTCCAGGGGCGGTTGGCCCAGGCCGACGGCGAGTGCGTGATCTACAACCCGGACTTCGAGATCGTCCCTCAGGCGTCGTAGTCGTCAGAGCCGAACAGGGCCGCGAGGTCCGCCTCGGACTCCTGCGTGACCAGGAACAGCAGCTCGTCGCCGCCCTCGAACGCGCGGTCACGCTCGGGGGTGAGGGGGGCTCCGTCGCGAATGATGGCCACCAGCACCGTGTCCCCGGGAAGCTCGACGTCCCTGAGTCGACGACCGGACAGGTGGGAGGACTGCGGCAGGGTCACCTCGGCCAGGTGGGTGGTCGACTTGTTGAACGTCAGCAGCCGCACGAGGTCTCCGGTGGAGACGGCCTCCTCCACCAGCGCAGACATCAGCCTGGGCGTCGACACGGAGACGTCCACCCCCCATTGAGCGTCGAACAGCCACTCGTTGCCGGGATGGTTGACGCGCCCGACGGTGCGCGGAACCCCGAACTCGGTCTTGGCGAGGAGCGAGTGCACCAGGTTGACCTTGTCGTCCCCGGTGGCGGCGATGGCCACGTCGCAGTTCTCCAGCTCGGCCTCCTCCAGGGACTGCAGTTCGCAGGCGTCGGCCTGGAACCAGTCCGCGCCGGGCACCGAGTCCGGTTTGATGGCGGCAGGATCCCGCTCGATGAGGAGGACCTGGTGACCGTTGGCGATCAACTCACGGGCGATGGACCGGCCCACATTGCCGGCCCCGGCGATGGCGACGCGCATGATGCTCCTAGTGCTTGGCCGGCGGATTGGCGAAGAGTGTCTCCAGCTCGTCCGTGCGGTCCGTGTGGCACGCGATGTAGACGAGATCACCGTCCTGGAAGATGGTGTCGCGATCCGGCACCAGGCCGCGACCCACGCGCTGGATGAAGGGGATCGGGGTGCCCGCCGCGGACTGCAATTCGCTGATCCGACGGCCGACCCACCCGTTGTGCACCTTGATCTGCAGGAGTCTGGCGGTGCCCGTCGGGTCACGCCAGACCGGTTCACTCCCCTCAGGGAGCAGGCGACGGAGCACCTGCGTGACCGTCCACTTCACCGTCGCGACGGTGGGGATGCCCAGGCGCTCGTAGACGGCGGCGCGGCCCTGGTCGTAGATGCGCGCCACGACGTTGTCGACGTGGTAGTTCTCGCGGACCACGCGTGCCGCGAGGATGTTGGAGTTGTCCCCCGACGACACGGCCGCGAACGCGTCCGCCTTGCGGATCCCGGCGGCCTCGAGAACCTCGCGGTCGAAGCCGACGCCCTTGATGGTCAGGCCCTTGAAATCCTGGCCCAGGCGGCGGAACGCGTCCACGTTCACGTCGATGATGGCGACGCTGTGGCCACGCTTCTCGAGGCCGGTCGCGAGCATCGAGCCGACTCGGCCGCATCCCATGATGACGATGTGCACCCTGACTCCTTCGGAGACTGTCGCCACAGAACCTACACCCCGATGGCCCAACGGCGCGCAATGACTTTGGGGGACAACAGGTCTACCGTAACCCCGTGAACGTGATGTCGGCGCTCAAGCGCATGGTGGTGGGGCGGCGTCTCACCAACGCCCAGATGGGCGAGACGCTGCTGCCCAAACGGCTGGCTCTCCCGGTCTTCGCGTCGGACGCCCTGAGTTCGGTCGCCTATGCCCCTGATGAGATCCTGATCACCTTGTCCCTGGCGGGCATGGCCGGATTCATGTTCTCCTGGCAGATCGGGCTCGCGGTCGCGGTGGTCATCGCCGTGGTGGTGACGTCGTACCGGCAGACGGTGCACGCCTACCCCAACGGTGGAGGTGACTACGAAGTGGCCCGTGAGAACCTGGGTCACTACGCAGGGCTGACCGTGGCGTCGTCGCTGCTGGTCGACTATGTCCTCACCGTCGCTGTGTCCGTGTCGGCGGGCGTGATCAACGCCAAGGCGATGGCGCCGTTCCTCGACGGCTACGAGGCGTGGACCGCCGTAGGCGTCATCGTGTTCCTCACCGTGATGAACCTGCGCGGAGTCCGGGAGTCGGGCAGCGCGTTCGCCATCCCCAGCTATGTCTTCATCGTCTCGATGCTGCTCATGATCGTCATCGGACTCTTCCGCATCCTCGTCCTGGGCCAGCCTCTCAAGAGCGAGACCGCCGATCTCATCGTGGTCACGGCGGACGGGATCGAGCACACCGCGGGATGGGTCTTCATCGCCATCCTCGCGCGGTCGTTCTCCTCCGGAGCCGCCGCCCTGACCGGTGTCGAAGCGATCGCCAACGGGGTCCCCGCCTTCCGTCAGCCCAAGAGCAGGAACGCCGCGACCGTGCTGGGCCTGCTCGGCGTGCTGGCGATCACGCTGCTGATGGGTATCGTCACGCTGGCGAACCTGACCAAGGTGCACCTCATCGACGAACTGACCGGGACGCACTACGTCAACGAGGCCGGCGAGACCATCCACTCGGCGGCGACCACGGTGACCGGCCAGCTCGCCCGCGTCGTGTTCATGGACTGGTTCGAGCCCGGCTTCTACCTGGTCGTCACCGCCACCATGCTGATCCTCTTCCTTGCCGCCAACACCGCGTTCAACGGCTTCCCGTCGCTGGCCTCGCTGCTCGCCAAGGACGGATTCCTGCCACGCCAGCTCCACACCCGAGGTGACCGGCTCGCCTACTCCAACGGCATCGTGATGCTAGCCCTCGCCGCCAGCGGACTGGTGCTCGCGTTCGACGCCTCGGTGACCGCCCTCATCCAGCTCTACGTGGTGGGCGTGTTCCTGTCCTTCACGATCGGGCAGATCGGTATGAACCGGCACTGGACCCGCGCCCTGCGCACCGAGCATGAGAGCAGGGCCCGGAGCAGGATGAAGCGTGCCCGGGTCATCAACACCGTGGGTGCCACGGCCACCGGTGCGGTGCTGATCGTCGTCCTGCTGTCCAAGTTCGTCCACGGCGCCTACCTGGCCCTGGTGGCGATGGCCGTGATGTTCGCGATGATGATGGCGATCTCGAAGCACTACCAGGCCGTGGCGGAAGAGGTCGCGCTCAGGCCGGACTCCGATCGCGCCCTGCCCAGCCGGGTGCGGGGCGTCGTCCTGGCCCAGCGTGTCAACCTCCCCACGCTCCGCGCCATCGCCTTCGCCCGCGCGGCCCGATCCACGACGCTGACGGCAGTGACCGTGGCGGTCGACGACGACGAGGTGGAGCAGATCCTCGACGAGTGGGAAGCAGAGGACTTCGGTGTCCCACTCAAGGTGATCGCGTCGCCCTACCGCGAAATCACCGGCCCGTTCATCAAGTACGTGGCGGAGCTGCGCAGCGAGAATCCCCGTGACGTCGTGATCGTCTACATCCCGGAGTTCGTCGTGGGCCACTGGTGGGAGCAGCTCCTGCACAACCAGACCGCGCTGCTGATCCGGACCCGGCTGCACTTCATGCCGGGGGTGATGGTCACCAGCGTGCCCTACCAGCTGCGGTCCTCCGGCAAGGCGAAGGAGGCCGCACACAAGGCCTCGGAACCGCGCCGACGATGAGCGTCGAGGTGACGCTCGAACGCGTCGCGCACGGCGGGTACGTGGTCGGCCGCTCCGAGGGGAAGGTCCTGTTCGTCACCGGAGGGCTCCCGGGGGAGCGGGTGGTCGTCGAGGTCACGGAGACCGGCAGGCGGTTCGACCGGGCGAGGGTGATCGGCGTGCTGGAGCCGGCCGCCGGGCGTGTCCCGGCGCCGTGCCCGATCGCCGACCGGTGCGGCGGATGCGACTGGCAGCACGCGGACCAGGCGACTCAGCTGATCCTGAAGACCGCCGTCGTCGCGGAGCAGTTGGAGCGGTTGGCGGGGCTGCGCTGGGACGGCCAGGTCGAGGCCGCGCCCGGTGGCCTGCTGGGGTGGCGTACCCGGGTGCGCTACGCCGTCGACGACGCGGGCCGGGTGGGTCTGCGCGCCAGGCGATCGCACCAGGTCGTCCCGCTGCCACCCCAGGGCTGCCTCATCGCTGCGCCGGGCCCGTCGGTGGCCGACCTGGAGCGGGTCGCCCGACCGGGCGGGGAGGTGGAGGTGACGGTCGCGGACGACCGGACCGTCGTGGTCGCGGTCCCGGGAACACGCCGGGAGGCGACAGTCCGCCAGGAGGTACGTGGACGCACCTACCACGTGGAGCCCGGAGGATTCTGGCAGGTGCATCCGCACAGCGCCGAAATCCTGACCGGCGCGGTGCTCGAGGGCCTTCGGCCCCGGGCGGGGGAGCGGGCATTGGATCTCTACTGCGGCGTGGGGCTGTTCGCCGGTGCGCTCGTCGACGCCGGCTGCGTGGTGCAGGGGGCCGAGGTGGCACGCGAGGCGGTTCGTCTGGCCAGGCTCAACGTGCCCGAGGCGGAGTTCGTGGCGGGCCCGCTGGAGCGCGGTCACCGTGACCTGCCGGACTGGGCGGATCTGGTGGTGCTGGACCCCCCGCGCAAGGGTGCCGGGGCCGAGGTCGTGGCGGCCGTCGTGGCGCGGCGACCGCGGGCTGTCGCGTACGTGGCCTGCGATCCGTCGGCGCTGGCCCGGGACCTCGCCACCTTCGCGGCGGCGGGCTACAGCGCCGGCTCCATCAGGGCATTCGACCTGTTTCCCATGACACATCACGTGGAGTGCGTGGCGATCCTCCACCCTCGTCCACGCACCGCTGAGGTGCCCTTAGACTGACCGTGACCGGCGATGGCGCCGACCGCGCATCGCATGGTATCTTGATGTCAAGAGAGTTTGGCGACAGCCAAGTGAAGGAGAAGGATGAGCGTCAACAGTTTCGGGGCCAAGGCGAGCCTCGACGTCAACGGCACCTCGTACGAGATCTTCCGCATCGATGCGGTTCCGGGCTCCGAGAAGCTGCCCTTCAGCCTCAAGGTCCTCCTCGAGAATCTGTTGCGCACCGAGGACGGCGCCAACATCACCCGCGATGACATCGAGTTTCTCGGCGGCTGGGACCCCGCGGCCCAACCCGACCACGAGATCCAGTTCACGCCCGCACGCGTCATCATGCAGGACTTCACCGGCGTGCCCTGCGTGGTGGACCTGGCGACCATGCGGGAGGCGGTCGCAGCGCTCGGGGGAGACCCGGAGAAGGTCAACCCCCTCTCGCCCGCCGAAATGGTCATCGACCACTCCGTCATCGCAGAGGTCTTCGGCATCGCGGGGGCCTTCGAGGCCAACACCGACATCGAGTACCAGCGCAACCGCGAGCGCTATCAGTTCCTGCGGTGGGGTCAGATGGCCTTCGACGACTTCAAGGTCGTACCGCCCGGCACCGGCATCGTGCACCAGGTCAACATCGAACACCTGGCTCGGGTGATCTTCCCCCGCACCGTCGGCGGCGTGCTCCAGGCCTACCCGGACACCTGCGTGGGCACGGATTCGCACACCACCATGGTCAACGGACTCGGCGTGGTGGGCTGGGGTGTGGGCGGCATCGAGGCCGAGGCCGCCATGCTGGGCCAGCCTGTGTCCATGCTGCTGCCGCGTGTCGTCGGCTTCAAGCTCACCGGGAAACTCCCCGAGGGCACCACGGCAACCGACCTCGTCCTCACGATCACCGAGATGCTGCGTGAGCACAAGGTCGTGGGCAAGTTCGTCGAGTTCTACGGCGACGGCGTGGCGCAGGTCCCACTGGCCAACCGCGCCACCATCGGCAATATGTCCCCGGAGTACGGCTCCACGATCGCCGTCTTCCCGATCGACGACAAGACCATGGACTACCTGCGCCTGACCGGCCGCGAGGAGCAGCAGCTCGCTCTGGTGGAGGCCTACGCCAAGGCTCAGGGCCTGTGGCACGACCCGAGTGTCGAGCCGAAGTTCTCCGAGTACATCGAGCTGGATCTGGGCACCGTGGTCCCCTCCATCGCGGGTCCGAAGCGGCCGCAGGACCGCATCCGCCTGGACGAGTCCAAGGCGGCTTTCCGTGAGGCGGTCGCGGGTTTCGTCGGCGCACCGCACGAGGATGCCGTGTACTCGGGCTACGACCGCGCGGTCGCGGCCACCATGGAGGCCTCGGATCCCACCGGACCCGATCCGTCGGCGGTCGACAATTCGCCCGCGCCCGCGGACCCGACGCACCACACCATGCGGCCCCGCGTCCATGCCGCGGTCCCGGTGACCCTCGCCGACGGCACCACCTTCGAGCTGGACCACGGCGCTGTCACGATCGCGTCGATCACCTCGTGTACCAATACCTCCAACCCCAGCGTCATGATCGGCGCCGGCCTGGTGGCGAAGAAGGCCGTGGAGCGCGGGCTCACCCGCAAGCCCTGGGTGAAGACCTCACTCGCGCCGGGCTCACAGGTGGTCACCGACTACTACGACAAGTCCGGCCTGACGCAGTACCTCGACGCCATCGGGTTCAACCTCGTGGGTTATGGCTGTGTCACCTGCATCGGCAACTCCGGGCCCCTCATCACCGAGGTCTCCGAGGCGATCAACGCCAACGACCTCGCGGTGTCGGCGGTCCTGTCGGGCAACCGCAACTTCGAGGGCCGGATCAACCCGGACGTCCAGATGAACTACCTGGCATCGCCGATGCTCGTGATCGTCTACGCGCTCGCCGGCACGATGGACATCGACCTCTTCACGGAGCCTCTGGGGCAGGATCCGGACGGCAACGACGTCTACATGCGTGACCTGTGGCCGACGGAGTCGGAGATCAACGAGGTGATCGGCGGCTCGATCAGCGCGGAGATGTTCACGTCGCGCTACGCGGACGTCTTCGCGGGCGACGAGCGGTGGCGGTCGCTGCCCACGCCCGACGGCGAGACGTTCGAGTGGGAGGCCGATTCCACCTACGTGCGCAAGGCTCCGTACTTCGACGACATGCCGGCCGAGCCGACGCCGGTGCGCGACGTCTCCGGTGCGCGGGTGCTCCTCAAGCTGGGGGATTCGGTGACCACGGACCACATCTCCCCGGCAGGCAGCATCAAGGCGGATTCACCTGCAGGGGTCTACCTCACCGAACGAGGTGTCGAGCGGCGGGACTTCAACTCCTACGGATCACGGCGCGGCAACCACGAGGTCATGATCCGCGGCACCTTCGCCAACATCCGCCTGCGCAACCAGATCGCCCCGGGCACCGAAGGCGGATTCACCCGCGACTTCACCCAGCCAGGCGCCCCCGTCACGACCGTCTACGACGCGTCGGTCAACTACGCAGCGGCCGGCACCCCGTTGGTGGTCCTTGCCGGCAAGGAGTACGGTTCCGGCTCGTCGCGTGACTGGGCGGCCAAGGGCACCGCCCTCCTGGGTGTCCGGGTTGTCATCGCGGAGAGCTACGAGCGCATCCACCGCTCCAACCTCATCGGCATGGGTGTGCTTCCGCTGCAATTCCCGGAGGGCCAGTCCGCCCAGACGCTCGGGCTCACCGGCGAGGAGACCTTCTCCGTCGCGGGCGTGACCCAGCTCAACGACGGGGAGACGCCGTCCACCATGACGGTGACCGCGCAGCGGCCTGATGGAACCGCGGTCACGTTCGACGCGGTGGTCCGCATCGACACGCCGGGGGAGCGCGGCTACTACGTCAACGGCGGCATCATGCAGTACGTCCTGCGCAACCTCGCCAAGGCCTGAGAGCCGAGGCCTCTGAGGGGCGGTCCTCCTGGTGGGGACCGCCCCTCAGCCCGTTCGCGAGGCCTCTCTTTACTTCTGTCGGGGGCGTGCGGTTCAATAGAACGTATGTTCGATGATGACGAAGTGATCCGCGTCTACGTGCCTCCCGGCTGGCCGGGCGCGGTGCGGCCTCCGGGTTCCCAGGGTTGGCTGGCGTCAGCCGAGGGGTTCCTGTTGGACTGCTGTCCCTCGGAATACCGCGGATACCAGGTGCTGAGGCGCCATCCCGTGGTGCTGGCGCGCCTGACGCAGGAATTCGTCGCATCGCAACTGGTGGCTACGCGCACCGGCCTCACCGGCCTGCGGTCCTCACTCGCCGGGGTGGTGGACGCCGCCACCGCGGACCAGGCGGCAGCGGTGCTGCAGCAGGAGGAGGCCAGGCTCGTGCGTGTCGCGCGCGGGGTGGATCTGGTGAATCAGGCGCTCCGTGACGCACGATTCGTGCCCAGGCTGTAGTGGTGGTACGCCGGGGGCCTGGGCCTTTGGGCCTACTATTGTCCGCATGTCCTTGGTGGAAACGGTCCAGAGCCCGCGCGACCTTCGTGCGCTCTCGCGTCGGCAACTGGTCCAACTCGCCGCCGAGATCCGGTCCTTCCTCATCACCAAGGTGAGCCGCACGGGTGGCCACCTGGGTCCCAACCTGGGTGTGGTCGAGCTCACCATGGCCATCCACCGGGTCTTCGATTCGCCGTCGGATCCGATCATCTTCGACACCGGACATCAGAGCTACGTGCACAAGATCCTGACGGGACGTGCCAAGGGATTCGACACGCTGCGGCAGCGTGGCGGCCTGTCAGGCTACCCCGAGCCCGCGGAATCCGAGCACGACTGGGTGGCCAACTCACACGCCTCCACGTCGCTGTCCTGGGCCGAGGGGCTGGCCAAGGGGTTCAGGCTCCGGGGAGAGCAGCGCACGGTCGTGGCCGTCATCGGCGACGGTGCCCTCACCGGCGGCATGGCCTGGGAGGCGCTCAACAACATCGCCGCCAGCCACGACCTGAGACTCGTGGTGGTGGTCAACGACAACGGCCGCTCGTACACACCCACAGTGGGAGGGCTGGCCAATCACCTGGCGGGCCTGCGCACGGATCAGCGCTACGAGAAGACGCTGAGCCTGATCAAGCGCGGCGTGAAGAGGCTCCCGGTGGTGGGGCGGCCGGTCTACGACCTCATGCACGGTGTCAAGACCGGTGTGAAGGACGTGCTGGCCCCGCAGTCGATGTTCTCGGACCTGGGCATCAAGTACATGGGACCTCTCGACGGCCACGACATCATCTCCCTCACCAACCACCTCGAACAGGCGCGTCATTACGGCGGCCCCGTCCTCGTGCACTGCGTCACGCGCAAGGGTCGCGGCTTCCAGGCCGCCGAGGACCACGAGGAAGATCGCTTCCACGCTGTGGGGCGGATCAACGAGATCACGGGTGAGCCGCTCTCGGCCGCGGTGCAGGCCACCTGGACCGACGCGTTCGCCGAGGCCATGGTGCAGGTGGGCCAGCGGCGCCCGGACGTCGTCGCGGTCACGGCGGCGATGCTGTACCCCACAGGCCTCGGCCGGTTCGCCGCGGCATTCCCCGAGCGCACGTTCGACGTGGGCATCGCAGAACAGCACGCCATTGTGTCGGCTGCCGGCCTCGCCAGGTCAGGCCTGCACCCCGTCGTGGCGCTGTACGCCACCTTCCTCAACCGGGCGTTCGACCAGGTGCTCATGGACGCCGCGCTGCACGGCGTGGGAATCACCATCGCCCTGGACCGTGCCGGTGTCACGGGCACTGACGGCCCCAGCCACAACGGCATGTGGGACATGACGCTGCTGGGCATCGTGCCGGGCGTTCAACTGGCCGCGCCGAGGGACCAGGCCAGGCTGGTGGCCGCGCTGGACCGGGCCGTCGACGTGGCGGACGCGGTCACTGTGGTGCGCTACTCGAAGGAGCGTCTGCCTGACGAGCTGCCGGAGGTCGCGCACGTCGGAGAGGGGCTGTCGCGGGTGGACGTCCTCCGGCGCTCCGCGGATGCCCGGGTGCTCATCGTCGGCTATGGCCAATTCGCAGGCATGGCGGTAGCGGTGGCCGAGCGGCTCGGAGACCAGGGCGTGCCGGCCTCGGTGGTCGATCCGCTCTGGGCGCTCCCGGTGAGCGCGGACCTGGTTCACCTCGCAGCCGATCATGACCTCGTGGTGACGATGGAGGACAACCTCGTCGAGGGGGGCGTCGGGCAGAAGCTGCGCGCGCGCCTGGCCGAGGCGGGCGCCGCGTCGCGGGTGCTCACCTTCGGGATTCCGCAGCGCTTCCTGCGGCACGGCTCCCGCGAGGAGGTGCTGGAGGAGATCGGGCTCACCGCCGCCAAGGCGTCGCTGGAGATCCTGGGCGTTGTGCTCAGCGACGCACCCCAGGACGAGACGGTGGGTCGCCCGGCCTAGGGATCCGCTGATCATTTGGGGCATCCGTCCGGGGGTGGGCTTGACGGTGGCTGTGGGGCCGCCGGTGGGGCCGGTGAGGGCCGGTTGCTTGCCCTCCGGCCCTTGTTCAGGGCCCTTTTCTGCGGTTCTGGGCAGGCTGCCGCCAGGGGCTACCCGGTAGCAGCGGCGGTCTTGAGTCTGGTTTCGATCGTGTTCGCGCGGGCGAGCATCAGCAGGTTCGCCGAGGCCATCGCGACCTGGAGCTGGTTCAGGTTCTTCGCCAGCCCGCGGTAGCGGGTCTTGGACAGCCCGAAGTCCCGCTTCACGATCAGGAACACGTGCTCCACCTTCGCCCGCACCGACGCCTTCCTCGACTCGAGTCGCTGCTCGTGAGGGTGCATCGCTCTCCACGTGCCCTGCCGGGCAGCGACCCGCCACTCGACGTGTGACAGGTGGTCGTCGCCGCGGATCTCGGGGCGTTTCGTCACACCCGAATAGCCGGCGTCGGCGTAGACGACCTGGTCATCCTCGCGCACCAGATGGGTGATCTGGTCCAGGTCGTGCACGTTGGCTGCTGTCGCGGTCACCGAGTGCACTAGACCCGTGCCGGCATCGACCCCGGCGTGGGCCTTCATCCCGAAGTACCACTGGCGCCCCTTCCTGGTCTGATGCATCTCGGGATCCCGGGTGCCGGTGGCGTTCTTCGTCGACGAAGGTGCGGCGATGATCGTGGCATCCACGATGCTCCCGCCACGCATGACCAGACCGTCGGCCTCCAGCCGGGCGTTCAACGCGGAGAACATCGCCTCACCCAGCTGGTGCTCCTCCAGCAGGTGCCGAAAATGCAGCAGGGTCGTGGCGTCAGGGACCTGCCTGGTAGCGAAGTCCACACCCATGAACTTGCGCATCGCGTACGAGTCGTTGATCTGATCTTCCACGCCTTCGTCGGAGAGGTGGAACCACACCTGCAGCAGGTACATCCGCAGCATCGTCTCGAGCGGTATCGGCCGCCTGCCGCGGGTCTTGTTGTAGTAGTGCGGCTCGATCAGCTTGACCCAGTCCGCCCACGGCACCACCGCGTCCATCCGCTTGAGGAACTCCTCCCGCTTCGGGACCCGGCGACGCTGACCGTACTCGACCTCAGACAAACTCGGCTGCAACTCATCCACAACCAGCATTCTACCTAGCCAACACGCCATTCACCGGCCAAACACCCACCGACTGCGCATCCACCGACAAACCAGGCTGGCCCATTAATCAGCGGTTCCC